>JAJFGI010000157.1 GCA_021776215.1 Kiloniellaceae bacterium | reverse complement strand
GCGGAAACAGATCGGGCAGCGATTTGGCGTGTTCGGACACGAGAGACACAAGCCTTCTTTCATGACATTCAGTGCTGGATCACAGCGCGATCCGCCCTATATCGCATTGACAACGGCGCTTGCCAATGGCCAGGCGCGGCCATCATCCGACGCCTGGAGCTGTGATGTATTCACGCATTCGCCTGCTTTTTCTCTGGCTCGCGCTGATCTGGGCGCCGACGGCCGCAACCGCGCAGTCCGTGCCGGACGCGCTTGCGGCCCTCGACGGCGCGGAGATCGCCCGGGTCACGGAAATTGTCGACGGTGACACGCTGGTGCTGGCCGACGGCCGGGAGGTCCGCCTGGTCGGCATACAAGCCCCCAAGCTGCCGCTTGGCCGCGCCGGATTCGAGGCCTGGCCGCTGGCGGACGAGGCAAAGGCCGTCTTGGCCAAGCTGACTCTTGGTCGCGAGGTCCGCCTGGCCTATGGCGGCCGGCGCGGCGATCGGCACGGCCGCGTCCTTGCCCATCTCATCGACGAGGCGGCGGGCGATTGGGTGCAGGGGGCGCTGCTCGACGCCGGCATGGCCCGCGTCTACAGCTTCCAGGACAACCGGGCGTTGGTCCCCGAGATGCTGGCGCGCGAAGCCGCGGCGCGCGACGGCCGCCGCGGCATCTGGGCGGATTCTTTTTACGCCGTCCGCACGCCGGAGGAGGCGGATCGTTATCTCGGCCGATTCGAGTTGATCGAGGGGCGCGTGCGCGATGTCGCCGTCGTGCGCGGTCGCGTCTATCTCAATTTCGGCGCCGATTGGCGCAGCGATTTTACCGCCAGCCTGGCCCCGGCGGTCCGCCGCCTGTTCGAGTCCGAGCTCATAGACCCGCAATCCTATCGGGACCGTATCGTCCGCGTGCGCGGTTGGCTAAAATCCCGGAACGGACCGATGGTGGACATAACCCATCCCGAACAGATCGAGGTCATCGCCAAATGATATCGCGCGCTTTTCAGGTACTCGTCGCCGTCGCCGCCCTGGTCGTTCCGGGCCTGCTGGCGGGCTGCGCCACCGCCCCGGCCACGGGCCGGACTTTCTTCACCGGCGGCATGTCGCCCGAGGACGAGGCGCGCCTGGGCCTGCAAGAGCACGAAAAGATCGTCCCGCAATTCGGCGGCGTCTATGAGAATGCGGCGCTGAGCGCCTATATCTCGAGCATCGGCAATCTTCTGGTGCAGACATCGGAGATTCCCAACCAGCAATTCACGTTCACCGTTCTGGACAGCCCCATCGTCAATGCGTTCGCCTTGCCCGGCGGCTATGTCTATGTGACCCGCGGCCTGCTGGCCCTGGCCGACAGCGAGGCCGAGGTGGCCGGTGTCCTGGCCCATGAAATCGGCCATGTGGCCGCCCGCCACAGCGCCGAGCGCTATGGTCAGACGATGGCGGCGAACCTTGCCGGGGTCGGCCTCGGCGTCCTGTTGGGCAACAAGGCGGCTACCGACACCTTCACCGCCATTAGCTCTGTTGCCCTGCGCAGCTTCTCGCGCGAGCAGGAATACGAGTCGGATGTGCTGGGCGTGCGCTATCTCACCCGTGCCGGGTTCGATGCCAACGCCATGGCCGGGTTCCTCTCGAAGCTGCTGGCCGATAGCCGCCTGGAGGCCGAGCTGGCAGGCCAACCAGGCCGCGCCGACGACTTCAATATCATGCAGACCCACCCGCGCACCGCCGACCGCGTGCAGCGGGCCATCGCCGAAGCCGGCGTCGTGACCGTCAAGGACCCGATCGTCGGCCGCGACATCTACCTGGGCAAGATCGACGGCATGCTCTATGGCGACAATCCCGACCAGGGCCTAATTCGCGGCCGCCAGTTCGTGCACCCGGCGCTGCGCTTTGCCTTCACGGTCCCGGAGGGTTTCCGCCTGGCGAACAGCAGCCAAAGCGTGATCGCGCGCGGGCCCGAGGGCGCCGGCTTCCTCTTCGATCAGGCCCGCGAGTCGGGCGGCGGCAGCATGACCAGTTACCTGACCCAGGTGTGGGCCAAGGGAGTGCCGGTGCAGAACGTCGAGGCCATCACCATTAACGGCATGCCGGCGGCGACCGGAGAGGTCTCGGTCAACGGGCGCAGCGGCCCGCGCGATTTGCGCGCCGTCGCCATCCGCTACGACGATCAGACGATTTATCGGATGGTCTTCGTGACCCCGGCAAAGCTGACCGATTCCCTGTCGCGCCCCTTCCGCGAGACGACCTATAGCTTTCGTAAGTTGAGCGCCGCCGAAGCGGCGGCCGTGAAACCTTGGCGCCTGGTGCTGCACAAGGTGCGCCGCGGGGAAACGGCGGGCACGCTGGCCGAGCGCATGCCCTTCCCCGACCATCGCCTGGAGCGATTCCAGGTCCTCAATGGCCTGGAGGACAACAGCCCGCTACCGGCGGGGCGCACCGTGAAGCTTATCGTCGAGTAAAAGGTACCCTACGCCTCGATGCGGTCGACCAGGGCCCCGTCGGGGGTCAGGCAGGCGGCCATGAGGCGACCGCCGAAGCCGCAGCCCGCATCCAGCGTCGCCGTGTAGTCGGTGAGCTTGAAGCCCGCGTGGCTGGGATCGAAGCCGCGGCAGATCCGGCGAAAGGCGCCGTAGGGCGTGGTTATGTCGTGGAAGCGGCCGCTGTTCCACCAGAAGCTGTCCCTCTGGGCCTCGAGCGGCCGGGTCGGGTCCAGGCCGGTGTTGACGAAGAGCAGCGCCCCATCATCGGTATAGGCGGCGCGGCGCAGCGAGCCCATGAGCTGATAGTGGCCGGGCGCCGATTGGACCGCTTGGCGCAAACGCGCGGTCCAGCGGGTCAGGGCCACGGTCCCGGCCGCGGCCTCGCGCAGCGCCTCCTCCGGCGAGATCGCATAGGATTGCAGGGTCGCGCCCGCCCCCTGCTCGATCATCCAGTCGAGGACGTTCCGCGCATCGGCGGCGAATTGAAGCTGCAGCAGCTTTTGCCACATCTCCTCCTGGCCGCCGCGCAGATAGATTACGTCCTCCACATCGCTGTGCGGCCGGGCCAATACGGCGACCCGGAAATCGAGCAGCGAGTCGATGGTTTCGCGGCTGGCGGCGCCGCGGCCGATCATATTGCCGAGATAGACGATGCGATCACAGATTTGCAGACGGGGCCACAGCGCCGCGTGCAAGCGGTCGAGCCGATCGACATCGGCATGAATGGCGCCGATCGCCCAGACCCGGCGCGCCGCGCGCATGACTGCAAACTTTTGCCGATCGGTCATATCGCCGGCATGTCAGGCCACAACCGCCATCCCACCGCGGCGCGAGGCGATCAAGTCCCCTAACCTGGTGCGACCTTATGCCGCCGTGAGCAGCTCTTCGAGTTTGTTGGCCGCCGCCGTCTCGTCGATTTTCTCCACGGCGGCCAGTTCGCGCGCCAGCCGGTCGAGGGCGGCCTGATACATCTGCCGCTCGCTGTAGGACTGGTCCGGCTGATCGGAATTGCGGTGCAGATCGCGAACCACCTCGGCAATGGAAACCGGGTCGCCCGAATTGATCTTGGCCTCGTACTCCTGCGCCCGCCGGCTCCACATGGTCCGCTTCACCCGGCTGCGCCCCTTCAGGGTGGCCAGGGCGGTATCCATCATCTTGCGGCTGGAGAGCTTGCGAAGGCCCGAATCCTGAGCCTTCTCCACGGGGACCCGCAGGGTCATGCGGTCCTTTTCGAACTTGATCACGATGAGCCGCAGGGCCTGTCCCGCGATCTCCTGTTTTTCGATTCCCAGGACTCGACCGACGCCATGCGTCGGATAGACAACGTAGTCGCCGGCACCGAATTCGCTCGCCTTTGCCATGGTATGCTCTTTGCTCCGTCTAAACCCGCCTACGGCCACGAGCGCCGGAAGCTGGGGGCTACCCCCCTCTCCCGATCGTCCGCCGATTCCGGCTTGCTTGCGATCCCGCCTGGTTTCGACCCCCGCTTGGTTCCGACAGCGGAAGCGACCCGCGACCGGAGAAGGCGTGCGCCCGAGACAAAGGCGCCGCACTTCCCTGTACGGCACCCTGTTCCGGTCCTCGTCTGCGAATTCGGGTCTGGCCCCGGATCTTCGGAAAACCGCCCCGCCGCAGCGGAATCGGCCTTCTCGGCAACCGGCAATCTTAAGATATTATATATACGCTATTTTCGTCGATTAAACAAGTGCTGCGGTGCAATAACCGCGAGACGTGGCCTGCCGCCGGGCAATAGCGTTAAGTTTTGTCCGGCGCCGGGCGGAAAGGTTAACCGCCGCTCTGGCCCGGTTTCGGACTGAAGAACTTTTCAAACTTGCCCTCCATGCCCTTGTAGTCTTCCGCATCCGCCGGCGGCTGGCCTTTTCTGGTAATATTCGGCCATTTGTTGTCGCTGTACTCGCGGTTGAGTTCCAGCCAGGGCTCCGCTTGTGGATCCGTATCCGGGAGAATCGCCTCCGGCGGGCACTCTGGCTCGCAGACGCCGCAGTCGATGCATTCGTCCGGGTGGATGACCAGCATGTTTTCCCCCACGTAAAAGCAGTCGACGGGGCAAACCTCGACGCAGTCCATGTATTTGCACTTGATGCATGCTTCGGTGACGACGTAGGTCATTGCCTCGCTCTCCTCAATCTAGTGGCCGCGGCCAACGCCCCTTTCCGGGCGCTGCGCCGGGGCGCAATGCTATGCCTGACCAAGGCGCGCCAGGGCCCGATTGCGGGCCGTAGCACTTTCCCGGTCGGAGACATGGAGCAGGCCGGCGAGCCGGCGCATCAAGCTGGCCTCGTGGTCATGCAACTCGCCATCGGTGTAGATGACTTCCCAGAGCATCTCCAAAAGCTCGACCCGTTCCACCTGATCGAATGCCTTGTTTACGATACGCGTGAACCCATGCAATTGACTGGCATGCGCCACCCGTTCTTCCGCCGCCCCGAGCAAACTCAGACTTTCCTCGCGGTTCAGATCGAACCGATCGGTTACCAGTTCGAGAACCTTGTCGCGTTCGCGCGCATCGAAATCGTCGTCCATCTGCGCCGCCTCGACCAGCAGCGCCGCCGCCGCGATGCGCAATTCGTCGGCGCTATGGCGGCCGCCGGCCGTAGCCGTGCCGCCGCGCCGATCCCCAAACAAGGCCTTGAATCGGTTGATCACTCTGTTCCGTATCACGCCGGTGCAACGGCGCGCAACCCTATGTCTCGTACGGGTTTTCGGGTCCCGACCGCCGATCGGCGCTTGCTGTAAGATTATGGGAAGGCTAGCCTTTCCGCCATGATCGAGCAGCTCGACGGCAACCTCCCTGGGACCGCGGACGCGCGCCGTTTCGCTCCGGCGGCGCAGCGCAACCGGCAACCCATTCTGGATGTCCTCGCGCAGGTGCTGCCGCCGCGCGGACTGGTCTTGGAAATTGCCAGCGGCAGCGGCGAGCACGCCGCGCATTTTGCCGGCAACCTGCCGTCTCTCCGGTGGCAGCC
Organism: Kiloniellaceae bacterium; assembly: GCA_021776215.1. Taxonomy (GTDB): domain Bacteria; phylum Pseudomonadota; class Alphaproteobacteria; order Kiloniellales; family J153; genus JAJFGI01. Next base: position 23,426 of record JAJFGI010000157.1, on the reverse strand, counting down.
GAGCGATACGGATCCGGACTGTCGGCGCAGCATCGACGCCCATGCCGCCGCCGAGCGGTGCCGGAACCTACTGCCGGCCCTCGAATTGGATGTCACGGCCTGGCCATGGCCGGTGCCAGCCGCCGATGCCATCGTTTGCATCAACATGGTGCATATCTCGCCGTGGGCGGCCAGCGAAGGGCTGCTCGCCGGTGCCGGGCGGATCCTGCCGATCGGCGGGGTTCTCTATCTGTACGGTCCGTACAGGCGAAACGGACGCCACACGGCGCCCTCCAACCAGGCATTCGACGCATCGCTGCGCCAGCGGAACAGCGCCTGGGGGGTGCGAAACCTGGAGGATATGACGGCGTTGGCGACGCAAACGGGCCTCGCCCAGCGCGAGATCGTCGACATGCCGGCCAACAATCTGTCGCTGGTGTTCGTCAGAACCTAGCCGGGCCACCGTTTCCGCGCCGAGCCTCGAACAGGCTCCGGCGGAACGGGCGGCCTTAAGCCACTAGGCGGCTTCGCGATTTGTCGGCGATTGGGGCGACCGGGGCGCCTGGCGCCCGCTCGCCGTCAAATTCGGAAGCTGCTGACTCGGGAGCACACGCACCATCGAGCCGATGGCCAAGGTAGGCCGGGCGATTTTCAGCCGACGGCGAACCCGGGCGCGGTCTTGCTGCGCCTGTTGCAGGGTCCGGATCGGCCTCATCAGATAAGGACTAACCATAAAAGCCTCGAAACACACTAAGCAAAGCGGTCTTTCCCGCACTGCCGCAAATCGTAAGCCTGTGATAGTTAATAGGAAGTTAACCATAAATAGATTTTCTCGGCGGCAGCGCAACCGCCTCAGTTCTGACCTTTCAGGCGCTGCAGGGCGCGCCGATCCCGCTTGGTGGGGCGGCCGCCGGAACGCAACTGGCCGCCGGCGGGCGGCGGGCCGGAGGCTGAACCGGGCGGTTTGAGATCCTCGTAGAGCAATCGGGCCTCCGGCGCCGGGCCGCGCCGGAGTCCCAGCGCCAACACCTTGACCACCCGGATCAACCGGCCCTGGGGAAACGTCAGGACATCGCCAAGCTTGATCTTGTAATGCGCCTTGTTGATAACCGCCCCGCCAATGCGCAAGCGGCCGGCGGCGCACAGGCGGGTCGCGGCGCTGCGGCTTTTGAAGAACCGCGCATACCACAGCCATTTATCGAGACGCAGATCCGGCTCGCTCATCTCTCCCGGTCGAACTCGCGCAGCTTGGCGAACGGCGAGTCGGCGCTCGGCGCTTGCCGCCGGCGCTTGGCACGGCCGGTGGCGCCGGCCTTGCCATTGGCCGATCGGGTGGGGGCCACGACGCGGGTGCCCTCGGGCAGCCGGCGCACCCGGTAGCCGAGGGCCGCCAGCACGGCCTCCGCCTCGGCCGCACCACCAGCCAGGTCGCGCAGACGCGGCGTCACGGCAAATAGGCCCGTGGCCGCCAACCGCCGCGCCTCCCGCACCAGCCGTTCCAGGGTATCGGCGCGCAACACCACCCCGGCGCCCCTGGCACCGTTGGGCCCGCCCAAGTAGCGGTACCCCAGCGCCTGGCAGAGGCTCGGATCGATCCCGGCCGCCGGGACGAGGCGCCGGCCCAGTCGCGGCAGTTGCGGCGGCGCGGTCTTGCCGTGCAGCGCCCACAAAAGGCCGCGCAGGCGCGCCGAGCGCGTCCGCAGCAGCGCCGGGAGAAACACGCTTTCAGCCCCCAGGCGCACCCCGAGATCGGCAAGAGCGCGACGGTCGGCGCGGGTCAGTCCACGCACCTGCGCCGCCACCACCCGCCGCGGCACCAGACCGAACGCCTCGGCCAACTGGAACAGCAGGCCGCGCAGGTGGCCGCCCAGTTCCGGGCGCGCCGCCGCCTCAGCCAGGCGATACAACGGCGCCAGTTCGCTTTCCAGATAGTGGCGCAGCCAAGCGGTGAGGCGCAGCCGCAACCGCTCGCGGCTGCGCCCATCGAGGAATTCGCTGGCCAACGGGTCGACTTCCGGCCGGAGCGCGCTTTCGCCGCGCGCCAGCCGGGCCACGGCCATGCCGCGCCAGACCAGGCGGCCATCCGTCTCGAGCGTAAAGGCATCGTCGCCGTCACGCTCCAAATCGCGCACGCGGCCGGGCATGGTGCCGGTCAGCGCCCGCCGCGCCGCGGTAAGCAGGGGCTTGGCCTCGGCACCGGCCACGGTCCCGTCGGCCCGGAACTGGAAGCCCTCCAGGTGGCCGACGAATTCGCCCTCGACCAGGACATCGCCGTTGGTCTTGACCGCCGCCAATAGATCGCCGCCGGCCCCCAGGCGGCGCACCAGCATGGCCGCCCGGCGATCGACGAAGCGCTGCGTCAGCCGCTCGTGCAGGCTGTCGGACAGGCGGTCCTCGATCTCCCGCGCCCTTTCTTGCCAATGGCCGGCATCGGTCATCCAGTCGGCGCGGTGCGATATATAGGTCCAGGTGCGAATCTGGCTGATGCGGCCGACCAGGGCGTCGATGTCGCCATCGGTCCGGTCGATGCGCGCCACCTGACGGGCGACCCAGTCCTCGGGCAGGCGGCCGCCGTCCGGCGCCAGGTAGCGATACAGGCGGCCGAGCAGGCGGGCATGCTGATCCGACAGTATCTTCTGGAAATCCGGCACCTGGCACACCTCCCAGAGCAGGCGCACCGCCGCCGGGTGGCGGGCCAGGGCGGCGACCTCGGCATCGCGGGCCAGGGCGGTCAGGGCCTGCAGGTCCTCGGCGCCGCGGACCCGGAGGAGCTGCGGCCGCGGCGGCGGCCGGTCCAGGCTTTTGAGCAGCAGGCGCGGGCTGCGGAAATCCAGATCCCGGGTCCGCCAATAGAGCAGGCGCACGGGATCGAAACGGTGGTTCTCCACCGCCTCCACCAATTCCGGCGCCAGGGTGCCGGCGTCCCCGGTGGTCCCGAATGTGCCGGCGGCCATGTGGCGGCCGGCGCGGCCGGCGATCTGCGCTAGCTCGGCCGCGCTGAGCGCCCGCACGGTGCGGCCGTCGAACTTCGACAGGCGGGCAAAGGCAACATGATCGAGATCCAGGTTGAGGCCCATGCCGATGGCGTCGGTGGCGACCAGATAGTCCACCTCGCCGGATTCGAACATGGCCACCTGGGCATTGCGGGTACGCGGGCTGAGCGCCCCGAGGACGACGGCCGTGCCGCCGCGCTGCCGGCGCAACAATTCGGCCATGGCGTAAACCTCGGCGGCGGAGAAGGCGACCACCGCCGAGCGCGGCGGCACGCGCGTCAGTTTGCGCGCGCCCACATGGCTGAGGGTCGAAAAGCGCGGCCGCGTGATCTGCTCGGCCTCGGGCACCAGCTCGCGCAGCACGGAGCGGACCGTCTCGGCGCCGAGCAGCATGGTCTCGTGCCGGCCGCGGGCATGGAGCACCCGGTCCGTGAAGATGTGCCCGCGCTCCGCATCGGCGCATAGCTGCACCTCGTCGATGGCCAGGAAATCGACCGGGCGGTCGACCGGCATGGACTCGACCGTGCACAGGAAATAGCGGGCGCCGGGCGGGACGATCTTCTCCTCGCCGGTGACCAGGGCCACGTGCGCGGCGCCTTTCAGGCGCACCACGCGGTCATAGTTCTCGCGCGCCAGCAGGCGCAGCGGAAAGCCGATCATGCCGCTGCCATGGCCGAGCATGCGCTCGATAGCGAGGTAGGTCTTACCTGTATTCGTCGGGCCGAGTACGGCGCTGACGCGGCCCTGGGCGAACTCGGTCATGGGGAGAGAATCGGTCCCCGGTGTCCAGGTTGCAAGCCCTGGATCCGGTTATCCTGTGCCGCCCTCGACCAGGGGCACGAAGGCGACCGGCAGCACGCTGCGCTCGGAGACCTTGCCCCGCGCGTCCTTGCTGACCAGCAGCAGATCCTGCCGCTGCGCCGTGAAGGGATAGCGCGCCGCCGCCTTGGAACGGTCCACCGGCACCACCAGACGGCCCCCCGGCGCGAGCTGCTCGATCAAGGCGGGCGGCACCCGGTGCCAGGCCGCGGCGGTGACGACGATGGCATCGAATGGGGCGTGCTCGGGCCAGCCCAGGGCACCGTCGCCGATCCGCACATCGATGTTGTCGTAGCCGAGACCGCGCAGCCGCTCGGCCGCCTGATTGGCCAGCTCCGGCACCACTTCGATGGTAAAGACGCGCGCCGCCAATTCCGCCAACACCGCCGACTGATAGCCGCAACCGGTCCCGATCTCGAGCACCCGGTCGGCCGGCGCGACCGCCGCCAAGTCGGACATGACCGCCACCATGTACGGTTGCGAGATGGTCTGCCCGTGGCCGATCGGCTGCGGCCGGTTCTCATAGGCGTTGGACCAGTTGACCTGGGGCACGAAGGCATGCCGGGCGACCTTGCCCATCGCCGCCATGACTCGGGGATCCAGCGCGTCCTTGCCCAGATGCTTGCGCGTGGCGCGCACCTCGTCGGCGATCTCCTGGACCATCGCCCGGCGGGCCGCCTGCATTTCGCCGTCGCCTTTGCCCATGCCCATTCCCCTCGCGTCCCGCCGGCAAATAGGCCGGCGGGGACTTGCAGTCGCCAATCTATTAGCACATATGTGCCTCGAATCAGTGGCCGCCGATCTGCGGGCGGCTCCGACCCCTGGCCCAGCAACCCCGATGGAGACTATGGCGAATAAGAAATCATCGACCCGGACGCTTCCCAAGGAGGAAACGCTCGGCTTCCAGGCGGAAGTCGGCCGCCTTCTCGAGATCGTCGCCAACGCCCTTTATTCGAACAAGGAGATCTTCCTGCGCGAGCTGATCTCCAATGCCTCGGATGCCTGCGACCGGCTGCGCTACGCGGCGCTCACCCAGCCGGAGCTGACCGCCGGCGACACCGATTTTCGCATCGAGCTGGCCTGTGATGCCAAGGCACGGACGCTGAGCATCAGCGACAACGGCATCGGCATGAATCGCGACGATCTGGTGGACAACCTGGGCACCATCGCCCGCTCGGGCACCGCCGCCTTCATGCGCCAGTTGGAGCAGAAGTCGGACGGGGCCAATTTGATCGGCCAGTTCGGGGTCGGTTTCTATGCCGCCTTCATGGTCGCCGACGAGGTCACGGTGTCCAGTCGCAAGGCCGGCGAGACGCAGGGCTGGCGCTGGGTCTCCGACGGCAAGGGCGAATTCACCGTTGCCGCCACCGATGACGCGCCGGCGCGCGGCACGCGCATCCAATTGCACCTGAAGAAGGGCGAGGACGAGTTCCTCGACCCGGCGCGCCTGCGGCGCATCGTCAAGACATACTCCGACCACATCGCCATCCCGGTAGTCCTGCATGAGGGCGACAAGGACGAGACGCTGAACGCCGCATCGGCGATCTGGACGCGGGCGAAAAGCGAGATCAGCGACGAGGCCTATACCGAGTTCTACCACCACGTCGCACATGCCTTCGACGACCCGTGGCTGCGTCTGCACTTCCGGGCCGAAGGTGTGTTGGAATACACCGGCCTGCTCTTCATTCCGGCGAGCAAGCCGTTCGATCTGTTCCATCCCGAGCGCCAGCACGGCGTTAAGCTTTACGTCAAGCGCGTCTTCATCAGCGATCAGTGCGAAGATCTGGTGCCCGCGTATTTGCGTTTCCTGCGCGGGGTCATCGATACCGAGGATCTGCCGCTCAACATCAGCCGCGAAACCCTGCAGCACAATCCGCTCTTGGCCAAGATCCGCCAGGCGGTCACCAAACGGGTTCTGGCCGAGCTGAAGAAGCGGGCCAAGAACGCGCCCGACGAATACATCGCCTTTTGGGGCAACTTCGGCGCCGTCCTGAAGGAAGGCCTCTACGAGGACGCGAGCCAGCGCGAGACTTTGCTGGAGCTTGCCCGCTTTGCCACCACGCGCGGTTCGGAGAACGTCTCGCTAGGCGACTACATAGAACGTATGCCGGCGGGGCAGGAGGCGATCTATTACCTCAGCGGTGATGATACCGATGCCCTGCGGCGCAGCCCGCATCTAGAGGGTTTCGCCGCCAAGGGTGTCGAGGTGTTGCTGCTCAGCGATCCGGTGGATGAATTCTGGATTCCGGCGGTGAGCGAATATCAGGGCCGGCAACTCAAGTCGGTCACGCGCGGCGGCACCGACCTGGGCAAGATCGGCGACAAGAAGGACGCCGACGCCGGCGAGGCGGCCGACACGGCGGCGGAAACGCCGGGTCTCGATGCCCTCATCGCCTTCGTCAAACTGACCCTCAAGGACGACGTCAAGGACGTGCGCGTCTCCGAGCGCCTGACCGATAGCGCCGTCTGTCTGGTCGCCGACGAGGGCGACATCGACATGCACCTGGAGCGGCTGCTCAAGCAGCACCGGCAACTGGATCACGCCGCCAAGCGGGTGCTCGAGATTAATCCCGGCCACCCGCTGATCCGGCGCCTGGCCGATCGTCTCGCCGGCGATAACTCGGCGGGCGGGACGGTCATGGAGGACGCGGCGCACCTGTTGCTCGATCAGGCACGCATTCTGGAAGGCGAGCCGTTGCCAGATCCGGCGGCGTTCGGCCGCCGCCTGACATCCCTCGTCGAGCGGGGCTTGACGTCGGGCGACTAAAAGACGCGCGCGGCTACTGTGCCTGGGCGAGGGTATCGAGCATCATGGCGGCGGCGCCGAGGATCGGGCCGTTGCGGCCCTGTTGCACGATCACGGCACAGCCATAGCGGCCCCGCGCCGCTGCGTTTCCCAGGTTGAGCGGAATCTCCAGCGCTTCGCCGGTCCAGGTTCCCAGGCGTTCGATGCTGCGCACCACGTTGGCGTTGCGGATGGTGCGCCCGGCGTTCTCGCCGCGCTTGACCTCCGTCTCGTGATCGCTGTCGTAGATCGCCAGCCAGACCGTGGCCCCGACATCGGGGGCATGGCCGGCGTCGATGACGACGACACCGCCGTCGTCGGGACGAAAGCTCACCCGCACCGCCTTGTCCCGCGCCCGCGCCGCGGCGAGTGCCGACTCCACCGCGATCCGGTCGGAGCCGACGACGCTTTGCCGGCCGTCGACAATCATCTGCGGCGTAAACACATAGCGCAGCCCCAGCTCACTGGCGTAGCGCCGCTGGCGCTCGGTCATCATCGGGCTGCCGTAGGGGTCCTTCCAGCCGATGTAATCCCAATAATCCACGTGCAGGGATAAGGCAATCACGTCCGGCCGCGCCGCCAATTCGGTCAGCAGCTGATCCGCCGGCGGACAAGAGGAACAGCCTTGCGAGGTAAATAGCTCGACCACCACCGGCGGACGTCCGTCGGTGGCCGCTTGCGCGGGGGCAGCGGCAAGGAGTCCGAGAAGTCCGATGATGGCGACGGCGAGGCCAGCTAGGTCTCGTACCACCCTTGGGGCAGGGAAGTGCATGACGGGACAATACGGACCCCGCCGGTCACGCGCGAATCACGTTCGGGTGAAAGGCGCGGGCTCAGAGAATTCCCGCTTCTCCGCGGTTTTCTGAGGCCTAACCGGCCTTCATCAAATTGCGCAGCACATAGTGCAGGATGCCGCCGTGGCGGTAGTATTCCACCTCGTCCGCCGTATCGATGCGGCAGAGCAGCTTGATGTCCTCTGCGCTACCGTCCGGGCGGTGGATGCGGCAGGCCATGTCCATGCGCGGGCGGATGCCGCCGGCGATGCCGGTGATGTCGAACAGCTCGGCGCCGGTCAGATTCAGGGACTTGCGGTTCTGCCCGTCCTTGAACTGCAGCGGCAGGATGCCCATGCCCACCAGGTTCGAGCGATGGATGCGCTCGAAGCTTTCCGTGATCACCGCCTTGACGCCGAGCAGGCGGGTTCCCTTGGCGGCCCAGTCGCGGGATGAACCGGTGCCGTATTCCTTGCCGGCCAGCACCACCAGGGGCACGCCCTCGGCCTGGTATTTCATGGCGGCGTCATAGATGGGCATGACCTCGCCGCTGGGCAGATGCTTGGTGATGCCGCCCTCGACGCCCGGCACCATCTCGTTACGGATGCGGATGTTGGCGAAAGTGCCGCGCATCATCACCTCGTGATTGCCGCGCCGGGCCCCGTAGGAATTGAAGTCTGCCGGCCGCACCTGGTGCTGCAACAGGTACTCCCCCGCCGGGCTGTCCTTCTTGATCGATCCGGCCGGGGAGATGTGATCGGTGGTCACCGAATCGGCGAGCAGAGCCAGGACCCGGGCCCCGGTGACATCGGCCAAAGCCGCCGGCTCGACGCTCATGCCCTCGAAGAACGGCGGGAAGCGCACATAGGTGCTATCCTCCACCCAGGCATAGGTCAGGCCGGTGGCGGTCTCGACCTTCTGCCACTGCTCCGGCCCTTTGAACACGTCGGCATAGCGGTCGCTGTACATCTTGGCGGTCAGCGCCTTTTCGATGACTTCGCCGATCTCCTTGCTCGACGGCCAGATGTCGCGCAGGTAGACGGGCTTGCCGGCGGCATCCTCGCCCAGCGGCTCTTTGACCAGATCGACGGTCATCGACCCGGCCAGGGCATAGGCGACCACCAGCGGCGGCGAGGCCAGATAATTGGCCCGGCAATGGGGGCTGATGCGGCCCTCGAAATTGCGGTTGCCGGAAAGCACGGAGCAGACCACCAGATCGCCCGCCTCGACGGCACCGGCGATCGGTTCTGGCAGCGGCCCTGAATTACCGATGCAGGTGGTGCAGCCATAGCCCACCAGGTTGAAGCCCAGGGCGTCCAGATCCTTCTGCACCCCGGCCTTGTTCAGATAGTCGGTCACCACCTGCGAGCCGGGGGCCAGCGACGTCTTTACCCACGGCTTCACCGTCAAGCCCTTGGCCAGGGCGTTGCGGGCGAGCAGGCCGGCGCCGACCATGACGCTGGGATTCGAGGTGTTGGTGCAGCTGGTGATCGCGGCGATGACCACATCCCCGTGCGCCAGCTTGTAGTTGGCGCCCGCGACCGCCACGCCGGCGTCACGGCCGCCGCCTTTGCCATCGGTTTCCTTGGCCAAATAGTCGCGAAACGCCGCCGCGGCCGTGGATAGCGCCACTTTGTCCTGGGGCCGCTTCGGGCCGGCCAGGGACGGCTCGACCTTGCCCAGCTCCAGGCTCAGGGTATCGCTGAAGACCGGCTCCGGTGTCTCCGCCGTGCGCCACAGGCCCTGGGCCTTGGCATAGGCCTCGACCAGGGCGACGCGCTTGTCGTCGCGGCCGGTAAAGCGCAGGTAGCGGATGGTCTCCTGGTCGATGGGGAAGAAGCCGCAAGTGGCGCCGTATTCCGGCGCCATGTTGGCGATGGTGGCGCGGTCCGCCAGGCCCAGGGCATCCAGGCCGGGGCCGTAGAATTCGACGAACTTGCCGACCACGCCGCTGCTGCGCAGCATCTGGGTCACGGTCAAGACCAGATCGGTGGCGGTGGCCCCCTCGGGCAGCTTGCCGGTCAACTTGAAGCCGACCACTTCGGGAATGAGCATGGAGACCGGCTGGCCGAGCATGGCGGCCTCGGCCTCGATGCCGCCGACCCCCCAGCCGAGCACGGCCAGGCCGTTGACCATGGTGGTATGGCTGTCGGTGCCCACCAGGGTATCGGGGTAAGCCACCGTCGCGCCGTCTTCCGCCTTGGTCCACACCACCTGGGCGAGGTATTCCAGGTTCACCTGATGGCAGATGCCGGTGCCCGGCGGGACCACGCGGAAGTTGTCGAAGGCGCCTTGGCCCCAGCGCAGGAACGCATAGCGCTCGCCGTTGCGCTCGAATTCCATCTCCACGTTTTTCTTGAAGGCACCGGGGCCGCCAAAGGCATCGACCATCACCGAATGGTCGATCACCAGATCCACCGGCGAGAGCGGGTTGATCCGCTTCACGTCCCCGCCCAGCCCTTGCATGGCCTCGCGCATGGCGGCCAGGTCAACGACCGCGGGAACGCCGGTGAAATCCTGCATCAGCACCCGCGCCGGGCGATAGGCAATCTCGCGGTCCGAGCGGCGGTCGGTGAGCCAGGCGGCGACCGCCTTGATGTCGTCGGCGGTGACGCTGCGCCCATCCTCGTGGCGCAGCAGGTTTTCCAGCAGGATCTTGAGCGAGACCGGGAGTCGCGAGAGATCGCCGAGGCCGGCCTGCGCGGCGGCCTCCAGGCTGTAGTAGTCATAGCTTTGGCCACCGGCCTGCAACGTCCGGCGGGTTTTGAGGCTGTCGATCCCCTGGCTCACGGCGTTAACTCCTCAAGGTCTCCTGCAAAAGAACAGCGCGGCGAATCGCGCCGTCGGCGCTAGTCATACCGCATCCACCGTTAACCAAGCCAGTGCAACCGGCAAGGGTAAACTCAGCCGCCCAGCAAACGCTTGACGCTGTCTCGGGATTGGACTTTATCTAGAGGATAAGGCTGACACGGCCCCAGCGACTGGGAAGGGGCCGGAATAACAAACAGCCCATGGGAGGTCAAATTGGCCGGACACCTCGATGCCCGACGCGGGGCAGTTGCGACGGCACGTGGTTTCGTCCCCGTGCCGGCGGCGAGTGGCCAAGCGGATAAAGCCGGAGGAACTCCCGGAGGAACGCCTTGAGCGGCGACGCACAAGGTAGGCCGGCGCCCGGCAGTCTCGACACCTTCCCCAAGCTGTGCGCGGATCAGGCGGTTAAGAACGGCAATCGCCCGGCCATCCGCGAGAAGGATTTCGGCATCTGGCAGAGCTGGACCTGGGCGCAAGTGGCGGCCGAGGTGCGGGCGCTGGCGTGCGGCCTGGCGGCGCTGGGCCTGAAGCGCGGCGACAAGATCGCCATCGTCGGAGACAACCGGCCGCGCCTCTACTGGACCATGACGGCGGCGCAAGCGATCGGCGCCATTCCCGTGCCGCTGTACCAGGATTCGGTGGCCAAGGAGATGGCTTTCGTCATCGACCACGCGGAAGTCCGCTTCGCCATGGCGGAGGACCAGGAACAGGTCGATAAGATGATCGAGATCAGGTCCCACGACGGCAAGCTTGATCAGATCATCTATGACAACATCCGCGGCATGCGCCATTACAGCCACGATTTCCTGCATTCCTTCGCCGATGTGCAGGCCGCCGGGCGGGACTACGATGCCGCCCATCCGGGCTTCTACGAGGTCGAGGTGGCCAAGGGCGCAGGGGCGGACACCGCGATCATCCTGTATACGTCGGGGACCACCGGGCAGCCGAAAGGCGTGGTCCTGAGCTTCGATAATCTGATCCGCACCGCTGCCAACGGCATCGCCTTCGACCATCTGCGCCGCGACGAGGAAGTGCTGGCCTACCTGCCCATGGCCTGGGTCGGCGACCATCTGTTTTCGTTCAGCCAGAGCTACATCGCCGGATTTTGCGTGAGCTGCCCGGAATCGAGCGACACGGTGATGCACGATCTGCGCGAGCTGGGGCCGACGTATTTCTTCGCGCCGCCACGCATCTTCGAGAACATCCTGACCACGGTAATGATCCGCATGGAGGATGCCGGTTGGGTGAAGCGGCGGATGTTCCATTATTTCATGGACCTGGCCAAACGCTGCGGCGGCGACATTCTCGACGGCAAGCCGGTGCCCCTGGCCGACCGCTTGCGCTATGCCCTGGGCAACATTCTGACCTATGGGCCGCTGCGCAACACGCTGGGCTTCAGCCGCGTCCGTCTGGCCTATACCGCCGGCGAAGCGATCGGTCCGGAGATCTTCGGCTTCTACCGGTCGATCGGGGTCAACCTGAAGCAGCTTTACGGCTCCACCGAGGCGAGCGTCTACATCACCATGCAGCCGGACGGCGAGATCCTGCCCGATACGGTCGGGCGCCCGGCGCCGGAGGTGGAGATCAAGATCGCCGACAGCGGCGAGGTGATGTTCCGCAGCCCCGGCGTCTTCGTCGAGTACTACAAGAGCGCCGAGGCGACCGCCGCGACAAAGACCGCCGACGGCTGGGTCCACACGGGCGATGCCGGCTACATCACCGAGCAGGGCCATCTGAAGATCATCGACCGGGCCAAGGACGTCGGCCACCTGAACAACGGCGCCCTGCTGGCGCCGAAATACGTCGAGAACAAGCTGAAGTTCTTCCCGGAGATCAAGGAAGCGGTCGCCTATGGCCACCAGCGTGACTATTGCGCCGTCTTCATCAACATCGATTTGGCGGCCGTCGGCAGTTGGGCCGAACGCAACAACATCGCCTATGCCAGCTATCAGGAGCTGGCGGCCCACCCCAAGGTGCTGGCGACCATCAAAGAGCGGATCGAGGCGGTAAACCGGGACCTGAGCGAGGACCCGAAACTTGCCGGCTCGCAGATCCAGCGCTTCCTCGTGCTACACAAGGAGCTGGACGCGGACGACGGCGAATTGACCCGCACCCGCAAGGTCCGGCGCAGCTTCGTCGCCGACAAATACAAGCCGCTGGTGGAGGCGCTCTACTCAACGCTCGACCACACCCACATCGAGACCGAGATGACCTTCGAGGATGGGCGCCAAGGGGTGATCGCCGCCGATCTGCAGATTCTCAGCGCCGAGACCTATTCGGCGGCGCCGCCGCTCAAGGCCGCGAGTTAGCAGCCGGCTTATGAGTGAGACGCGCGATCGCATCGGCGACACTTTGCTTGCAGTGGAGAATGTCAGTCTCGCCTTCGGCGGCGTGCGGGCACTCAGCGAAGTCAGCTTCGAGATACGCGAGCACGAGATCCTCGCCATCATCGGCCCGAACGGCGCCGGCAAGAGCTCCATGCTCAACGTCATCAACGGCTTCTATCACCCGCAGGACGGGGCCATTACCTACAAGGGCAACAAGCGCAAGCAGATGCGGCCGCACCACGCCGCGGCGACCGGTATCGCCCGCACCTTTCAGAACATCGCCCTGTTCAAGGGCATGAGCACCCTGGACAACATCATGACCGGGCGCCTTCTGAAGATGCACCGCAATTTCCTCTGGCAGGCGCTCTACTGGGGGCCGGCGCTGCGCGAGGAGATGGAGCACCGGGAAGCGGCCGAGCGGATCATCGATTTCCTGGAGATCCAGTCGATCCGCAAGACGCCGGTCGGGCGTCTGCCCTATGGCCTGCAGAAGCGGGTGGAGCTGGGCCGAGCCCTGGCCGCCGAGCCGGACCTCCTGCTTCTCGACGAGCCCATGGCCGGCATGAACGTGGAGGAGAAGGAGGACATGTGCCGCTTCATCCTCGACGTCAGCGACGAGTTCGGCACCACCATCGCCTTGATCGAGCACGACATGGGCGTGGTCATGGATATCTCCGACCGGGTCATCGTGCTGGACTATGGGCGCAAGATCGCTGATGGCACGCCGGACGAGGTGCGCGGCAACCCAGCCGTGATCGACGCTTATTTGGGAGTCAGTCACTGATGGGCCGCCGCTGATGGGACGCCGCCGATGACTGCGCCGCGCGCGTTTCTCCCCTGGCTGATCGCGGTGCCGGTTGCGATCGGGTCGATCGGTCTGCTGTTCCAACTGCTCGGCGGTCTTGTCCCCAGTTTCTTTTTCGCCTGGGGCTACTACTTCGAGGTGCTGATCGCCGGCCTGCTGCAGGGGGTCATGTATTCGCTGGTGGCGCTCGGCTTCGTGCTCATCTTCAAGGCCTCCAGCATTTTCAACTTCGCGCAGGGATCGATGGCCCTGTTCGCCGCTCTAACCATGGTTGGTTTCATGGAGATGGGTGTCTGGTGGCCCTTCGCCTTCATCATCTCCGCCGGTGTCATGGTTCTTGTCGCCGTGGTCATAGAGCGCGTCGTGCTGAGGCCGCTGGTAAACCAGGACCACATCATACTTTTCATGGCGACGATCGGGATATTCTATATTCTCGACGGCCTCGGACAGATGCTGTGGGGGTCCGACGTCAAGGTCCTGGACATCGGCATCCCGAGAGACCCGATGTTCGCGCTGGGCGCGATCTTCGAAGGCGGTATTCTTATCAATCAGTACGACTTCGTCGCCGCGCTTACCGGCGGAGTCCTGGTCGCGGTGCTGGCCGTATTCTTCCAGTACACGCGCACGGGCCGCGCCCTGCGCGCCGTGGCCGACGACCATCAAGCCGCCCTGTCCGTGGGCATTCCGCTGAAGACCATCTGGGTCATCGTGTGGTCGGTCGCCGGCATCGTCGCGCTTGTCGCCGGAATCATATGGGGCGGCAAGGCCGGCGTTCAGTTTTCCCTCGCCCTGATCGCGCTCAAGGCCCTGCCGGTGCTCATTCTCGGCGGCTTCACATCGATCCCCGGCGCCATCATCGGCGGCCTGATCATCGGCGCCGGCGAGCAGGTGGCGGAGGTCTTCCTCGGCCACTTCGTCGGCGGCGCTATCCAGGACTGGTTTGCCTACATGCTGGCGCTTGTCTTCCTGGTGTTCCGGCCTCAGGGCTTGTTTGGCGAACGCATCATCGAGCGGGTGTAGCGGAGATTCAGGAAGGGCGACGCGGTGCTGTATCGAGAGGCCGGACAATTCAAGACGGACTATGCCGCGGATCAGGCGATCTTTCCGATTCTGCAGGACCGCATCTTCTTGGGCCTCTTCCTGTTGCTCGCCCTTGTCGCTGTTCCGCTGCTGGCCAACGAGTACTGGCTGAGCACGATCCTGATCCCCTTCCTGGTGTTCTCGCTCGCGGCCATCGGCCTCAACCTGCTGACCGGCTACTGCGGCCAGTTGTCCCTTGGAACCGGCGGCTTCATGGCTTGCGGCGCTTTCTTTGCATTCAAACTGGCAACCGCTTTTCCCGATCTGCATATCGCCGTCGTTTTTCTGCTCGCGGGAGTCGGCACCGCGGGTGTCGGCATTCTGTTCGGCATCCCATCCCTGAGAATCAAAGGCTTCTATCTGGCGGTCGCGACGTTGGCGGCGCAGTTCTTTCTTGTCTGGGTCTTCAACAAGTTTCCCTGGTGGGTGAACTACAGTTCCTCCGGGGTCATTTCCGCGCCGGCGCGCGAGATCGTGCCGGGGTTCTTCATCACCGGGACGCAGGCCTCGCCCGTGACCAAGTACGTCTTCCTGCTGGTCTTCGTGGCGATCCTGGCGCTGGTCGCCAAGAACCTCGTGCGCGGCAAGATGGGGCGGTCGTGGATGGCCATCCGTGACATGGACATCGCCGCCGAGATCGTCGGCATCCGGCCGCTGCATGCGAAGTTGTCCGCCTTCGCGATCAGCTCGTTCTTCATCGGCATCGCCGGGGCGCTCTGGGCCTTCATCTACACCGGCTCGGTCGAGGCCTTGGCCTTCCAGATCGACCGCTCGTTTCAAGTCCTGTTCATGATCATCATCGGCGGCTTGGGCTCGATCCTGGGCTCTTTCCTCGGCGCCGCCTTTATCGTGCTGCTGCCTATCTTTCTCAACAACACCATGCTTGCCGTCGACCCATCGATATCGACGGCGATCGTCTCGCACATCGAGTTCATGATCTTTGGAGCGCTGATTATCTTGTTCCTGATTGTCGAACCGCACGGGCTTGCGCGGTTGTGGCAGATCACTAAGGAAAAGCTGCGTTTGTGGCCATTCCCCTATTGACCGCGGGCATGGCCGGCGCTGTGGCAGGGTCGAAGCAAAAGTGTTACGCTTGCAACCAATGATGGGGGATAACCCGTCTAACTATTTGTAACTTGGGAGGTTAAGAACAATGAAATTAAAAACCCTAGGCCTTGCCGCGGCTGGCGCGGCGGTGCTCTTCGCGGCCACCGTTCTACCGGCGACCGCACAGGAGAAACAGTTCGTTCCGGGCCTCATGTACCGCTCGGGCCCCTACGCGCCGAATGGCGTTCCCTTCGCCAACGGCCTGGCCGACTATTTCAAGATGGTCAATGCCAAGGGCGGCATTAACGGCGTGCAGATCGAATACGAGGAGTGCGACACCGCCTACAACAACGACCGCGGGGTCGAGTGCTACGAACGCCTGAAGAAACCCGGCGCGGCTGCCATAACGCCGCTGTCGACCGGCATCACCTATGCCCTGATCGACCGCGCGACTGCCGACAAAATTCCTGTGCTGTCCATGGGATACGGCCGCACGGCGGGCTCGGACGGGACGGTGTTCCCCTACGTCTTCACCCTGCCGGCGACCTATTGGTCGGGTGCCGATGTCATCGTCAATCATATCGCCCAGAACGAGGGCGGGTACGACAAGCTCAAGGGCAAGAAGATCGCCCTCGTCTACCATGACAGCGCCTACGGCAAGGAGCCGATTGGCACGCTCGAGGCACTTGCCGCCGCGCACGGTTTCGAGCTTAGCCTCTTTCCGGTTGCCCACCCGGGCCTGGAGCAGAAGGCCACTTGGCTGCAGATCGGCCGTCAGCTTCGCCCCGACTGGGTGCTCATGTGGGGCTGGGGCGTCATGAACTCGACCGCCATCAAGGAGGCCGCCGCGGTTGCCTACCCGATGGATCATTTCATCGGCATCTGGTGGTCCGGCTCCGAACAGGATGTGACCCCGGCCGGCGACCAGGCGAAGGGCTACAAGTCGGCCAACTTCCATGGCACCGGCACGGACTACCCGGCGATCAAGGACATCATCAAGCTGGTCCAAGACGCCGGCAACGGCACCGGCCCGCGCGACGAGGTCGGCACGGTCCTGTACAACCGCGGCGTGATGAACGGGGCTATCATCGTCGAGGCCATCCGGACGGCCCAGGACAAGTACGGCAAGAAAGCGCTACTTGGCGAGCAGATCCGGGACGGCTTCGAGGCGTTGAACATCGACGCCGCGCGGCTTGAGGCCATGGGTCTGACCGGTTTCATGGAGCCGATCAAGATCACGTGCGCCGATCACGAAGGGACCGGCCGAGCCTTTATCCAGCAGTGGGATGGCAAGGGCTGGAACAAGGTTTCCGACTGGATCGAGCCGAATCGCGCCGGCCTGTTGCGGCCGATGATTGTTGAAGCGGCCGCCGCTTATGCTGCCGAGAAAGGCATCAAAGCGCGCGATTGCAAGTAACCGGAGGCAGGGCCCGCTCGACGCGGATTTGAGGCACATTAGCCATGAGCGACGCCCTGACATTGACCCGCGGGGACCGATCGGCCGGCGATGATCGCCGGCCGATCCTCCAGGTCAACAACATCGAAGTCATCTATGATCACGTCATCCTGGTGCTCAAGGGCGTGTCCCTGTCGGTGGCCGAGGGGGGCATCGTCGCCTTGCTCGGCGCCAACGGCGCCGGCAAGACCACCACTCTCAAGGCCATCTCCAACCTGCTGCGCGCCGAACGCGGCGATGTGACCAAGGGGACGATCGAGTTCGCCGGCGAGCGCGTCGATCGCCTGAGCCCTTACGAGCTGGTCAAGCGCGGCGTTATCCAGGTCATGGAGGGTCGCCACTGCTTCGAGCATCTGACCATCGAAGAGAATTTGCTGACCGGCGCCTATACCCGGCGCGACGGGCGCGCCGCCATCCAGCAGGACCTGGAGAAGGTCTACACCTATTTCCCCCGCTTGAAGGAGCGGCGCGCCAGCCAGGCCGGCTATACCTCGGGCGGCGAGCAGCAGATGTGCGCCATCGGCCGGGCGCTGATGAGCCGGCCGAAGATGATTCTTTTGGACGAGCCGTCCATGGGCCTCGCCCCGCAGCTGGTCGAGGGTATCTTCGAGACGGTCAAGCGCCTGAATGACGAGGAAGGGGTTACCTTCCTGCTGGCCGAACAGAACACCAACATGGCCTTGAAGTATGCGCGATATGGTTACATTCTTGAGAACGGTCGGGTGGTCCTGGACGGCGACGCGAAAACCCTGGCCGACAACGAGGATGTGAAGGAGTTTTATCTTGGCCTGTCCGCATCGGGCAGAAAAAGCTACCGCGACGTCAAGCACTACAAGCGGCGCAAACGGTGGCTAGCATAAAGCAGGGCCGGAAGGCGCGCACACCAAAGCGCCGCAAGACTGGCGCAGCGGCTTTTTACGACGATCTGGAAACACGCGATCCGGTGGCCCGCGAGGCGGCGCTGATGACGGCTCTGCCGCTGCAGATCGCCCACGCCAAAGCGCATGCGCCGCGATTTACCCGACTGTTGGCCGAGATCGACGCGACGGCGGTAACCAGCCGGGAAGCGTTGGCCCGCCTGCCGGTCACCCGCAAATCCGATTTGCCCGAGCTGCAGCACGCCGTCCCGCCGCTAGGCGGCCTAGCAGCGATCCAGCCCGGCGCGGCGTCACGTCTGTTCGCCTCGCCCGGCCCCCTGTACGAGCCGCAGGGGCCGCGAGACGACTATTGGCGCACCGCCCGCGCCTTGTATGCCGCCGGGTTCCGGCCGGGCGATATCGTGCACAACACGTTCTCGTATCATTTGACCCCGGGCGGTTGGATTCTCGACATGGGGTTGCGCGCCCTGGGCTGCGCCGTGGTTCCCGCCGGCATCGGCAACAGCGAGGCCCAGGCGCAGGCGATCGCCCAGTATCGGCCGGTGGGCTACTCGGGAACGCCGGATTACCTGCTGGTCCTGCTCGACGCCGCCGCCAAGCTGCATCTCGATTGCAGCAGCATCGTCAAGGCCATGGTCTCCGGCGGCGCCCTGTATCCGTCGTTGCGCCAGGACTATGCGGCCCGCGGCATTTCCGTCCTGCAATGCTACGCCACCGCCGAGCTGGGCCTGATCGCCTACGAATCGCGGCCCGATGACGGCATGATCGTCGACGAGCATCTGATCGTCGAGATCGTCCGTCCGGGAACCGGCGATCCGGTCCCCGATGGCGAGGTCGGCGAGGTGGTCGTGACCACCCTCAACCCGGATTATCCGCTGGTCCGCTTCGCCACCGGCGATCTTTCCGCGATCCTGCCGGGCCTGAGCCCGTGCGGCCGCACCAACACGCGCTTGCGCGGCTGGTTGGGCCGGGCCGACCAGACCACCAAGGTCAAGGGCATGTTCGTCCAGCCCAGCCAGATCGCCGACGTCCTGCGCCGTCATCCGGCGGTGGCGCGGGGCCGGCTGATCGTCTCCCGCGAGGGCGCGGCCGACGTGATGACCTTGCACTGCGAGGTGGCCGAAAACGCCGGCAATACCGCTCTCGCCACCGCCCTCGCCGATACTCTGCGCTCCGTCTGCAAGGTCCAGGGCGAGGTCGCCCTGCAGCCCCCCGGCGCCCTGCCCAACGACGGCAAGGTCATCGAGGACACCCGCACTTACGGGTAAGCGGCCGCACAAGGCGCCGATTTCCGGCCTTACCCACTTTTTCCCGCTCGGCCGTAGAAATCGCATTTGTGCCTTATTTGAGGCCAAGTGGCACCACAATCGTCGCCCACCTTATCAAGCACGGAGACTTCCCCTCTCTGTCCGAGGTGCCCAGCCTGCCTCGACACGTTTGCCCCCCCCAAACGGCTGGGAACTTAGGCGGTCGCCGGTCCCGATCCCGGTGGCCGCCTAACCTTCCTTTCCTTTCAGCCCGCATTTTTCGCCACGACGCCAACGCTCGTTGCACTACGGGGCGCCATGGGGGCGTTATGGGGGCGCCATGGGGGCGTCATGGGGGCATCATGGGGGCATCATGGGGTGAGCAGCAGTCGGCATTTGGTGGGAGACGAGCGATCTGCTATATCGCTGGTGCCCTGAGCCGTCCGCAACGCGCCGAGCGCCCCTTGACCCGCACCCCAACGTACCCACAGCCGCAATGAGCCTGTTTTCGGGCCGGGATCTTGTGTGCGTCCGCGGCGACCGGCGGGTGTTCGCCGGCCTCGCCTTCGATTTGCCGCCCGGCGGCGCCGTGCTGCTCAGCGGCCCCAACGGCAGCGGCAAATCCAGCCTGCTGCGCCTCATGGCCGGGCTGCTGCGTCCCGCCGGCGGGGACCTGATATGGGACGGCGCGCCGATTGCCGCCGATCCGGAAGCGCACCGGGCGCGGCTGCGCTATGTCGGCCATCTCAACGCCATCAAGCCGGTGCTTACGGCGGCGGAAAACGTCGCTTTCTGGGCCCGCCACGCCGGTGCTGGCGAGGCCGACGTAGGCCGCGCCCTGGCCGGTTTCGCCCTGACGCCGCTGGCCCATGTGGCCGGACGCCTGCTCTCGTCCGGGCAGCGGCGGCGAGTGGCGCTGGCGCGCCTGCTCGCCGCGCCGGGCGAGGTGTGGCTGCTGGACGAACCGTCGGTCGGTCTCGATCAGGCCTCGCTGGCCCACCTGAGCACCGCCATCGCCATGCATCGCGCCGCCGGCGGCCGGGTGGCCGTCGCCACCCACACCCCCATCGACATGCCCGGCGCGCAAACCCTGGCCCTCGCGGATTTCGCGGACAGCGTGCCCCTTACCGTCGGATCGGATTGGTGAGCCTCTTCGCCAATGTGGTCGCCCGCGATCTGCGCCTGGCCCTGCGCCAGCGCGGCGATGCGGTCATGGTGGTGCTCTTCTTCGTCCTGGCCGCCATGCTCTTCCCCTTTGCCGTCGGGCCGGAGCCGAACCTGCTGGCGCGCCTGGCCGCCGGGGTCATTTGGGTGACCGCCCTACTCGCCGTGCTGCTCTCCCTCGAGCGCCTGTTTCTGGCCGATTTCGAGGACGGCTCGCTGGAGTTGCTGGTGCTGGCGCCCGGCCCCCTGAGCCTCACCGTCCTGGCCAAGGTGTTGGCCCATTGGCTGACCACCGGCCTGCCGCTGATCGCCGCCGCGCCACTGATCGCCCTGCTCTACAACATGGATGTATCCGCCTTGCCGGTGCTGGCGCTGGCCATGCTTCTGGGCACCCCGAGCCTGAGCCTGACCGGGGCGGTCGGGGCGGCGCTGACCCTGGGCGCCCGGCGCGGCGGGGTGTTGGTCCCGCTGCTGGTCCTGCCGCTTTATATCCCGGTGCTGATCTTCGGGGTCGCCGCCATCGATGCGACCCTTGCGGGTCTCAGCGCCCGCCCGCATCTTCTCTTTCTGGCGGCGATATTCCTGGTGATGCTGGTTGTCGCGCCCCTGGCGGCCGCGGCGGCCTTGCGGCAGGCGGTTGAATGACTAGGTTTATCCCTAGGTGGGCGCGCACGACAGAAGGACCGCGGCCGTGAACATGCACCGTTTCGCCAATCCGGGCCGCTTCGTGCGCCTGGCCGAACGGATCCTGCCGTGGAGCGGCGCCCTGGCGGTGCTGGCGCTGGCCGCCGGGCTGTATCTCAGCCTGTTCGTTTCGCCGGCCGACTACCAGCAGGGCGACAGCGTACGCATCATGTATGTGCACGTACCCGCCGCCTGGATGGCGCTGTTCGTCTATACGGTGATCGCCGCCGCCAGCGCCTCGGCGCTGATCTGGCGGCATCCCCTGGCCGATCTGGTGGCCCGCGCCTCGGCGCCGGTGGGGGCCGGTTTCACCTTTCTCGCCCTGGCTACCGGATCCCTGTGGGGCAAGCCCATGTGGGGCACCTGGTGGGTGTGGGATGCGCGCCTGACGTCGGTTCTGGTGCTCTTCTTCCTGTATCTGGGTCACATGGCGCTGAGCAACGCCTTCGACGATCAAAGCCGCGGCAACCGGGCGGCGGCGGTCTTGGCGCTGGTGGGTTTCGTCAATGTGCCGATCATCAAGTTCTCGGTCGATTGGTGGAGCACCCTGCACCAGCCGGCCAGCGTCATGCGCCTGGACGGACCGACCATCCATCCGTCCATGCTCTGGCCGCTGCTGGTCATGGCCGTTGGGTTCAAGCTCTACTATGTGAGCATCATGTTGCTGCGCGTCAAAAGCGAGGTCATGGCCGCCCGCCTGCGCGCCCGTTCCATGGCCGCCGTTGAAGCGACATAAAGGAGCGGCGCGAGGTGACGGACCGGCGCCGCCACTGGGTATGTTTGATATGGACATGATATAAATCAGTGACCGGCGGCGGTCGGCGCCCTAGGGTCGCGCCACATCCGCCTTTTGCAGGCGGTCCGGACGCCGCATAGGAGATCCTGACGGGACTCATGGAGCAGGTGCAGACCTTTCTGGCGATGGGCGGCTATGGCATTTTTGTCTGGCCGGCCTTCGCCCTGACCGCGGTGATCCTGATCGGACTGCTGGTGACAACCTTGCACCGCCTGCACGCGCTGCAAAACGATCTGTCACGCCTGCATGACCCCCGGCCGGCGGCGGCGCCCGCCCACATGCCCGAGGCCCGGCCATGACCCGCAAGCGCCGGCGCCTCTATCTGGTCCTCGCGGCGATGCTGATCCTCGGCGGGGCTGCGGCGCTTGCGCTCGGCGCTCTGCAAAGCGAGATCACCTATTTCTACAGCCCCACCGACTTGGCCAGCGGGAGTGCGCCGGCCGAACGCTCCATCCGCCTTGGCGGACTGGTGGAGGAAGGCTCGGTCGCGCGACTGGACGACGGGGTGACGACGACCTTCCGCGTCACCGATTTGACCAACAGCGTGCCGGTGAGCTATCGCGGCCTGCTGCCCGACTTGTTCCGCGAGGGTCAAGGCGTGATCACCGAGGGCAGCATCGGTACCGGCGGCACCTTCGTCGCCCGCGAGGTCCTGGCCAAGCACGATGAAACCTATATGCCGCGCGAAGTGGCGGATGCCCTGAAAAAATCCGGGCAGTGGCGCGACCCGACGGAGACACCGAAATGATCCCTGAGATTGGTCACTTCGCCCTTATCCTGGCCTTGCTGGTCGCCCTGGTTCAGGGCAGCGTGCCGATCATCGGCGCCGCCCGTGGCCAAAGCGCGTGGATGGACGTGGCCCGCCCGGCGGCGCTGTTGCAACTGGTGCTGATCACCATCGCCTTCCTGGCCTTGATGTGGGCCTACGTGGTCTCAGATTTCACCGTGCTCAACGTGGTGCAGAACTCGCACACAGACAAGCCGCTGCTCTACAAGATCTCCGGCGTCTGGGGTAACCACGAGGGCTCCATGGTCCTCTGGGTGCTGATCCTGGCCGCCTTCGGCGCCGCGGTGGCGGTGTTCGGCGGCAATCTGCCTCCGACCTTGCGCGCCCGCGTGCTCTCGGTGCAGGCGTGGATCGCCATCGGCTTCCTGGCCTTCTCGCTGCTTACGTCGAATCCGTTCGCGCGCATTTTCCCGGCGCCCCTCAACGGCCAAGATTTAAATCCGCTGTTGCAGGACCCGGGCCTGGCCTTCCATCCGCCCATGCTCTATGCCGGCTATGTCGGTTTCTCCATGGCTTTTTCCTTCGCTATCGCCGCCTTGATCGAGGGCCGCGTCGATCCCGCCTGGGCGCGCTGGGTAAGGCCCTGGACATTGGTGGCCTGGTGCTTCCTGACCGCCGGCATCGCCCTGGGCAGTTGGTGGGCCTACTACGAGCTCGGCTGGGGCGGCTGGTGGTTCTGGGACCCGGTGGAGAACGCCTCGTTCATGCCGTGGCTGATGGGCACGGCGCTGCTGCATTCAGCCATCGTGGTGGAAAAGCGCGATGCCTTGAAGGCGTGGACCGTCCTGCTGGCCATCCTCACCTTCTCACTGTCCCTGATCGGCACCTTCATCGTCCGCTCCGGCTTGCTCACTTCGGTCCATGCCTTCGCCACGGATCCGGAGCGCGGCCTGTTTATTCTGCTGCTCCTTTGCGTGAGCATCGGCGGCTCGCTGATCCTCTTTGCGTTGCGCGGCCCAGCGCTGCAGGCCGGGGGGATGTTCGCGCCGGTCAGC
>JAJFGI010000156.1 GCA_021776215.1 Kiloniellaceae bacterium | reverse complement strand
GGCCGTATCGACGGAGAACGACATCGCCGTCGTGTCCAGTGCCGCCAGATCGTTGCCGTCAAAATTGCCCAGCACGGGCACCGCACCGGCGAGTGCCAGAGTGCCGGTATTCACGACCTGCGTATTTGCCGCCGTGGCGATTGCCACGCCGAAATTGAAGGTACCGTCGACGGTGATCTCCATGCCGGCCAGGGTACCCGTGCTGACATAGGTCTGGGCGAGCTGAGGGCTGAGATCGAAGACGCCGGTCTGCGCGCCGATGGTGACGGTGAGCGCCTGCGTGCCGGAGTTGTAGGTGAGCTTGGCGACCTGACCAAGCGTGCCGAAACTCTTCAGGTCGAGGTTGGAAATGCCGGACAGCGGGGTTGCAATAGTGGTGTTGATCTGCGCGTTGCCGGACGGTGGTGCGGTCGACGGCAGGTTGAGTGCGATGCTGGCGGCTGTCGTCGCCGTCGCGGTACCAGCGAAGTTCGAGACGTTGATGGTCCGCACGCTGGTCAACACGCTGGTATTGGTTGGCAAGGCGCCGTTGGTCAGCGGCCATCCCTGCAGGTAGTAGCCCCCCGTATTGACGAGATCGCCGCTCTTATCCGGACTGAAGGAGCCGGCGCGGGTAAACAAGAACTCGTTACCCTGGCCCGGCGTCGCCGCTTCGTTGACCAGGAAGAATCCGTTGCCGGCGATGGCGATGTCGGATTTCGACGTGGTCGACTGCAGCAAGCCCTGACGGTCGATATTCTGATTGGGCGCGGTTCGCACACCACCGGGTGTGAAGGTGGACTTCGAGGCGGCTTGCGTGACCAGGGTTGAGAAGCGGGCGTCGGTGCCCTTGTAACCCACTGTGTTCACATTGGATATGTTGTCGGCGATCATACCGAGGGCCTGGCTTTGCGCGTTTAGCCCGGTAACGCCTGAAAACATCGCGCCGAAGATGCTCATCCTGACTTCTCCTCAATTACGAGCGGGGCGTCCTGCCCAGCGCTGCGATGGTTCTAACGAATTCTCGCTGCCGGCTCTCGACCGGCGATCCGAATCTCTCTCCCGGTTGCCTGTTTGCTAGGCACCCGAGGCTGTTTCGCGTACGGCGAAGATCTTATCCAGCGTCGCGCCAAGCTCGCCAATGTTGAGGGTGACGGTCCCGTCTACGGCCTCAATCCCCGTAACGACGCCGACGGCCGCTGAGACCGTGTCTATGGTTTTGTCGTTCGGGCCCACGGCGATCACGGTGAAGTTGTAGACCCCGTCCGGCGCCGTGTTGCCATTCTTGTCGCGGCCATCCCAAACGTACTCATGGCGGCCCGATGCGGTGTTGGCGTCCACAGTGCGAACCGTGTCGCCATCCTCGTTGATGATCTTGATGGTTGTCTTGTTGGCTTTGCCATCAAGGCCATAGGTGATCTTCGAGCTGCCGTCCTTCAGCAGAAGCTGATCGCTGAGAACTTCCACGGTCTTGCCGATGTACGATACGGCACTGTTGAGCTGGCTGCCGTTTTGAAGCTGGAGCAGCTTGTCCAGTTTCGAATTCGTATTGATGGCTTGTTCGACCGCGGAAAACTGCACGAGTTGCTGGGTGAATTCCTCGCTCTTCATCGGGTCGAGCGGGTCCTGGTTCCGCATCTGCGTGGTGAGCAGGGCCAGGAACGTGTCGAACGTGTCGGCCAGACCCGTCGTGGCATTTGTGCCGCCGGTGGTCGGCTCTTTGAAGGCAACGCCGTTGACTTCCATGATCTGCAACTCCTAGGCGTTTGACTAGACGCGCATGTCCAACGCGCGGTTGGAAACAACTGGGGCCGGATGGTCCACATCCGGCGCCGGCGAGTCGGCGGTTCGATCGGCCTCGGCGCCTGATTGTGCCGCGAGGCCCGGCCCACGTTGACCATTGTTCGGTCCGTGCTGGTCGCCGCCGCGCAGGTTGAATGTGAGGCTGCCGGCATCTGTCTTCAGGCCGGCGTCCTGAAGCGCCCGCTCCAGCCCACGCGCGTCGCGCTGCATCAGATCGAAGGTCTCGGGCCGGTCGGTCGTGACGACGGCTTTGACGGTGCCGTCGTGACGGACCTTGAGCGATACGTCGATTTGCCCAAGCTCGGCGGGATTCAGGCGTACACGAATATGGTCCTTGCCGGCGTTGACAGCCTTCTGGATTTCCACCGCGACCTGATTGGCGGTGGTCGGCTGCGTTCCCCCGGACCGGGTCAATGAACCCAGTGTATCGGGCGCCTGAAGCGGTATTTGGGTGAAGCCACCCGTGGGCGCATTTGCAGCGCGGCTGGCGGCGACATCCGTCGCGGCCGTAGACCCACCGCCGGCGCCCGATTCACCGACTTGCGGACCTTGGGCCAAGGTATTGGCGAAACCCGTCTGAGCCCCTTGCAGGGCCGCAGCCTGGGGGGTCGCGGCCGCGCTTGTCTGAGCGGCGGTTTTCGGGCCCTGGTCGGCCTGTGGTTGCGGTGTTGCCTGCCCGGGTTGATTTTGGGTGTTGGTTGTCTTCGCACCGGTATTCTGGCCGGACATGTCTTGGCTTGTGCCGCCAGACGCTTGTGCGATGTTGTTCTGCGTTGGCCGCGCAGGGGTAGCTTCCCCCAGAGTTTTTTGGGTCGCCGCATCCGTCCCGTCGGTGTCGGCCGTGGCGGCGTTCAACGATGCCGCGCCACGGCCTTGGCTGTTAGCGGAACCGCCGCCCGGCTTCTGTGTGGGGACCGTCGCCGCAGCGGTTCCGGCGGACGCAGCCGGCAGGTCCGGACTGTCGGTCGGAACGATCGCAGCAGTCGATGGGGCTCCCGGCTGGGCCGCCCCGCCCGAGGCCGATTGACTATTTGATGCCGGGCCAGCCGCGGTGGCGGCGCTCTGGGTCACCCGGTTCGCTGGGTCGGCGCTCGGCGTGGCAGGGGGCGGTAGATCCGGATTGCTGACGGCGGCTATCGCTGCCGTCGTCGCCCCGCCGCCTAAGTTCGCATTGGGTGTCGCCACGACCTGTCCCGAGGTGACGGTGACGTGTGCCGAGGTCCCATTGCCGCCTGGGGGCGCCCCTGTGCCGGCACCGGCGCTCGGTGCCGCGGTCTGGGGCGGGGCAGGATTTTGTGTTTGGCCGGCCGCGGCCGTCGTCGCCGTCGGCACGCCGGTCCCCTTGCCGGACGTGTCGGTGGCGCCGGGGAGGACAGCCGTATTGGTGGTTTGACCGGCCAGGCCGGAGTTGCCCGTGCCCGGCGCAACCAGAGTCTCGGCGGCGCTCGAGGACGCCGATCCTGGAGAGCTCACGCGGGTTTCGCTGGCAACAGGGATCTGCTCTTCGACACCTGGCGCGCCATCGGCCGCCGGCGTATCGCCGGCGCGGTCGTCTGCCGGTTGATCGGATGCGGCCGACCGGTTGGGTGCCGGGGTGGTGTCCCGATCCCTGGGCGCTTCCCGGTTCCCGCGCACGTCGTCGCTCGGCTCCTGGCGCGGCTCGACGGGGCCGGAGACGTCGTATTCTCGGTCGTCGGTATCCCGCTCGTAGGATCGGTCGCCGCCAGCAACCTCAGTCCTGTCGGCCGAAGACGTCCGCCGTGGCGCAGCCCGCTCCGGCCGATCCTCGGCCGGTGGCGTCGGATCGAGGGGGTCAGGCCGCTCCGCGTTCTCGCGCAGCATGGCTTGGAAGACATCGCCAAGGCCGCCTTGCGCCGGCGTGTCCGCTGGCCGATAGCCGGGCTTAACTGTTTGTATTGAAAGGGCTTCCATCCTGGTCGCCGTCCTTTATGTCGCGGTTACTTTGGCGTAACTGGGCCAGGCGATCCTGCCTGGCTTGGCATTGACTAAGCGAATTCGGCTCGGTGTGCGATTTCTGGCGTTACTGGCGTGGTTGGCCACTCGCACGCCGCGATCACGGCGTCCAGGCTCACCCAGCTCTCGCGCAGCGGCTCAAGCAGGTCGATTGCCCGGAGGGCGATCCGCGGGTCGTTGTAGAGATTGATCCGCAGAAGCAGGCCAAGCATGTGGCTGTAGACCTTGGACAGGCCGTCGGCAATTTCCCCGTCGCGCTTGACGTCGAGGTTCAGGTAGAGCGTGGTCACGATTTCCGTGGCCTTTTGCACGGCGCCGCAACGGGTTCCGATGTCATCGGCCGCAATCGCGTCGATCGCTTCATGCATTGCCGCGATGGCGCCCTCATAAAGGAGGGTGGTCTCCCGGCTTGGGTATGCCAAGGCCGGGTCGTCCAGGTAGAGATGCGTTGCTGCCAGTGCCATCGGTTTACTCTGTTTCTATCTAGAATGGATCGCCGTGCTCGAACCTGCGCCCGCTATTCTACTGGAATAGGCGCAGCAGGTTCTGCGGCAACTGGTTGGCCTGCGCCAATGTCGAAACGCCGGTCTGCACCAGGATCTGCTTGCTGGTGAACGTGGTAATCTCCGCCGCCACGTCCAGATCCAACAGGCCGCTTCGCGCGACCTCCGCATTCTCGATCGCGGTGGCCAGGTTGGCGGCGGCAAAACTCAGCCGGTTCTGCGCCGCACCGATATCCGAACGCGTCTGGTTCAGGATATCGATGGAGGCCGAGACGGCGGCCGATGCCGTATCGGCCAACGCGGCGGTGGTAATGCCCAACGCGCCGCCCTGGTTGGTGCCTAACACACCCAGCGACGAAGCACTGGCCGCCGACACATTGAATATCAGCGAGTCATGGGTCTCGCTTCCGGAACCGACCTTGAACGAGTAAGTCTGTGTGCTCGACCCGGTCACGACATTGGCTCCGAAAAGCAGATCGCCGATGTTGACATCGATTGTACCGGTGGTCGCACCGGCCGACGCACCGAAGTCTACGTCCAGTTGGCCGATCTCGATGGTCTCGCCGTTGGCATTGTCGACGTAAATATGCACCGCATGCACGCCACCGGCTTCAAGGTCGCCGGAGACGGCGCCGGCAGCACCGACCGCGCCGCCGTCCACGCTCAACCTGATGCCGGCTGCGGACAGTTCGGTGAGACCGGCACCAGCACCGGAAGCCGTCAGCGTTAGGACGCCGGTGGCTGGATTGTAGACGCTCGAGCCAAGGGCCTTCAGTGCTGTGATTGCGTCGTTCAGCACGCCGCCGTTGGCATCGTTGGTATAGGCAATGCTATTCGTCACCACGCCGGCCACATTGTTGGTGGGCGTACCGGTGGTGATGTGGTCGGTGGTGCGGTCGAAATTGGCATCCAGCGTGACAGTGACGCCAAGGCTGTTGAATTTGACTT
>JAJFGI010000155.1 GCA_021776215.1 Kiloniellaceae bacterium | reverse complement strand
AAACCCAACATTCCCGTTGCACCCGGCCCACCCCCCCCCCCCCCCGGGGGGCCGGGCCCCCGCCCCCGCCCGGCGGGGGGGGGGGGGGGGGGGGGCGGGACCGGCACGCGCCGGCGCGCCCGCGCCCCCGCAAGAACTCGGGAGCGCGGCCGACTGGCCGCCAGAATCTAGGAAATCAGCCGGATATTGGAGCGGGCGATGAGATTCGAACTCACGACCCCAACCTTGGCAAGGTTGTGCTCTACCCCTGAGCTACGCCCGCGCGCGGATGACCCGGCAGGCCGGAAAATTATACCTTTTCTCCGTCATTGCAAGCCGTGATCGGTAGCGGCCCACGCCGGCTGACCGCAACCCTTGCCAGGGCGCGCGGGGGTGGCTAAGAGCCTGATACCGCAGCCGCCGCCAACCAGGACCTGCCCCACAGGATCGATCATGACCGAGCCGACCCCCGCCCCATTGCCCACCAGCCCGGAGGCCTTGCTGACCCGGCTCGAGGCGCTGGGCATTACCACCCACACCGTCAGCCATCCGCCGGTTTTCACCGTTGAGCAGGCCAAGGCCCTGCGCGGCGAGCTTCCCGGCCATCACATCAAGAATCTTTTCCTGCGCAACAAGAAGGGCGCCATGTGGCTAGTGGTCTGCCTGGAGGACCGGCAGATTGACCTCAAGGCCCTGGGGGCGGCGCTCGATGCCGGGCGATTCTCCTTCGGCAGCGCCGGGCGCCTGATGACCTATCTCGGTGTCGAGCCCGGCTCGGTGACTCCATTCGCCGCGATCAACGACACCGATGGCCAGGTCCAGGTGGTGCTCGATACGGCCGTCACCGGCGATGGCCCGGTCAACTGCCATCCCCTGGTCAATCACATGACGACGGCGATCGCCCCGGCGGACCTGATCCGTTTCCTCGACAGCATCGGGCACCCGCCCCACCTGCTCGATATGGGCGGGATCTGAGCCGGCGCCCCGGCAGGCGGCGGCCCAGGGTTGCGTCAAATGGCGAAAGGCGCCATCTATTGAGGATGGTCTCACCCGCCCCTGCGAAGGGCGGAAGAATTCTGCAAGCAATCGGAATGCCTCATGGAAACCATTATCGGCAGCGGCCCGTCCAGTAGCGCCAACGGCGGCCAACAGGCCGCCGATCTGATCAAGGACAGCAACACGGAGCGCTTTGGCCAGGACGTCATCGAGGCCTCGATGAAGGTCCCGGTCATCGTCGACTTCTGGGCCCCCTGGTGCGGCCCGTGCAAACAGTTGGGACCAGCGCTGGAAAAGGTGGTTCAGGCTGCCCGGGGCGGCGTCCGCCTGGTCAAGATCGACGTCGACCAGAATCAAGCCCTAGCCGGGCAACTGCGCATCCAATCGATCCCCGCGGTCTATGCGTTCTTCCAGGGGCAACCGGTGGACGGCTTTGTCGGGGCACAGAGCGAAAGCGAGATCCAACGGTTCGTCGATCGGCTGCTGCAGCAGAGCGGCGCCGGCGCGGGACCTTCGCCCATCGAGCAGGCGCTGGAGCAAGCGCAAACCGCCTTGACCGAGAATCAGGTCGGCGCCGCCTCCGCACTCTTCGGGCAGGTGCTTCAGCACGAGCCGGAGAACGAGACCGCGCTGGCCGGCATGATCCGCTGCCACCTGGCGGCCGGCGATAACACGGCGGCGCGCGAGATGTTCGACACCCTGCCCGCCGAGATGACCGGCGCGCCGGCTTTCGCCTCGGCCAAGGCGGCGCTTGAGCTTGCCGAGCAAAGCGCCCAGGCCGGCCCGCTTTCCGAATTGGCCGCCCGTGTCGAGCAGAACCCACAAGATCATCAAGCGCGCCTCGACCTGGCCATGGCCTTCCACGCCGCCGGGCAGCACGAGGCCGCGGCGGATGCCTTGCTGGAGATCATTCGCCGCGACCGGACGTGGAACGACGACGCGGCGCGGCAGCAGCTTCTCAAATTCTTCGAGGCCTGGGGTCCGACCGACCCGAATACCCTGGCGGCGCGGCGGCAATTGTCGTCGCTGCTCTTTTCATGAGTCGGGCGACGGCCGATACGGATGTCGCGGTGCTGCCGCGCATTCTGCCGATCTTTCCGCTTCCCGACGTGTTGCTGCTGCCCGGTGGACAATTGCCGCTGAACATTTTTGAGCCACGCTATCTGGCGATGGTCCGGGATGCCCTGGCCGGCGAGCGCTTGATCGGCATGGTCCAGCCGTGCGCGCCGGCCGAGGATATCGGCGCCGCGGATGTCTATGGCATCGGCTGCGCCGGGCGTATCACCGCCTTCAGCGAAACACCGGACGGCCGCAATTTGATCACCCTGACCGGCATTATCCGCTTCCAGATCGAGGGCGAGATGCCCGCCATCGACGGCTATCGGCGGATCGCCGCCGACTACAGCCGGTTCCAGGGCGATCTTGACGACGATGAGAACGGCATCGACCGCGACCATTTGCTGTCGGTGCTCGGCGCCTATTTCGACGCCACCGGCATCGAAGGCGACTGGGCCGCCATCAAGGAGACCGAGAGCGCGTTGCTGGTCACCTCGTTGGCCATGGTCTGCCCCTTCGACGGCGCCGAGAAGCAAGCGCTTTTGGAGGCCACGACCTTGCGCGATCGGGCCGCCGCGATGACCACGATCATGCAACTTGCGGCGCATGGCACCGGCGGCCACGGCTTGCATCATTAGGCAGCTTGGGCGCCGCTCGGGGGCGGCCCGGGGGCGCAGAGTGGGAGAGGTGACGGCCATGAACGAGGGAAAAACCGGTGTCGATCCCAGGCTGCTGGAGATCCTGGTCTGCCCGCTGACCAAGGAACCGCTGGAGTATGATGCCGAGGCGCAGGAGCTGATCAGCCGCAAGGCGCGGCTGGCCTATCCGATTCGCGATGGCATCCCGATCATGCTCGCCGACGAAGCCCGGCCGCTTGACGACTAGAGCAGGCAGGCCGCGCCCATGAGCGAGTCCTTCGTCACTGCCCACTGGCCGAAGGAGATTCGCTACGCCGCCCAGGACAAGCGCCTGGAAGTCGATTTCGACGACGGCGTCTCCTTCACCTATCCGGCGGAGCTTTTGCGCGTCGAGAGCCCGTCGGCGGAGGTGCAGGGGCACGGACCGGGCGACAAAACCACCGTCGCCGGGCGCCGGCATGTGGGAATCATGGCCATCGAACCGGTGGGCAACTATGCGATTCGCATCAGGTTCGACGATCTGCACGACACCGGCATCTTCACTTGGCCGTATCTCTATCATCTGGGTGAGAACCAGGCGGCGATCTGGGACGCCTATCTAGCCGAACTGGAGGCGCGCGGCCTCTCCCGCGACCCGGCGCGGCGATAACCTCTACAATTCGATACCGCGCTGGGCGATGGCCCGGGCCCAGCTTTGCACTGGATCCTCGGCGAAGATGAGGGCCGCCTCGCCCGGGATGACAAACCAGGCATCGCGCGCCAACTCGGATTCAAGCTGCCCCGGAGCCCAGCCGGCATAGCCGAAAGCAAAAAGGCTCCGTTGCGGTCCCTCGCCGCGGGAAATGGCGCCCAGGATTTCGGGCCGCGCGGTCAGCGCCACCGCGTCATCCACTTTCACGCTGCCCTCGAGCAACACATCGCTGCTGTGCAGCAGGAAGGCCCGGCCGGGTTCCACCGGACCGCCATAGAAGACACCGATTTGCCCGGATACATCCGTCGCCTCGACACCGAGGCGCGTGAAGAGATCGGCCAGCGGCACATCGGCGACGGGCACATTGACCACCAAGCCCATGGCGCCGTCGGCACCGTGCTCGACCACATAGATGAGCGTGTGGGCGAAACGCGGATCGCCCATGTTCTCGCTGGCGACGAGAAGCTTGCCGACCAGGCTTTCGGCGCCACGCTCCTGGCCACGCGCCGCCGCGGCAAAGACGGCCGTCGCCAGGACCAAGACCCACGTCATTCGAAACACCCGGCTCATGCCGACAAATGTACGCGCAAATTCCCGCCA
This sequence comes from Kiloniellaceae bacterium, assembly GCA_021776215.1. Lineage (GTDB taxonomy): Bacteria > Pseudomonadota > Alphaproteobacteria > Kiloniellales > J153 > JAJFGI01. The sequence continues at coordinate 426 of JAJFGI010000155.1, read as the reverse complement.
CGCGAGTCGAAACGTTGTCCGGCGGCACCAGCGGGGTCCGTCAAAATGCGCCCTATCCGCGTCGCACCGTCGTTAGACCGGGCCGCTGATCGTCGCAAGACTGGAACCAGCCCAGTGCCGAGGAGTCGTACCATGCCCCAGGTTCAGATCCTTTCCGACTCGGCCGCGCCGGCGGATATGCGCGGTGTGCGCGCTTATCGCCTGGCGCGGGTCCGGGAGCAGTTGCGCGCCCGCGACTACGCCGGCTGCGTCCTCTTCGACCCGGTCAACCTGCGCTATGCCACCGACAGCCGCAACATGGCGGTCTGGACCCTGCACAACGCCGCGCGCTACTGCTTCGTGCCGACCGAGGGGCCGGTGATCGTGTTCGACTTCCACAACTGCGCCCATCTGTCCGACGGCCTGGAAACCGTCGACGAGGTGCGC
>JAJFGI010000154.1 GCA_021776215.1 Kiloniellaceae bacterium | reverse complement strand
CGCCTGAGCCACAACGCCACAGCGAAGCAGGCGATCGCGCGTACCGTGGCGGCGCAAATCCGCAATGGCGAAACGCTTATGCTGGATACCGGAAGCACGACGGCCTATGTGGCCCGCGCGTTAATCGATCACTCGGACTTGCTGGTGGTCACCAATTGCGCCGAAATTGCCCGCACGCTGGCCAGCCGCAACCGCAACCAAGTCTATCTGGCGGGCGGCCAATTCCGCGCCGACGACGGGGCCGTTTTGGGCGCGTCAGCGATTCACTTCATCAGCCATTTCCGCGTCCGCACGGCGATCCTCTCCATGGCGGCGATTCGACCGGATGTGGGCCTGATGGATTTCCACCTGCGCGAGGCCGAATTCTCCCAGGCAGTCATGGCTCAGGCCCAGCGGGTGATTGTCGCCGCCGATGCGTCCAAGTTCGCCGTTCAGGCGCCGGTCAAGGTCTGCGAGTTCTCGGCCATCGACGCGCTTGTCACCGACCGGCCACCGCCCCCGGTGGCGGCACGGCACTTGGCGGAAGCCAAGGCAACGGTCCTGATCGCGGATTGAAAGGGGTCCGGCCCGGCGGAGGCCGTCGCCGCCTTAGGCTGTGGCCTTGGACGGCACGGCCTGCTCACCCGCCTGTTCCTTATAGGCGGCCAGGCCCACGGGGATATATGCCTTGCCATCCCGCTCGCGCTTGACGGGATCGTTGCGCCCATGCTCCCGGCCATTGGCGAAGTTCCGGTCTTTCGACAGCTCGTCGAATGCGGCGACCATCTCGGCAACTTCCACGTCGGTTAGAATGCCGCTCTCGCGCAGCACCCCCCGAAGGTAGTCGGTGAAGTTCTTATCCATTGTGCTCGAGGCTTCGGTCCAGTGCTCGACGGCGCCCGTGACGAAGCCGATGAGGTGCAACTTCTCGGCGACGGTCTTGCCGAACTGCAGGCCGGCAAGCGCCCGCGCTTCGGCCACGAAGGCGGAAATGACGCGCACATCCTCGTCGTTCTCGCTGCTGAGGATCTCCGGCGGTGTGGTCACCGGCACGTCCACTACCAGCTTCTGAACCACGTCATCGAGCATTTGCTTGCGTCGCCCGGCGAGTTGGCCCTTGCCGCCCCGGCGAGACCACTGCTTGACCCGCTCGACCAGTGTCTGCAGGCTCTCCGACTTGATCATGTAATCGTCGGCACCCGCGGCCACGCAGTCGCGCAGGACGTCCAGACGATCGAGAGTGCTCAAGAACAGGATCGGCACGTCGTCGCCGACGATGCCGCGGGCCCGTTTGCAGGCATCTATGCCGTTCATGCGCGGCATCATGATGTCGAGCAGCACCAGCTTTGGCGTCACCTTGCTCAAAAGGCCGAGCGCCTCGGCGCCGTCACCCGCACTCAGCACGTGGTATCCGGCCGCGGTGAGGGTATCGGTATAGAGCTTTCGCAACCTGGGGTCGTCTTCCGCCAGGACTATCATACCGGCTGACGCCACGCTTCCCTCCCGTTGAAGCAGCAAACAATTGCCGAGCAATTTTATACCAATAACTGTCTTAATTAGTCGTTAGCCTTGGGGAAACAGGCACGGGGGAGTAGGGCCCCGAAATCTGCCATCCGCGAGGCTGATCGGCACCTAGAATGGCATATACCCTGTGGCCCTATGCGGCGGCGCGGCGGAGGTTAGCCGCCTGCCGCGGCCTTGCGCGCCGGTGTCGTGAAGCTGGCCAAGCCAGCGGGAGCGTAGGCGTCACCCTCGCGTTGCCGGCGGGCCGGATCGCGTTGCCCATGTTCCCGGCCGCTCATGAAACTTTGGTCCTTCGCCAGCTCATCGAACGCCGAGACCATCTCCACCACCTCGCTGTCAGCGAGAACTTCGGTCTCCCGCAGCACGCCGCGCAGGTAGTCGTTGAAGTTCTTATCCAGAGTGCCCTCGGCCTCGTCCCAGTGTTCGACGACTCCGGTGACATAACCGATCAGGTGCAGCTTTTCCGACACGGTCTGGCCGAACGTCTCGCTTGCGAGTACCCGTGCCTCGGCCACGAACGCGGAAATGGCACGTACCTCTTCATTGTTATCGCTGGTGAGTTTTTCCTCGGGCTCGTCAATTCTCTCGCCACCTTGCGGCTTTGCCGTGCCATTGTCGGCCGTCCGCATGGGTTGGCTCGCCGCTCCGCCCTCGTCCAACTGGGTCGCGAAATCGTCGAGCATCTGCTTGCGGCGTTCGGCCAGTTCGCCCCTGCCGCCTTTGCGCGACCAGTGCCGGACGCGCTCGACCATGGTGTGCAGGCTATCCGACTTGATCATGTAATCGTCGCCGCCGGCGGCGATGCAGTCGCGCAGGACATCGAGCCGATCGAGGGTGCTCAGAAAGAGGATTGGGATGTCGTACCCGATGATGCCGCGGGCCCGCTTGCACGCCTCGATGCCGTTGAGCCGCGGCATCATGATGTCGAGCACCACGACCCGGGGTGTCACCTTGCTCAACAGCGCCAGCGCTTTGATTCCATCCGGGGCGCCGAAGACAAGAAAATCCGCCGCCTCAAGCGTATCGGTATAGAGCTTGCGCAGCCCGGGGTCGTCTTCCGCCAGGACAATTATACCGGCTAACGTCACGCTCTCACTCCCGTCGGGGCTGCACACGAACACCGAGCCATTTTTTACCAAATACTCTCTTAATGATTCGTTAGCTATCGAACACAACTTGGGCGTGTCCCGGGCATGGGGTGGGACTACACCTGAAATAGGCTTCAAATAGGGCAATTGTCGCCGAAAAAAAACTCGGCTAAAGTATGCCGGTCGGGGTTACGCGGTCCCCCGGCCGTGCCAAGGCGTCAAACGCCCAAGCACCGCTCAACGCTCCGTCTTCGGAGGGTCGAGCAAATGGGCGTTTCAATCAGTTTCACTCCTGAAAATCTAATTAATTCCGTAGGTACGGCGGCTTTTCCGATCGTAATCGACGTTCGACGCGCAGAAGCTTTTGAAAAAGCGCCGGATATCATCCCGACGGCCACATGGCACGACCACCGCACGGCAGCGGACTGGGGTGCCGAGATCACCGGCGGTCCCGGCCCGGTCATCGTCTACTGCGTGCATGGCCACCAGGTCAGCCAGAGCGCCGTTTCGCTGCTGCGTGCCGGCGGTATCGACGCCAGGGTCCTGGAAGGCGGCATCGAGGCCTACCGGGCCGCTGGCGGGCCGCTGGTCCGCAGGTCGGCTCTGCCCGCAGGTCCGGGCGGCGGCCTCAGCCGCTGGGTCACGCGGGAGCGGCCGAAGATTGACCGCATCGCCTGCCCGTGGCTGATCCGGCGCTTCATCGATCGGCAGGCCACGTTCCACTATGTCGCCAGCGACTGGGTCCGCCAGGTTGGCGAGGAAATCGGCGCGATTCCTTTCGACATCCCGGACACCGAGTTCTCGCACGTGGGCGAGTTGTGCAGTTTCGATGCCGTCCTGACGCATTTCGGCCTCGTAGATCCTGCCCTGCAGCACCTGGCCGGCATTGTCCGGGGTGCCGACACGGCGCGCTTGGACCTGGCGCCGCAGGCGGCCGGCCTGCTGGCCATGTCGCTGGGGTTGGCGGCGATTCACGACGACGACTTGGCCCTGCTGGACCAGGGGATGATCCTGTACGATGCCCTATATGCCTGGTGCCGGTTCGCGGTGGCCGAAACGCACGATTGGCGTCCCGGCCGCCACGTGCCGGCGCGGGCCTGATCCGTGGCAAATCCGCAGACCGTGAGCTTTGCCGAGGCCCTGCGGGTCTGGCTGCGAATCGGACTCCTGAGCTTCGGCGGGCCCGCCGGACAGATCTCCCTCATGCACCGCATTCTGGTGGAGGAGAAGCGCTGGATCGGCGAGGCGCGGTTCCTGCACGCCCTCAACTATTGCATGCTCTTGCCCGGGCCCGAGGCGCAGCAGCTGGCCACGTATATCGGCTGGCTGCTGCACCGAACCCGGGGCGGCCTCGTCGCCGGGAGCCTGTTCGTGCTGCCCGGTGCCGCAGTCATCCTGATCCTGAGCATCCTGTACGCCGGCTTCCGCGACCTGGGCCTCGTGCAGGCTCTGTTCTTCGGCATCAAGGCGGCCGTGTTGGCGGTCGTGGTCGAAGCCGTCCACCGCATCGGCAAACGGGCGCTGAAGAACAATCTCATGCTGGGCCTGGCGGCCGCCGCGTTTGTCGGCATCTTCTTTTTCCAGGTCCCCTTCCCGCTTATCGTGCTGGCCGCCGGGCTAATCGGATTGGCCGGCGCCCGGCTGTATCCGGAGCGCTTTGCCCTGGCGAGCGGGCACGGCAGCGGCACCGGCGACAGCATCGACGCCGTCATCGACGATGCCAGCCTGACCCGGGTTCGCCCCTCCCTCCGGCGCGCCGGGAAGATCGTGGGAATCTGCCTCGTCTTGTGGCTCGGCCCGATCCTCCTCCTCGCCCTGCTCCTGGGGCCGCGCGCCGTCTATGTCCAGGAGGGGCTGTTTTTCAGCAAGATGGCCGTCGTGACCTTCGGCGGGGCGTACGCGGTATTGGCCTACGTGGCGCAGCAAGCGGTCGAGGTCCATGGCTGGCTGGCGCCCGGCGAAATGCTCGATGGCCTGGGCATGGCGGAGACCACGCCGGGACCGCTGATCATGGTCGTCCAATTCGTCGGATTCCTCGGCGCCTACCGCAATCCCGGCGGTCTCGACCCCATGCTGGCCGGGGCCTTGGGGGCGATGCTGACCACCTGGGTCACGTTTGTCCCGTGCTTCCTCTGGATTTTTCTGGGCGCCCCGTACATCGAGGCCCTGCGCGGCAATCGGGCGCTCAATGGCGCATTGTCCGCGATCACGGCGGCGGTGGTGGGGGTTGTGCTGAATTTGGCGGTCTGGTTCGGCGTCCATGTGGTCTTCGCCGACGTCGGCGAGATCCGCGTCGGCCCGGTGCGGCTGCTTGCGCCGGATTGGGCGAGCCTGGAGCCGGCGGCGTTGGTCCTGACGATCGCGGCCCTCATCGCCATGCTGCGGTTCAAGGTCGGCATGCTCCCGACCCTGGCCGTATCGGCCCTGATTGGGGCCGCATATTTCTCTGTTGCCCGCTAGTGCCGCCGGCGCATAGCCCGCCGCCCATGGGGATAGGACCGTGCCAGCCCGCGTACAACGATTCGGGAAAGAAAACGCAACAGCGGGAGACGTGCCATGAAGGGTTTTCTCATCAGCGCGGCGGTGGCGCTGGGTTTACTGGGCGCCAGTGTATCGACCGCGGGGACGGCTTTGGCCTCGGGGCAGGATGACCATCGACGCGACGGCGGGTATTCGCTGAACAAGTATTTCGGCGCCCTGCTGTATGGCCAGCCCCACCACTACAGCCGCCAGGGGTATCGTCAAGGGTACCGGAATGACGACCGCCGGGGCTATCGCGATGGCCAACGGCATGGCTACAGCAAGCGCTACACCTACAAACCGAAGCGCCATGCCGATCGCCAAGGGCGACGGGATTACCGTGCCGCGCGGCCTTGCTACGCCACGAGCAAAGTCGGATTCGATGACCACGGACGGCGCGCCCGTATCGGCGGCACAATGTGTTACAACGCCTACGGCACGCCCTACATCGTCCGGGGCAGCCGCCACATCATCCACTACTACTAGCCATCGTCCGATGTCCGCGGGGGCGGAGAGCGATCCGGCCCCGCGGGCTCGATCAGCGCGCCTCCACACCCTCCATTCAACCGACTCCGGCAAGCCTGCCGGGAGCAGGCCGTATGCTCTTTTGACGGGCGCCCTGCCGAGCGCCTAGAGACTTCACATGGATAACTCCACGGAACAGAATGACATTCACCAATTAACCATACAAAAACATAAAACTTGAGATAAATTGAGGGGGATTTTTACTTAATTTCTCTTGACCTTAACTGCGGTTTCTTTGCACACTTATAAGTGGATTGCGAGGGGAATTTGTTCGCCGTTCATCCCGTGCAGGAAATACGGGAGCCGGCAAATTGGGGAAGATTGGGGCAACTGCCAAGTAGGCGAGTCATGAAAGTCTCCGGAGGCGTTCCGCCCGCAGCGGCGGTGAATCACAATTTATCCTGGCGGGCCTTAGTGGCTCGCATTTCGGTCCTGGTTCTGCTCGGCCAGTGGACATGGTCGGCCGACGCGGCCCCCGGCATCGACGTGACGCGGGAGCTTGAATGCCTCGCGCTGACGATTTATTTCGAGGCACGGGGCGAGCCCAAGATTGGCCAGATCGCCGTTGGCCACGTGGTGATGAACCGGGTCGCCGCCCCCCTCTTCCCTGCCGCGGTCTGCGACGTCGTGCGTCAGGGGGGCAAGGAGATCGGGCGAGGGTGCCAATTCACGTGGTGGTGCGACGAATTCAGCGACGCGCCAACCAACGCCCGTGCCTGGGAGCGCAGCCGCGCCCTGGCGCGGCGCATCTTCTGGGACTATTCCGAGGATCCCACGGCAGGCGCCCTATGGTATCACGCCGATTATGTGACCCCCTATTGGCGACGCAGCTTCGCTCAAGGGCCAAAGATCGGCCGCCATATCTTCTATTGGCTGGGCACCAAGACCACCATCAGCGACTCGTCCGTCGGGACCGACTCACGTTCGCTACGCCAGTAGCGCCCCTCCCTTAGTGGTGAGGAGCGGCGAATCCGCCGCGGGTGCGGTGACCGCCATCCATCCGGGTTGCCGGCGGCAACGTCGCCACTTCGCTCGCCCTATCCACGAGTTCGAATCGACGGCGATCCAGCAACGTCGGGCACGCAATGGTCCGCCGCTCCATGCCGTCGGTAACGCCGCTCATGATGGCATGCGGAAGGCCAAGCAGGTCCAGATAAACCCGCTCGACTTTCCACTGGGTCCAGACCGCCGTGCGGTCGCGATAGCGTTCACCAATATTGACATGTTTGGGCATCGATTCTGTCCTCCAAATAACCAATTCTATTATTCCCATAATCCTACGTTTCTGCAAGTTAATTATTCGATAATATTTTATACAACATGAATAGATTTTCTGTAATACAGTGATTTTACTAATTAAATAGGGTAACGTGCCCTAATTTCCAGAAATTGACCCTATTGCCCTATTGAAATAGGTCGATGCGCCCTAGCGCGCGGAACGCCCTACGGAAAATCCTGCCGCCGAGGTGCCGCATTCCGACGTGAGCCGGTACGACGCCTGTCCTGCGACGTGCGGCGCGACGGTTTATCGTTTTAAATCAAATTCTTATGGATTTCATTCTGGTTAACTCTTTGTTAACCATACGGGGCGAGAATGGGAATCATCCTCCCTGAACTCGGCCCCGCTCCCATCGTCTCCCATACAGCGGGGCCGTTTTCTTTTCACCGCCGGGGATGCGGTGCTCAGCCTCCCGCGACCTTCTTCTTCAGCACCTGCGTCAGCGCGCTGACACTGCCGCCGTTGTTCTTGAGAACCGAGGTATATTCCGAGCGCAGGGTAACCGCGATGCTGACGCCCTCCGCGACAATATCCACGATCTTGTACCCTCCGTCGCCCTGCAGCACCCGCCAGTCCACCTTCACCGGCTCGCCCTGCGGCCGCGCCAGCACGCTACTGACGTTGAATATGTTGGCTCCCGTGGCGAAGGGCCGAACGAGACTGACCTTGATCCGCTCGCCCGCGTACTCTCCGAATAGCGGTAGAAACCGTTGGACCATCATGTCTTTGAAGGTCTCCAGAAAATCCTGTTGTTCGGCTAAACTGGCGGCGCGCCAGTAGCGGCCGACCACGAATTTGCCGATGGCCGGAATGTCAAAACCCTCGTCCACAAGAACGCGAAAACGCCGTTCCTTCTCGGCCTCGGTGATCCCGGGCTCGGTCAGCTGCGAGATGGCGCGAGCGCTCAAGTCCATCACGAACGCGCCCGCGTCGGCGGCACTGCGGGCACCGCCGGCGGGTGCTGCGTTGGCCAGGGCAACGCCGGCCAACACCAGCAGGCCACCCCGCACCGCCCGCGCGATCAACGGCTTCAGTCCAAACATTCGAAAAATCTCCTGGATCGGCGCCGCCGTACGTCCATGCGGCATCTCCCGTGCCGCGCGGCCGTCACCCTGCATCTCCTGCCGCCGGCAGCCAATTGACCGCCCGGTCGACCTTGCCCGCCCGCCGGCGGCGCGCCGGCGCGGCGACAATTCGTCTTCGATACCAGCGCCAATAGCGCTATGCTGGTCGTGCAGGGAAATGATTGGACACACCATGGTTTCAAAAAAGGCACTCGAGTCCGTGCTGGAACGCCTGGTGACAGCATGGCACGATGCGGAGGCGATTCGCGACATGCCCGAGCTCTTCTCCGAAGATAAGCTGGCGCAGATCGGCAGCGCCACGATGGCCGCCATCGAAGACGCCTGGGAGGCGCTAGGGCATAACAAGCGCGAGTTGATGGAGGCTTACCAGCACCTGTGGCGCAGCGGCCAACTGGAAAACTGGGCTGGCAAAAAGCACGTGGCACTCGACTAGGAGCCCGACCGGACATGCGGTTGAACGGTGCCGGTTCATCCGCACCGGCGGCCCTCCGGCGTCATAGTCGCCGGCGCGGCACCAGCGCCGGGGGCACATGCAGGACC
>JAJFGI010000153.1 GCA_021776215.1 Kiloniellaceae bacterium | reverse complement strand
GGTATCCTGCTCGCCATCGATGATGTGTCGTTTCATATCGACGAGGGGGAAATTCTTGGCGTAGTCGGCGAATCCGGCGCCGGCAAGTCGATCACCGGCATGTCGATCATCGGCCTGCTGGACCCGCCGGGCCGGATCGCCGGCGGCGAGATCAGGCTCGACGGCCGGCGGATCGACAACCTGCCCTACGAGGAAATGCGCCGAATCCGGGGCAGCAAGATCGGCGCCATTTTTCAGGACCCGCTGACCAGCCTGAACCCGCTCTATACGATCGGCCGGCAGCTTATCGAAACCATTCAAACCCATACTGATCTCAACCAGTCCCAGGCGCGGCAGCGCGCCGTGTCGTTGCTCAACGAGGTCGGTATTCCGGCCGCGGAAAAACGGATCGACAACTATCCGCATCAGTTCTCCGGCGGCATGCGCCAGCGCGTGGTGATCGCCCTGGCCCTGTGCGCCAACCCGCGCCTGGTCATCGCCGACGAGCCGACCACCGCCCTCGACGTGTCCGTCCAGGCGCAGATCATCACTTTGCTCAAGCAGCTCAGCCGCGAGCACGGCACGGCGGTGATGCTGGTGACCCACGACATGGGCGTCATCGCCGAAACCGCCGACCGCGTCGCCGTCATGTACGCCGGTCGCATCGCCGAGGTCGGGCCGGTCGCGGAGGTCATTCAGCGTCCCAAGCATCCCTACACGGTCGGCCTGATGGGCTCGATCCCGACCATCGGGCACCGCACCGAGAAACTGGTGCAGATCAAGGGGTCCATGCCGCGCTTGACCGACATCCCGACAGGGTGCGCGTTCCATCCGCGCTGCCCGCGCGCCTTCGACCGGTGCCGGCGCGAACGGCCGGACCCGATCGCCACCGGCAGCTCGGACGCCGCCTGCTGGCTCTATGCGCAGGATGAGATGGCCGATGCTTGAAAATACGGGCACGCGCCGCCGTGGCACCGGCGAGGCGCCCCTGGTCAGCGTCCGCAGCCTGGCGCGCTATTTCGATATCTCCAAGCCGCTGCTCAACCGCGTCATCGAGGGCGAGCCGCGCCAGATTCTCAAAGCGGTGGACGGGATCAGCTTCGACATTCCGCGCGGCAAGACCTTTGCCCTGGTCGGCGAATCCGGTTGCGGCAAGTCGACCGTGGCGCGCTGCATCGTCGGCTTGTACCGCCCGACCGCCGGCTCGATCCTGTTCGACGGGGTGGACATGGCGGCGATCGAGTCGCGGCGCGCGGCCATGCCGCTGCGCCGGCGCATGCAGATGATTTTCCAGGACCCCTACGCCAGCCTCAACCCGCGCTGGCGCATCGCCGATATCGTGGCCGAGCCGATTACCACCCATCGGCTGCTCAGCGACCGCAAGGCCATCCGTATTCGCGTCGACGAGCTGCTGACACACGTGGGCCTGGCCGCCCGCGACGGCGAGAAATATCCGCACGAATTCTCCGGCGGACAGCGCCAGCGAATCTCCATCGCCCGGGCCTTGGCCAGCAACCCCGAATTCCTGGTCTGCGACGAGCCGACGTCGGCCCTGGACGTTTCCGTGCAGGCGCAGATCCTCAATTTGATGAAAGACCTTCAGCGCGAGTTGGGCCTGACCTACCTGTTGATTTCGCACGACCTGGCGGTGGTCTATAATTTTTCCGATTTGGTCGGCGTCATGTACTTGGGGCGCATGGTCGAATCGGACAGCGCCGACACCCTGTTCCGGGCGCCGCGCCACCCCTACACGCGCATGCTCTTGGATGCGATTCCCGATCTGGAGCTGACCGGCCGCGCCCGCCAGCCGGTGGCCGGCGAGGTGCCGGACCCGATCAATCCGCCCTCGGGCTGTACCTTCCATCCCCGTTGTCCGCACGCCGACGACCGGTGCCGAAGCGAGGCGCCCCGGACCATTGTCCAAGATGACGCCCGCGTCTCGTGTCATGCGGTGGAAGAAGGCCGCATCGCCGCCGTCGATCGACCGGTGGTACGCGGCCAGGCGGCGCGGGCGGAGGCGCCATAGGGGCGGCGATCGCTAGGCGCCGATACTCTCCAAGCGGCCGCCAGACTTTTGCCAGGCATCTATGCCGCCCTTCAGATGGCAGGCATTGGTGATACCGGCCTCCTGCGCCGCCTTGACTGCCAAGGCCGACCGCTCCCCATAGGCACAGTAGAAGACCAGGCGGCGACGCGACGATTCGGCAAGCTCATGCAGCAGCCCGCCGGGACCCACGTTCTCCTCCAGATCCTGATAGGGGGCGTGGACGGAGCCGGGAATCACACCGTGCCGCTGGCGCTCGGCGCGATCCCGCAGGTCGATTAGAACCATATCCTTGCGGTCGGCCAGGACGTCCGCGTCATCGCAGGTCACCGACCAGCCGTGCGCATCGATCTCGTCCTGCGGCATGCCGATGTGCAGATTCGCCGGTACGGCGACATCCATCATCTTTGGATTGGGCAGGTTCAGGTTGTTCATGATGTCGACGTATTCGTCGACCGATGCGACCTGTAGTCGCGGGTTGTGCGCCCTCTCCTCGCTGATGGTGCTGACCATGTCGCCCTTATAGTCGTGGGCCGGATAGACGAGGGTTTCGTCAGGCAATTTCAAAAGCTTATTGAAGATGGAATCGTATTGGGCGCGGGCATCGCCGTTTTGAAAATCCGTGCGGCCCGTGCCCCGGATGAGAAGCGTGTCGCCGGTGAACACGCGGTCGCCCAAGTAAAAGCTGTAGGAATCGTCGGTGTGTCCCGGCGTGTAGAGAACCGCCAGGGAGATACCCTCGATCTCGATCCGGTCGCCCTCGGTGACCCGCATGGAAACCACGTCGGCGCCGCTTTGCTCGCCCATCACGGTGATGCAGCGGGTCCGATCGCGCAACTCGCCAAGGCCGGTGATGTGGTCGGCGTGCACATGGGTATCGACCGCCTTGATCAGCTTCAGGTTCAATTCGCGAAGCAATTGAATGTAGCGGTCGACCCTTTCGACTACCGGGTCGATGATCAACGCCTCGCCGCCGCTGCGGCTGGCCAGGAGGTAGGTGTATGTGGACGATGTGCTGTCGAAGAGCTGGCGAAAGATCATGCGGTCACTCCAGAACTTGCCAGCCGAGGGCGGCGAGGGCTCGGCTCATTCCGCGGCCAGACTCGGGCGCGACTCACGCGCCTGCTGCACGATATCGGCGACCCGCTGCCGTTCGTCGCCGACCAGCGGCAGGCGCGGAGCGCGGACCGTCTCGGTGCCGAGGCCGGTCATGGCTTGCGCCAGCTTGATGTACTGCACCAGCTTGACGTCGCAGTCCAGGTGCAGAACCGGCGTGAACCAACGGTACAATTCGCGCGCCTCCGCCCATTGCCCGGCGGCGGCCAGACGCCACAGGCGCATGGTCTCGTGCGGAAAAGCATTGACCAGTCCGGCAACCCACCCGACGGCGCCGAGCATCGCCGCTTCGAGCACCAGATCGTCGACCCCGCAGAACAGCACGTAACGGTCGCCACAGCGATTGACGATGTCGGTCAGGCGCCGGGGATCGTCGGAGGATTCCTTGATCGCCACCAAGGTCGGCTCGTCGGCCAACTCCGCGAACATTTCCGGCGTGATGTCCACCCCATAGGTAACCGGGTTGTTGTAGCACATGATCGGCAGATCGCTGGCGCCGGCGACGGCCCGGAAGTAGGCCAAGGTTTCACGCGAATCCGATTTGTAGACCATCGCCGGCAGGACCATGAGCCCATCGACGCCAATCTCCTGCGCCGCTTCGGCAAAGCGGCAGGCCGTGGCGGTCGAGCATTCGGCGACCCCGGTCAGCACCGGGACGCGGCCCGCCGCCTTCTCCACGGTCGCGGCAAGGATGGTCTCTTTCTCCGCCGCTGTCAGGGCCATGCTTTCACCCAAGGTGCCAAGCATGACCAGGCCGTCCACGCCGGCCTCGATCAGTGTCTCCACGTGGCTGACGGTCGCCTCCACGTCGAGCGCCTGGTCAGCGGTGAATTGCGTCGTTGCCGCCGGATACACACCCTGCCAATCTATCGTCACGATTGCCTCCTTGACCTCTCTGCGTAGCAACAGCCCCGCCGCGCCACCGACCCACTGCCATACTGTGATCCAGTCTCCGCGGCAATGCAATCGGACGAATATACTTCGAGCATTATCTAACCATAACCCCTGGTGCCCGGCCCCTGGATTTCGCATACTGACCCCGTCGGGCGGCTGGGCCCGTATGAGCGAGGCGAGAGGATCGGATGACCCTCCATCAATGGCTGATATTCGTTGCGGTGTGGACGGCGGCCAGCCTCCCACTCGGCCCCAATGCACTGAATCTTATCGCTTCCGCGGCGACGGACGGATTTCGGCGGTCGCTCTGGGGGATCGTTGGGATTTTTCTGGCCGCCATTTGCCACATGACCGCAACGGTCCTCGGCGCGGCGACGATTCTCCTGGCGAACGCAACCCTCTTCCAGGCGATTAAACTGGCCGGCGCCGCCTATCTGATCTGGATGGGCATTGCCCTGTGGCGCAACAAGGGTGCCGCTTTCCGCACGGTGCGCCAAAACCCTACAGCGCCAACTCGGCTGGTACGACGCGCCTTTTTGATCTCCATGACCAATCCCAAGGCCGTGCTCAGCTACCTTGCCGTCTTCTCGCAATTCTTGCGGCCCGGTGTGCCGTTGGCCGAGCAACTGATCGTTCTCGTTCCAACCGCGCTTGCAATCGTTGTCATCGTGTATTTTGGCTATGCGGTGACCGGGCTTGGGGTCAGCCGCCTGCTTGCCAGCGAGCGGCGGCGGTCCCTGTTTAACAAGGGAGTGGGAAGCTTTTACATGCTCGCCGGAATCGGCCTCGCGACGGTCGAACCATCGTCCGCCCCCGCCCCCAGGCCTTGATCCCCCGCGCCTCAGGAAACCTCGAACAGCGGATCACCGAGCAGATCCCACCGCGGCACGATTCCGAGTCCTGTCACGGTACGATATGCCAAGCACCGTCCGATAGCAGACACGCCGTACCATAGAATCTTTGGTTCGTTCCGTTGACAATCGCATCGCCCTGAAATTCGCGGCAGTAGGGCGCGACGGAAATTTGCGGCTGCACGACGAGCGGTGCGGGAACAACCGCCATCGGGGGCGGATAGGGATAGACCGGGGCCGGATAGAGATACCAAACACTCCCGATCACCCACCACCATCCCTTCCGCCCATCATGAATTCCGTGGTGCCACCGCCCCTCTTGCCACCAATCCCAGCGGTCGCGATGGAAGCGCGGCGGCATGACATAGGAGCGGGCATGTGAACGCCGATCCCAATGCCGATCCCGGCGGTCATCCGCGAAGCTCGGACCGGATCCGATCGACAGGACGAAGAGTCCGAGAGCGACTGCAATCAATGTTCGTGTCATCGCACACCTCCTACCTCTCGGTCCGATGGGCATCTAGCCGCCGGGTATTGGCATACAAGCATGCACGGTTAGCCCCGCCGCTGCGCCACATCCTCAGGGTTCTCCAACGACCGCGTTTGTTCTCTTCACGACCGTCCCGTTACCTTTAAGTACGATGGAGCGCCGCCGGATATCCCCGCGCCGCACGTGCAGCATGCACGCACAGGCGCCAAGCCGTTGCCCGGCCCCGCCGCAAGCGCGCCTAATTCTCGAGTTTGCCTAGGACTTGATCTCGAAGACCGGATCGCCGAGCACCTCTGGCCGCGGCGCGATCCCGAGGCCCGGCGCGGTGGAGGCCGCCATGCGGCCATTGGCCCGCGTCGGGGCCCCCTCCGCGGTCGAGACCGTGACGTAGCTGTTGAAATCGGTGGCGGCGAGACGGAATTCGGCCGGCGTGGAGTGGGCAAGGTGGGCAATCGCCGCGGTGGCGATATCGCCACCCCAGCTATCCTCGATGATCATGGCGTAGCCGAATGAGACGCAAAGATCGCGGACCTGGCGCGCCTTGCTCAAACCGCCCAGCTTGCTGATCTTGATATTGACCGCATCCATGGCCCGGTCGGCGTGGCCGCGCGCAATCATGGCGATGTCGTCCATGGACTCGTCGAGGATGAAAGGCCGGTCGGTGTGCCGGCGCACGGCCAGGCATTCGTCATAGGTGCGGCACGGCTGCTCGATGTAGACATCCAAATTCTTGACCGCATGCGCCACGCGCAGCGCCGCATGCTGGCGCCAACCGGTATTGGCATCCGCGAAAAGCAAGTCGCCGGTTTGCAGCACCGCCGCCGCCGCGTGGATACGCGCGATGTCCTCGTCCGGGTCGCCGCCGACCTTGAGCTGGAACCGGCGATAGCCTTCCGCCCGGTAGGCCCCGACCTTCGCCGCCATCGCCGCCGGCGTATCTTGCGAGATGGCCCGGTAAAGACCCACGTCGGCGCCGAAACGGCCGCCGAGCAACACGCAGACAGGCAATCCGGCGGCCTGGCCAAGAATATCCCAGCAGGCAACGTCCACAGCCGACTTCACGTAGGGATGGCCTTGCAGCAACCCGTCCATGCGCCGGTTCAGCACTGCTAGGTCGCGCGGGTCGGCGCCGATCAGGCCGGGCGCGATCTCGCGCAGTCCGGCACGGGCGCCGGTCGCGTAGGCGGGCAAATAGGCCGGCCCCAG
>JAJFGI010000152.1 GCA_021776215.1 Kiloniellaceae bacterium | reverse complement strand
AACACTGCGCCGCCCCTCCAATGCTGATCACCTGGGCGAGAATCGAGGCGGATTCTTCGGCTGAGAATTCCGGGTCGTTTGCGAATGTCATAGCTAGCCTCTCGCTTCCATGCTTGCGTCAATCTTCTCGGCGATGCGCCGAATGTCGTTCGGCCCAAGCGCCTTGGCGATATTCGCGGCGCGAGTCTCATCGAAAGCGAGATCACCGCCCACGTCGGAGTCGAGAAGAAGCTCCACGAGAAGCTTGATCTTCTTGACGGGTAGGTCGATTCCCGCGTCCTTGAGCACTGGAAGGATCGTCTCGACGGCCGCCACAGCTTTGTCCTTGCCGCCTTCAGCCTCTGCGACGGCGACGCCTGCCCGGATGAGACTCAGCGCCCGAGCTTGGACGTGTGGCTTCAGTCCTGGTATCGGGACGAACGACGCCACCTTGATCGCGCCTTTCCCGAGCCCCTTAAAGAAGTCTTTCCAGCCCATTTACGTATCGCCCTCTGCGGATTCGATCTGCGCGCGGACGAAGCAGTCTTTCGCCTCGAGAAGTTTTCGAAGACCCGCCGTCTTCTCCGCGCTCTCCGGTAATGCGGCATCCATCTTCTCGGCCAGATCCCCGACGGCGCGTGACACGACTTGAAGGTGTGGCGGGAGATGTGCCCAAGCGAACCATTTCAGCATTCGATTCATTTCCATTTCTTTTCGTTATTGGCGCGCGCTGATTCCGTTGATGGACTCCAGCCACGGCCAGAGCTCCTTGAATTCGCTGTGCCACTGCTCGAAGTTCTCGCGGCGCACCCGGCCGTCGAGCCACGTGCCCCCGGTGGCCACGGCCGTGTTGTCTCTGGGGTCGAACTCGACGAAGTGTCGGAGCCGCGCGAGGAGGTCGGTCGCTCGGGTGAGAATGTCCCGGGCTCTTGCCTGGTCGACCGGCTGCCCGGCGCCCCGGTAGGGCCACTCGAAGTCTCCCCACGAGAGGACCGCGGCTGGGTGCCTGATCCCGTCCCAGATGAGCTGCTGGTCGATCGACATAAGCGCTTTGCGCCAGGTCGCGGTGCGGTGGGGGGCTCGCCCGAACTGCTCGTTCGCGAGCTCGTCCCATGCCGGCATGTACTCCGGCTCTGGAGGGACGGTCGTTGTCGTCGACGTCGGCGGAACCGTGGTCGTGGTGGTGGGCGGTGGGGAGACCCGGAGCTCCTCGAGCTCGGCGAGAATCTGGACCTGGTTCGCCTCGAGGCGGTCGAGCTGCTTTCCGCGCGCGTCGAGCTCGAGCGTTGTTCGTTGAATGAACTCTCCGACGCCGGTGAGGTCGAGGTCGATCCCGAGAAGCCTCAGCAGTCCGAGGAGCTTTTCGAGGTCGAAGCCCGGACCGGGCTCTGGGTCCGGCGGAACCGTCGTCGTCGTTGTTGGCGGAATCGTCGTGGTGGTTGTCGACGGGGGCGGAGGTGGGGGTGTACCGCTGAACTCCTCGGCCAGCCACTCCTCGAGACGAGTCATCGGCCGCGGCCAGTCCGGGTCGGACTGCGCGCCCTTCTCGTCGTGGATGATGAAGTAGTCGACCTGCTGGAGCGCGTGCTTCACGAAGCTCTTGTACTGCTGGAGGTTCGTCGTCCACCCTCCGCGGCGGTACCACCGTTCGGCTCTGGGCCTGTCGATGGCCTCCACGTAATACATCGACTCGGTGAAGCCGACCGGCATTCCGCGCGCGTCGTCCTTCAGGCGTTGGATCTGGCTCGGATTCGGAAAGCGTTCCCAGCCCTCGCCGCGGTCCGGGTGGACCATGCCGGCGTTGTAACGGCCGGGCTCGGGCCCGACTTCATACTCGAAAACGTTGCCACCGCCCGGGTCGACGATGAACGGGGCGTCGATCCAGTACTCGTCCCGGTCCCACCGGACCGCCCACATGTTGACGTCGGCGAGGGTGTGGCCACTCTGGTTATGGGCGTTGTACTCGTTCCGGAGGTTCGGGATGATGAGCGCGCGCGGATACTTGACCGCGAGCTCGCCCATGAGCACGCCGACCTGACGGATGACGTGATCGATCTCGCCGGCGGGGATGTTGTCGTGCTTGAGGGTGGCATCGATGACGAGCTCGAAGGCGACTCCGGAGCGCTCGCTCTCGGCGAAGAACCACTCGACGACCTTGCGGCCGACCGGGTGGACCTCGGTCTCACGAGCCCCATCCCGCAGGCGCGCACGCTGCCAAAACCCCTGGTCCCGGGGTTCCGAGCCGAACATGCAGTCGTTGTCCTCGCACGGCTGCCAGCCGGCCGTCTCGAGGAAGACACGAAGAACGACGTCCTTACCGAAGATTCGCTGGTTGTGCTCGACCCATCGGCGAGCGAAACCGAGGTTGTACTTCCCGCCGCCCTGGCCGGTGTAGTGGTACGTGACGATGTTCGCGAGCTTGAACGAGCTCCGGCCGACGACGACGTCCTTGCGCTCTCCGTTGAACCAGAACTTGCCTCCGCGAACGGAAACCTCACCGGCGGCTGGGTGAGCGCACTGCGAGGCGACGAGCGCCAGGCCAACGATGAACGAGCGTAGTCGACGCCTCATTGTAGGAGCCCCAAGAGCTCTCGAAAGTGATCCATGTCGAGGTCCGGGCAGGTCTTGTTCGCCCCGGTCTCGTAGTGGCCGATGACGTTCTTGAACGGGATTCGATACCGGTGGCAGAGGTCGCGACAGAGCGAGAGCATTTCGTGGAGCTGCGCGCCGGTGATGTGTCCACCCTCTCCGACGTAGGCGATCCCGATGCTCCGCCCGTTCCAGCCGATGGCGTGCGCCCCGATCTCCTCGTCCACGTCGCCGTCGTGGTCCAGGTCGCGGCCAGGAAATAGCTTTCCGTCGTTCTCTATGCTCGGGCGCTTGTGCTTCCAGGTCTCGAACGTCGGAAATGGATTGCCGACCAGATAGTGATAGCCGATGTCGGCCCACGGTGGATTGCGCTCCGTGGTGTGCTGGCGTCGGATAGACTCAACGGATCCCCACGACCCGGCGGTCGTGTGAAGGATCAGATGGGTGATGAGCTCCGGGGCTGGCATTTACTTCAGCTTCAGCCTTGCGACCTGTGCGGCCGACTCCGGTGTGAACCAGCCGGCGACGACAGGGATTACGGCGTAGAGCGAGTTCACTAGGATCTCAACGCTCTGCCCGAAGTCCTCGGGGGCGTGCAGCTCTAGGCCGAAACCTCGAGCTACCTGGAGTGCCAGCATTACGATTCCGGCGACCTTCAGTTTTCTCAGCATCTTGATCTCCTCTACTGACCTCGCTCCTCGAGGCGCACAAGTGACTCTTTGATTTCACGGATGTCTTGGCGGATGACGACCATCTCGCGATCCATCCGTGTGTTGAAACGCGTTTCCGTCGCGCTGATTTCACCGGAGAGGCGCTTCTCGACGAGCTCGGCGGCACGTGTGCCAAGGAAGTCGCCGCGCAGCATCATGAGCACTCCGGTGGCTACGACGCCCGCGAGAAACAGGGCGACGCTCGGCCAGAACTGCGCGCGGCCGGCGCTTGAACCTAGACGGGGGATCCCGTGAGTGTGTTCAGCTTGAGAGGAGATCGACATCCATCGCGTCCTTTCGGTTCCGCGACGGTGCCGCTGTTGGGCGGGGTGGTCGGCGTGTGTTCAGGAATCAGCGGTGCCCGCTTCGGCGGGGGTGGCTGAATCCGTGGCTATTCTACCGTGATTCTTTCGTTCCAGTCTTCTTTGAATCTCAGCATGTGCCGAGTCGAGGCTTCTCATTGCCCTCCGGATCTGCTCATGGAGCTCTCGGTCGCTGAGGTCTCTCGTCGACCGACGAGGCATCAGCCACCGTCCTTCACGAAGACGTCCTCCTCGAGGACGATCTCTGGGAATGACCACCTGGAGATGGCGCCGTAGGAGACCTTGTCGTATCTCCACGACCCGATCGCCCGCGCCCAAAGGACGAGGGAATCATCGTTGGTGTCCGGCGCCACAACGATCGGCTCCGCTCCCGCCTGGCTGTCCCGCCTCATGTTCAGAATCTCGTCGCGTTCTGAAGTCGAGAGAGCGAGATAGCTGCCCGAGAATCTAAGGCGGTCGAAGCTCGACTCATTGATGGGTGGAATACCGGGCCCGCGGTCGGCGTCCTGCTCGCGCATCGGCTCAATCGATATCCGATCGGCAAACTGGTGCGCGAGCGTCGACGCATTCCCAAGCGCCCAGGCGCAGAGGTAGAACGGCGAGGTAGGAGTTCCGACAATCTTCAGCTTCCAGGTGGTGTCCGAAGTCGGCGAACTGTTGAAGTTATCCGAATAGAGCCGGTCGGCCTGGAGCTCGGCGCCGCTCCAGGTGTGGCGAACCACAGAGTTCTGCTTGAGCTCGATCGACGTGATACCGGTTAGGTCGTGGAATCCGAACA
>JAJFGI010000151.1 GCA_021776215.1 Kiloniellaceae bacterium | reverse complement strand
AAGCGCCGAGCGCTCGTTGCCGTTGTGGACGATCTCGATCCCCCGGCTGCATTGCGAACACAGGCATTCGATCTGATCGTCGGGCAGGGCCGTATGGCCGCCGTTGATGTGGCCGATGATGTCGGCATCCGCCTCCAGCACTACGTCCTTGTCGATCAGGCCGGAACCCGGAATCGACGGACCGCCCGTGTGGATGGTGCTTTGAATGCCGTACTTGCGCGCCCAGGCGACCATCTTTTTCGCCTCGTCGCCGGCCTTGACGCTGCCCAGGCCGACTTCGCCCAACAGCGTAACGCCGGCTTCAGCCAAATCCTTAAAATCCTGTTCCTCCATGCCCTGCTCGATCACCGGCGCGCCGGCGTGTACCTTGACGCCGCTGGGGCGGAAGTTGGCGAACCAGCGCTGCGCCGCGATCGCCATGGCCTTCAGGCCGACGATGTCCTTGGGGCGGCCGGGCATGTGCACCTCACCGGCGGAGATCATGGTGGTCACCCCGCCATGCAGCGAGCTGTCGATCCAGTTGAGCTGGCTTTGCCGCGGCGTCCAGTCGCCGGCCACCGGGTGCACGTGGCTGTCGATCAACCCCGGGCAAAGGGTAACCCCCTTGGCATCCACCACCTTGTCGGCACTGTCCACGTCGCAATCGGCGCGCGTGCCGATGGCGGCGATGCGCCCATCCTTGGCGAGCAGGGTATCGGCCCCGAGGATCGGCTTGCCGAGATCGCCGGAGAGCATCAGACCAATGTTGACGATAGCCAATGTGCCGGGTTGTTCCGAACTTGCCGTTGCCGCCATGGAAACCTCCATTTCGCGTTCGCGTATCGCGCCCATCTTGACAGAAAATCGAGCCGCCGATATCGTTTTGTATACAAAAGAAAAAGCCGGGTGTCCCGCGGGAAAGTCCGGCGGCCATAAAAGGGCGCTGTTGATGCAGTCATACGACCGCCCGGAGACAATTGAGTCGGCCCTTGCGATTCTGGCGCGGCAATCGTGCACCATCATCGCCGGCGGCACTGATGTGTATCCCGCGCTGGCTACGGCCCAGGCCTGGGGCAAGCCATTCGCCGCCCATCTCCTGGATGTCAGCGCCTTGCCCGATCTCGACCGCATCGTTGAGACGGAGGACGCCTATCGCCTCGGTTGCCGGGTGACCTGGACGCATGTGCTGGAGGCCGATCTGCCGAATTGGTTCGCGGCCTTGCGCCTCGCGGCGCGCGAGGTGGGCGGTGTGCAGATCCAAAACCGCGGCACGGTGGTGGGGAATGTATGCAACGCCTCGCCGGCCGCCGACGGTGTGCCGGCGCTGCTCGCGCTTGACGCCCAGGTCGAGTTGACCAGTCACGATGGTCAACGGGTCGTGCCGCTTGCCGGCTTCGTCACCGGCAATCGCCTGACCGACCGGAAGGCGAACGAGCTGCTCACCGCCGTTATCATTCCAAAGCGCGGGCAAACCGCCCGCTCGTCGTTCCTCAAGCTCGGCGCCCGGCAGTACCTGGTGATCTCCATCGTCATGGTGGCGGGATTGATCGAAACCGATGCGGCGGGGCGGGTCGCAGCGGCGCGCATTGCCGTCGGCTCCTGCTCGGAGGTGGCCCAGCGCCTCGCTGCCCTGGAGTCAGCGCTGATCGGCCAGATGGCCGACGCGCGCCTGGCGGATCTGGTTGACGAGACGCACCTCGCCGGTCTGTCGCCCATAGACGATCCGCGCGGCAGCGCCACGTATCGGCGGACGGCGGCGCTCATCCTGGTGCGGCGCTTGCTGGCGCGGCTGGGGCAAGGATCGGATACACCATGAACCAAGCGCCGCCGCGGGTGCGCGAGACCGCCTTCATCCTCAACGGCCGGCCGGTGGCGGTGGCCGCCGAACCTTTCGCGCGCTTGGCCAATGTGCTGCGCGATCAACTTGGCGCCATCGGCACCAAGGTCGGTTGCGATGCCGGCGATTGCGGCGCCTGCACGGTGCTGCTCGATGGCCAGCAGGTGTGCGCTTGCCTGGTGCCCCTGGCCCAGGCGGCAGGTGCCGAGGTGCGCACGATCGAGGGATTGGCCAAGGACGGCGCGCTGTCGGCTCTGCAGGCCGCGTTCCTGGCGCATGGCGCGGCGCAATGCGGCATCTGCACGCCGGGCATGCTGATGGCAGCCAGCGATCTCCTGCGCCGCGACCCGACACCGGACGAGGCGGCGGTGAAGGACGCCCTCGGCGGCGTCCTGTGCCGCTGTACCGGCTATCGCAAGATCATCGAGGCGGTCATGGACGCGCATCGATTCGTTGGCACCACCGCCGGCGATGTGTGTGCCGCGCCCGCCAAGGGGCACGCGGTTGGCGCTCCAATGGCCCGCGCCGACGGACTGCCGAAGGTAATCGGCACCGATGTGTTCGGCGCCGACGCGGCGCCGGAGGGGGCGTTGTGGCTGCGCGCCCTGCGTTCGCCGCATGCCCGGGCGCGCTTCACCCTCGGCGATCTCGACGCCGTCAAGCAGCGCCATCCCGGCGTGACGGCCATCCTCACCGCCGCCGACGTGCCCGGCGAAAACAGCTTCGGCATCTATCCGCATCTCAAAGACCAGCCGGTCTTTGCCGAGGGCTTCGTGCGCTATCGGGGCGAGGCGGTGCTGGCCCTGGTGGGCGAACGCGCTGCAATCGAGGCGGTGCCTTTTGATGACGCCTTGGTGACTTGGCAGCCGGAGCAGCCGGTCATGGGTGTGGCGGCGGCCCTGGGCGATGGGGCGCCGGCGATTCATGCCAGCCGGCCCAACAACGTGCTCGCCGAAGGACATCTGGAAAAGGGCGACGTGGCGGCGGCGCTGGCCTCGGCCGTGGCCGTGGCCGAGGGCGAGCTGGAAACCGCCTACGTGGAACATGCCTATATCGAGCCGGAGGCGGGCTATGCCCGGCGCATTGGCGAGAACGGCGCGCGCATCGAGGTGGCCGCCAGCACTCAGGCGCCGTATCTGGATCGGGACGAGGTCGCCCGCGTCCTGGGGCTGGACAAAAGCGCCGTGCGCATCGTGCCCACCGCGTGCGGCGGTGGCTTCGGCGGCAAGCTGGATGTCTCGGTGCAGCCCATGCTCGCGGTCGCCGCGTGGGTGTTGAAGCGGCCGGTGCGCTGCGTCTACAGCCGCATCGAATCCATGGCCGCCAGCACCAAGCGGCATCCGGCGCGTATCCGTGCCAGCGCCGCCGCCGGCCGTGATGGCAAGCTGACCGCCATCCGCATGGCGGCGGATTTCGATACCGGCGCCTATGCCTCGTGGGGGCCGACGGTGGCCGACCGGGTGCCGGTCCACGGCAGCGGCCCCTATCTGGTGCCGAATGTCTTCATGCACAGCCGAGCCATCTACACGAACGGCACCCCCAGCGGCGCCTTTCGCGGCTTCGGCGTGCCGCAGGTGGCGATCCTGCAGGAGTCGCTCTACGACGATCTGGCGGAAAAGCTGAACCTGGACCCGCTTGAGTTTCGCCTGCGCAATGCCCTGCGCGCCGGTCAACCCACCGCCACCGGTCAGGTGCTTGAACACAGTGCCGGCCTGGCGCAATGCCTGGAGGCCCTGCAACCGCACTGGCAGCGCTTGCGCGGCGAGGCGGCGGCGCAGAACGGCGAAAGCGACGGCCGCACCCGGCGCGGTGTCGGTGTCGGCTGCATGTGGTACGGCTGCGGCAACACGTCGCTGCCCAACCCGTCGACCATGCGCGTCACCTTGGACCGGTCGGGTCAGCTCACCTTCTTCAACGGCGCCGTCGATATCGGCCAGGGTTCGACCACCGT
>JAJFGI010000016.1 GCA_021776215.1 Kiloniellaceae bacterium | reverse complement strand
CCGAATCGGCGGCGATGAGTTCGCGCTGATACTCGAGGGTATCACCGGCGCGCGGGGGGCGGTCGCCGCCGCCAACAAAATCGGCGCCACGCTCACCAAGCCGTTCATGCTAGGCGGTGTATCCGTGGGCGTCTCTGCAAGTATTGGGGTCGCGCTCTATCCGCAGGATGCGGGGGATGTACCAACCCTGATTGGAAAGGCGGACGATGCCATGTACTTGGCGAAACGCGAGTGTTGGAATTTTGCACTCAGCGGCCCGTTTGATTGTACGCCCGGAGCCGTGACGTCCGCATAAGGGCCAACCACTCGGTTTGCCGTGGCCGCTAAAGCAGGCCCATGGACTTGAAACTCTGCTGGCCGCTGCGGCCGATGACGATGTGATCGTGGATGGCGATGCCGAGCTTGCCGGCGGCCTCCTCGATTTCGCGGGTCATCTCGATGTCGGCCTTGGAGGGGGTGGCATCGCCGGACGGGTGGTTATGTACCAGGATGAGGGCGGAGGCGCCCAGCTCCAAGGCCCGTTTGATGACCTCGCGCGGATAGACCGGCGTGTGATCGATGGTGCCGCGCTGCTGCACCTCGTCGGCGATCAGCCGGTTCTTGCGGTCCAGGAACAGCAAGCGGAACTGCTCCACTTTCTCGCGCCCCATGGCGATGCGACAATAGGCCAGGAGCTTATCCCATGAGCCGATCACCGGACCGTCCGCCAGGTCTTCGCGCGCCAGGCGCATGGCGGCCTCCGGAATCGCCTTGAGCACGGCGATGGAGGCATCGCCCATGCCGGTCACCGTGGCCAGCTCCTGCGGGCTGGCCGCCAGGACGCCGGCCAGGTTGCCGAACCGCGCCACCAGGGTCTTGGCCAAGGGCTTGGTATCGCCGCGCGGCTTCGATCCGAACAGCAGGAACTCCAACAATTCATAGTCGGCCAGGGACGCAGGCCCCTTGTCCAGCAGGCGCCGGCGCAGCCGATCCCGGTGGCCGTGAAAATGGGGTTTCTCGTCCTTGGTCATTGCGCGCCCCGCGCCCCCCGCGCTCTAGGCGGACTCGGCGTCTCCGTAGGGCGGCGCGTGCCAGCCGCTGGGCGATAGGGTGAAGATCTCATAGCCGTCGGCGGTGACCGCGATGGAATGCTCGAATTGGGCGGAAAGCGATTTGTCGCGGGTGACGGCGGTCCAGCCGTCCTCGAGAACCTTCACCTCGAAGCGGCCGGCGTTGATCATCGGCTCGATGGTGAAGAACATACCCTCGCGCAAGGCCGTGCCGTAGCCGGGCTTGCCGTAGTGCAGGACGCTGGGCGCCGTATGGAAGATACGGCCAAGGCCGTGGCCGCAGAAGTCGCGGACCACGGAAAAGCGGTTCTTCTCGGCATGGTTTTGAATGGCGTGGCCGATATCGCCCAGGGTGGCACCGGGTTTGACCACCTCGATGCCGCGCATCATCGCCTCGTAGGTGATCTCCACCAGGCGGCGGGCCTTCACGCTCGGCTTGCCGACAAAGAACATGCGGCTGGTATCGCCGTGCCAGCCGTCCAGGATCACGGTCACGTCGATGTTCAGGATATCGCCGTCGGCCAACGTCTTCCGGTCGCTGGGGATGCCGTGGCAGACCACATGATTGACCGACGTGCAGATCGACTTGGGGAAGCCGCGGTAGCCCAGCGGCGCCGGCACCGCGTCGCGGGCGACGATGAACTCGTGGCAGAGGCGGTCCAGCGCCTCGGTGGTCACCCCGGCGGCCACATGCGGGGTGATGAAATCGAGGGTTTCGGCAGCCAGCCGCCCGGCCGCGCGCATGCCCGCGACGCCCTGCTCGTCGTTGATGACGATGCGTTGCTCCTCGGCGTCCAAATCTTCGGCAGGTAGACCCTGTCCCATAGTCATGACCCTAAACATTAAGCCAACAAATCTTTCGAGCCCCTTTAGATGGGCCCCCTATATGGCCCCATCAAATGGTGAGGGGCAGGCGGCGGTCGACCTCGATGGTGTCATGCCCGACGCGGCAACTATAGCACAGGGCCTCGACGCCGCGCGCCATGGCCTCCCGCAAGGTACGGTCGTATATCGGATCGATATCGGCGGCGATCTCCAGGCGGTCGCAGTCGCCGCGCTGGACCAGGTACAGCATCACCGAGCGGGCGCCGGCCTCGGCCGCATCGGCCAGCTCGATGAGGTGCTTGGTGCCGCGGGCGGTGACCGAATCGGGAAACTCGGCGGCGTCAGGCCCGCGCTTCAGGTGGACGTTCTTGACCTCGACATAGCAGGGCGGCCGGCCGTCGCCCTCGAGCAGCATGTCGATGCGGCTGTTGCGGCCATAGCGGACCTCCCGGCGCAGGCCCGCATAACCGGTGAGCTCGGCGATCGATCCGGCGCGAATCGCCTCCTCGACGATGCCGTTGGGCAGCGCGGTGTTGATGCCCACCAGGTGACCGTCCACGGCAATCAATTCCCAGGAAAACTTCAACTTGCGGGCCGGATTGCGCGAGGGCGACAGCCACACCTCGGAGCCGGGATCGGCCAGACCGAGCATGGAGCCGGGATTGGCGCAATGGGCCACCACGACCTCGCCGTTCTCCAGCTCCACATCCGCCAGGAAGCGTTTATAGCGCCGGGACAGGCGGCCGCGAATCAACGGATCAGGAAATCTCATGGCCTCAAGGTAGAGGTCAAAGCCGCACTTTTCAACACTATCACCGCTTGCTCACACGCTTGCCACTTGCAACTTCCAGGCCGGCATCCCAAGGTTAGGACGGCGACTCGGGAGGGACATGTCGCCAGGTCGCTTTGCCCAGATTGCCGCTTCGAGGTTTCAGTCCATGCGTTACTTCTCCCTTTTGCTGGCCGCCGCAGCCGTGCTGGCGTTGGCTGCCTGCACCCCGGCAGCGAAGTCCGGGGTCTCGGCCCCTCCGACCGCCATCGACAGCAGCGAGTCGGCGCAGCCCGCCGGCCCGGATTCGGGGGCCAATTCCGGCGGGACCTACCCCGATGGCAACGCCGGGGGGGCGCAATCCACCGCCGCCGGCAGCGGGCCCGAGGATGCCACGTTCACCGGGCCCGACGGCGCGATCTGGCTGAAGCCGGATACGCCGAACGAGCGCTATCGGAGCGATGCCGATGATTGCTACAGCTATGCGCGCGCCCAGACCGATCATGACGCCCGCATCGAAAGCGATACCAATGCGGCCTTGCACGATACGACGGGCGGAATCGGTGTCGTCGAGTTGCGCCAGCGCATGAACCAGTTCGCGCGCACTAACCGGTTGCCGCGCCTGTTCGGCCAGTGCATGGAGGCGAAGGGCTATACCCGCGGCTAGCGGGGAGCGCCCTGCCGCCAGACCCGCACCCATGGCGGAGCAGCCTGTCACGGCCGGCCTTCTGGTCATCGGCAACGAAATCCTGTCCGGCCGGACTCAGGACGCCAACATCGCCTTTTTGGGGCGCCGCCTGAACGAGATCGGCGTGCGCCTGCTCGAGGTGCGCGTGGTGCCGGACATCGAGGCGGATATCGTGGATGCCGTCAACGCGCTGCGCGGGCGCTTCGACTATGTGTTCACCACCGGCGGCATCGGGCCGACCCATGACGACATCACCGCCGCCTCGATCGCCAAGGCGTTCGGCGTGCCGCTGATTCAGAATCCGGAGGCGCGCGCCCGCCTGGAAGGCAACTATCGCGCCGGCGAGCTCAACGAGGCGCGCCTGCGCATGGCGAATACGCCCGAGGGGGCCACCCTGGTCGACAATCCGGTCAGCACCGCGCCCGGCTTTCAAATGGGCAACGTCTTCGTCATGGCCGGCATTCCGGTAATCATGCAGGCCATGTTCGAGAGCGTCGTGCACCGCCTGGTGGGTGGCAAGCCGCTGCTTTCCCGGACTCTCACGGTCTCGGTGCCCGAGGGCAAGATCGCCGCCGGGTTCGGCGCCCTGCAAGCCGCCTATCCGGATGTGGAGATGGGCAGCTACCCCTTCAGCCGCGATGGCCATTTCGCGACCCGCCTGGTCCTGCGCTCCAGCGACGAGGATCGCCTCGCGGCGGCTGCCGACGAGCTGGACGCGATGATCGCGGGGCTGGGCGGCAAGGGGACGTGGGACCGGACCGGCTGACCGCGCACAATCAGGCCGTATCCCGCGACCGCGTCTATCCTTACGTGTGGGCCATCACCTGTCGTAACGGATCGGCGCCCGATTTACGGGCTGAGAGCTATTGTGCTAGCGTTGCCGTCGATCGGGAGGAACAACCTTAAGAATCTTGATCTTCGTCTCCAACGATCTCGGTGAGGAGAAATTTGATGATGGTTGACCTCACCACGGATAATTTTCATCGCGTGATGGCCGACAATCCGATGGTTGCGGTCGTCTTTACCGGTGATCCGAAGGCGGATGACGACGCCGCGTTCACGGCCCTACGCGACTCAGTAGCAGACTCGGCACTCTGGCACTGGGGTCGGGTGAATGCGACCTCATCGCCCGATCTTGCGGCGATGTTCGGCGTTTCCGATCGACTGCCCGCGTTGATGATCATGCGCGATCAGGTTGTCCTCTATTGCGAACCGATTGATGCGACGCCCCGTGACGAGATCAGGAACATCATCGATCGCGCGGCGGCGTTGGATATGGACGCCGTCCGTCGCAACATCAGCGACATGCAAAACAATCAAGCATGGCTGTTTGAACGACGGGTCTGTCCGACGGCTCGGCGGCGGCGCTGAATGAGGCCGCGCTAAACTTCCGCTTCGGCGAACCGGTAGGGAGGACTGATCCATGTTTCAGAAGGATCGTTTTATCGAGAACTGCAAGTCGGCCGTCGGTGACGGGCAGAAAGCAATACGGGAGCTTGTGCTGGAAGCGGTCGCCGATCCATCCGGGATTGTCTCTGAACTAGGTGAGCCGACCAAGGCCGGCGTGTATCCGCTGTATCAGGCAAACGATCTGACGGTGATCAATTTTGTCTGGGCGCCTTACATGACCCTGTTCCCCCATAACCACAACATGTTCGCCGTCATCGGCATCTATAGTGGGCGGGAGGACAACATATTCTGGCGCCGCATCGATGCCGGTGCGGGTGGCGGCACAAGGCCCGGCATCGAAGCCGCGGGCGCCGACTCCATGGGACCGGGACAAGTGGCGACCCTGGGTCGCGATATAATTCATTCCGTGGCCAACCCGATTGCCAAGCTGACCAGCGCGATTCACGTCTACGCCGGTGACTTCTTCAACCCGCCGCAACCACGTAGCCAATGGGAGCACGAAACCCTGGTCGAAGAACCTTGGCACATGGACCATTCCCGGGCCGCCTTCCGGCAAGCCGAAATCCGCTACAAGGCCGGCCTCGCGGCGGGACTGAATGTATAGAGACGCCGCGTGCCGATTTTTCGCCGCAGGTAAACCCACGCCTTGACCTAGCGCAAGGCCATGCCGGCCGTAGGCTGACATAACTCACGCACTGACATGAGAGCGCACAGGGGCGCTGGCGTGAGGACCGAGGAGAGATTCAAAACCATGCAAACTCTTATAATACGCGCCCGGCCCGCTTGCGCGGCCGCGTTCCTCGCTCTGGCGGCTGCCGCTGTTGCCATCGCGGCGTTCGCATCGGAGGACGAGTCGCGGCGGCTGACCGGCACCTTGACCGGGGAGCAAGTGGTGGCCGGGGAGTCCGTGCGTGTGTACGACGCGACGCTTGGCGACCTCTTCGTCGCCGGCGGCGACGTCTCGGCCGACAGGGTGACGGCCGACGACGTGATCGCGGCGGGTGGGTCGCTGCGGCTGAACCGGCTCTCGGCGAAGGACATGATCGCCGCCGCCGGCGAGATCGACCTGGACGGAGAGCTGAGCGAAGACCTGATCGCCGCGGGCGGCCGAATTTACCTGCGGCCGGGCGCGCGCGTGTCCGGGTATGCGCTGCTGGCCGGCGGCGACATCGAGCTCGAAGGCCGCATCGAGGGCAACGTCAAGGTCGCCGCCGGGCGCGTGCGCGTCAGCGGTGAGATCGGCGGCAACCTCGATGTCGTGGCGGGGCAGCTACGCATCGACTCCGGTGCCCGCATCGGCGGTGCCTTGACCTATCGCAGCGGCGACGAGGCCGAGATCGCGCCGGACGCCGTGATCGCAGGCGGCATCGAACGGCACGAGATGGGCAGGCCGCGCGCGTCGATCGGCGCGATCATCGGCATCGCCGTGGGTGTTGCCGGCGCGCTCGTTATCGGCCTGGCGATCATAGGTGCCGTCCTGCACGCCACGGTGCCGGAGATCCTGGCCAGCGCCGTGGCTGGCATGCGGGCGCGCTTCTGGACCGCCCTTGGCCTCGGCCTCGCGCTGTTGATCGTGACGCCGATTGTCGCGAGCCTGATTCTCGTCACGATCGTCGGTATCCCCCTCGCGGTGTTCGCGTTCTTGATCTATGCCGCGCTCCTTCCCGCGGCGACGGTGACCGCCGCCTATTGGGCAGGCAGTGGCCTGGCCCGTGCCATCGGTTGGTCTTACACCGGCGAGCCGCTCGCTTGGCGCATGCTGTGGACTCTGGCTGGGCTTGTCCTGCTGCTCCTCGTCGGGCTGATCCCCTTGGTCGGGTTCCTGCTGGTGACGGCGGCGCTGGCGCTCGGCCTCGGTGGGCTGGTGTTTCAACTGTGGCGCATGCTGGAGGATTGGGGCCGGAGGCCGCGCGTCGAGCGGCCTTGACCCGTTCTCGCGACCCCGCCTACTCGAACTCCATCTGTTCAAAGACGCGGCCGGCGTTGCGGGTGGCGAGTTCTTCGAAGGTGTCTAGGTGAGCGTAGGGCGATTGATCGACGTAGTAGGCGTCTTTCAGGTCGCCACCCGCCGCCAGGTGTTCGCCGATCTTTCCGCGCAGGTAGACCAGGTAGTCATAGGTATAGCGGCGCACCTGCGCCATATTGGTGGGGTGGCCATGCCCCGGTATCACGTAGACCGCGCCCAGCTTCTCGAATTCGTTCTCCCATGTCTCCACCCACGCGGCCGTCTCGGTGTCGGCGAAGATCGGCAGCAGGCGCTCGTGGAAGGCCATGTCGCCTGAGATCACCAGTTTCTGCTCAGGCAGCCAGACTTGCGTGTCGCCGGGACTGTGCGCCGGGCCGAGGTAAAGGACCTCGATCGTGAAGTCTCCCATCTCGACGACCTTCTTGTCCTGAAATGTTTCGTCCGGGCCTTTGATAAAGGTCATGTCGGCACGTTCTTTCAACCGCTGCCGCGCGGCGATCAATGCCTGTTCGCCGTTCCTTTCGATCTCCGCCGCCGTCTCCTCATGGGCGAGGATCGGCACCTGTTGCTCCGACCAGTACGAATTGCCGAGCATGGCATGCCCCTGGCCGTTCTCATCGATCACCAGTTTGACCGGCTGATCGGTGATTTTCTTGATCTCATCGTGCAGGGCCTGGGCCAGCAGATAGCTGCCCCCGCCGTTGATCACGACCACGCCATCGCCGGTAACGATGAAGCTCAGATTATTGTTGTGGCCCGCGTTCTCGTAAGTCGGGGGTGCGGTCTGGCCGATCGCGGTCCAGACATGCGGGATGACCTCCACCGGTTTCGAATAAAGCAGGGAGGCCGGGTATTGATCCGGTATGGTCTGCGCGGCGAGGGCGCCTCCGGCCGCGACCCCGGCGAAGAGCAAGCTGGCGAACAGTCTGAGACTCA
Source organism: Kiloniellaceae bacterium (assembly GCA_021776215.1). Taxonomy (GTDB): domain Bacteria; phylum Pseudomonadota; class Alphaproteobacteria; order Kiloniellales; family J153; genus JAJFGI01. Next base: position 278 of record JAJFGI010000016.1, on the reverse strand, counting down.
TCATTGTGTGCCTATAACATATGCGATTTCATGCATATGAGTGTGGCACAAATCCCGCCGCGTGCAAACCCGAGGGGAGGGCCACTGGGACGAGACTTGGGCGGTTAGCCGCGCACCTGCAGGCGATAGTCGGGCGTGGTGTTGAGCGGGCAGGAGTAGAGGTAGTCACCCTCCTTGAGCTCGACCGCATAGTCTTGTGTCTTGCCGGTGGTCAGGCCGCCGCCGGAGACGCTGGTCTTGGTCAGCTTGTGGATCGGGTTGGCCCAGTTGTAGTCCTT
>JAJFGI010000150.1 GCA_021776215.1 Kiloniellaceae bacterium | reverse complement strand
TCCAGATCGATGCTGGCGGAGATCTGGGTTTCCTTGGTTTTGCGCGCGATCTTGGCCTGGCGCATCGCCACCTCCGTTGGGGCTGTCTTGGGGGCCGTCCCTCAGGGCGCTGAAAGTCGGCGCCCTTGTAACAGGTCGGCCCGCCGTTCGCCAGTATCGCGGCCAAGTACCATTCTTTCTGTAGTCGGATACCGGCTATCAAGCTCCGATAGACATTTGATTTGCCGCTGGGGATTATCAGAGATCGGCCGGCTGCATTGGTTGCACGCAGCGCCACATGAGATCCGCTGGCGGATCAAAGGCCCCTTTTTGCATCAACGCCGTCCAACGAAAATCCTGGTTGATCTTGATCAAGGTGTGGCCCAAGCGAAGTGCGTTATCCAGACCGGGAGATGGAAGCGATAGAAGGATTTTTTCCTGCAACCGCCATGCCGGATCGAGACTGGTGGGCGGCCTTGTGGCCGGACCCCGAGGGTATCGTGCGTTCGCTCGGCGTGGCGCCGGCCATGGTGGTCGTGGACCTGTGCTGCGGTGACGGCTATTTCACGGCACCTCTAGCGCGGATTGTCGAGGGTAAGGTGTACGGGGTGGACATAGACCCGGCCATGCTTCAACAGACCCACGCCGAACTTGAGCGAACCGGAACCACCGTGCGGGACCTGATCTGCGCTGACGCCCGCGATCTGCCGGAGCTGCTGCCGGGCAAGGTGGACTATGTGCTGATCGCCAACACCTTCCACGGCGTTCCGGATAAAACCGCGATGGCCCGCGCCGTCGCCGCGGTGCTCGATCCCGACGGCCGGTTTGCAATCGTCAACTGGCACCCATTGCCGCGCGAGCGGACGGCCGTCCTGGGCAAGCCAAGAGGGCCGAAGACCGAGATGCGCATGTCGCCGGGCGATGTCCGGCTGGTTGTGGAACCGGCTGGATTCGCTCTGGAGCGGATCATTGAGCTGCCGCCGTTTCACTACGCTGCGGTCTTCCGCAAAGTCGTGGCAACCTGAATTGGAGGAGTGCGATGGGCAAAGGAGAAGACAAGAGGCCAGAGGCTGGCGGCCCCATGGAGATGGGCATGGGAATGGCCAAAATGATGATGGCGCAAATGGGCAAGGGCAGCCCCAACCCCATGGCCATGATGCAGAAGATGATGGGCCAGATGGCGGAGGGAGGGCAGGCTCCACCGCCCATGATGCAGATGTGCATGGGCATGTGCGCCGAAATGCTGACCGCTATCAAGCGGACAAGCGAAATGGCCGCGTTAGCTTCGCCGGAATTGCAGAGTCTCTTTTCCGAGTGGTTGAAAACCATGGAAGGCCAAGCGATCCGACAGCTGCAAGAAAAGGGCGCGGCTGATTTAGCGGACATTGCGAAGGTGCTGGGAGTTGGCGAGGACAGCGCCGCCTTCCTTCTCGCGCGTCTCGCCAAGGACGGCAAGATCACCCTCCGCGCTGAGCCAAGGGCAGGAAGCGCGTGATGGAGCCGCAGCCGGTCCTCCCGGCGGTCGCCGCAACGAGTCTTGTTTGGCCGGATAGGACATGAGGCGCCTGGAGACCGAGGCCACGCGACTTCTGTGCGATCCGGCCCAGTAATAGCAGGAAGCAGGGATCCGTTTACCCCAACCGGCGCTCTGGTGCTTGACCCGGCCGCATATCCGGGCCATCTGTCAGGGCATGGCCGACAATCGGAGCAGCCAATGGCGCGGCACCACCATCCTGTGCGTGCGCAAGGGCAAACAGGTGGTGATCGCCGGTGACGGCCAGGTCAGCCTGGGCGATTCAATCATCAAGTCGAACGCGCGCAAGGTGCGCCGTCTGGGCAAGGGCAACGTGATCGCCGGGTTCGCCGGAGCGACCGCCGATGCGCTCACCCTGTTCGAGCGCCTCGAAGGCAAGCTGGAGACCTACCCCGAGCAACTCACCCGCGCCTGCGTCGAGCTGGCCAAGGACTGGCGCACCGACCGCTATCTGCGCCGGTTGGAGGCCATGATGGCGGTCGCCGATGCGTCCGTCGCCCTGGTCCTCACCGGCACCGGCGACGTGCTGGAGCCGGAGGATGGCATGATCGGCATCGGCTCGGGCGGCTCGTATGCCCTGGCGGCGGCGCGCGCGTTGATCGACCAGAAGGGCCTGGATGCCGAGGCCATCGCCCGCAAATCCTTGGAAATTGCAGCCGGAATATGTGTTTACACCAATGACCGTGTCATCGTCGAAAGCATCACAGCCGAGTGAGGCGCGCCGGTCGGGCGACGCCGCCCAGGCCACGGCCTTCACCCCGCGCGAGATCGTCTCGGAGCTGGACCGTTATATTATCGGCCAGAACGACGCCAAACGCGCCGTGGCCATCGCCCTGCGCAATCGCTGGCGCCGGCAGCAGCTCCCCGAGGAATTGCGCGAGGAGGTTCTGCCCAAGAACATCCTGATGATCGGCCCCACCGGTGTCGGCAAGACCGAGATCGCCCGCCGCTTGGCCAAGCTGGCGCAGGCGCCGTTCCTCAAGGTCGAAGCGACCAAGTTCACGGAAGTCGGCTATGTCGGCCGCGATGTGGAGCAGATCGTGCGCGATCTGGTGGAAATCGCCATCGCCATGACCCGCGAACGCATGGGCCGCGAGGTCAAGGCCAAGGCCGAGCTGAACGCCGAGGAGCGTCTGCTCGATGCCCTGGTCGGCGAGAATGCCGGCGCCGAGACCCGCAGCAAATTCCGCCGCATGTTGCGCACCGGCGATCTGGATGAGCGCGAGGTCGAGGTCGAAGCCGCCGATACCGGCGGCCTGCAACTGCCGACCATGGACATTCCCGGCATGCCCGGCGCCAGCATGGGCATGGTCAACCTCAACGAGATCTTCGGCAAGGCCCTCGGCGGCCGCACCAAGAAACGGCGCCTGCGGGTCGCCGATGCCCTGAGCCTGCTGACCGGCGAGGAGAGCGACAAGCTGCTCGACCAGGAAGCGGTCACCCTCGAGTCCATCACCGCCGTCGAACAAAACGGCATCGTCTTCCTCGACGAGATCGACAAGATCACGGCGCGTTCGGAGCGCACCGGCGCCGATGTCTCGCGCGAGGGCGTGCAGCGCGATCTCCTGCCCCTGATCGAGGGCACCACCGTGGCCACCAAGCACGGGGCGGTGAAGACCGATCACATCCTGTTCATCGCCTCCGGCGCCTTTCACTTGGCCAAACCGTCGGATCTGCTGCCGGAGCTGCAGGGCCGGTTGCCCATCCGCGTCGAGCTGCGGGCGCTCGGCCGCGACGACTTCCGCCGCATCCTCACCGAGCCGGAAAACTGCCTGGTGCGTCAGTACATCGCCCTTCTGGGAACCGAGGCGGTGACCCTCGACTTTGCCGACGAAGCGATCGACGCCTTGGCCGATCTGGCCACCGAAATCAACTCCAGCGTCGAGAACATCGGCGCCCGGCGGCTGCATACGGTGATGGAAAAGCTCTTGGAGGAAATCTCCTTCAGCGCCACCGACCGGGGCGGCGAAACCATCGAAATCGACGCCGAGTACGTCCGCACCCGCGTCGGCGAGCTGGCCAAAAACACCGATCTGAGTAAATTTATTCTCTAGGTCGTGTCGTCATCGGCGAGAGTTGGATCGGGGACGCGCGGCGGCGATCCGCGCATTCGGGCACATCCGCCTGGTGTCATGAACCGACACGGTATCACTTGACCGGCTCGACGAGAGGTTTGCCCTTGTCGACAACGTGAACGGTTAGAATCTTGAGCGCCTTGTCGCCAACGACCGTAAAGCCGCCGTGCGGAACCTCCCGCGGAAAATGCAAAGACGCCCCGGTGTCGAAGGTCACCGTGTCTTGTCCCGGCGCCTGAAAAGATCCGCCTTCAAGCACATATAGAAACTCGTCGCCGTTATGGAAATGCCGCGGTACCGTGCCGCCCGGCTGGACGTCCAGCGTCGCCATGATGACCTCGGTGCCGCTCTGGCCGGTCAGATCGGCTTTGCGCAATTCGACCCGGATAATCCCCCCTTGCGCGTGCAGTGCCTGCACGCTCAAGGCTCCAACCACGATCCCGGTAAGCACCAATCCTATTTGCTTCAGCGTTAGTGCCATGATGTTTCCTCTGCGTTAGGTCCGGTGGACACACGGTGTACGCGCGCCGTGCCGACAGCCCAACAACCATATCGACGGTTGGCGCGGAGGGTAAGGCCACGCTCTAGGCGCCGGCGC
>JAJFGI010000149.1 GCA_021776215.1 Kiloniellaceae bacterium | reverse complement strand
CGCTTGCCCCGGCGCAGGACCGCGGCCACGGTTTCCGCCGAGGCGTCGATGGCGCCGGCATAGGCCTCGTCGAGCGTGACCGGCCGCGGCGCCTGCCAGAACGCGCGCAGATCGGCCAAGGTCAAGGCGCCGGGGGACAGGCGGAACGGCTGAGGTTTGGCCATGAGACGATCCTGACTTGTCTATACAACCGACCGGGAGTGTGTATCACCGTTCGCGTCAGGCGCAAATGGGCCTGTGACCCGGTGCACTAGAGCTGTTGGCTGTCATACGCCCAATGAAGCAGCGCCTGCCGCTGCCGCTTGCGGCAGAAAATGTCCCCCGGCTCGCAATTCTTCTGAATCTGCCGGACGTGGCGGCGCATGGCCTTCCAGCGGGCAATTTGCCGGCGGTCTTCCTCGGGCAGGCGGCGGCCCCTGTAGTAGCGGCAATACCATTGGAACCAGCCGCGCGGGTCGTCCGGGTGAATCCACCCCTTCGCGCGCCAGACGGAGAGCGGCTGGCTGGCATCGACGGCAAAGAAGTTCAGGGCGCAGTCCCGGCCGGCCGGCGACAGCTTGGCACCCTCGAACCAACTCGCCGGAAATTCCCCCCGCCCGTCGGTCATGTACTTGCCGCAAAATACCCCCATGCGCAGCATGTCGCGCGGCGTCAGTTCCGGCTGAAAGTCGGGCGCGAAGTTCTTGCCCGGTGGCTCCGACAACGCGTATCGATAACCGCTCTGCATCTTGTCGTTCACCGCAACGAATCTTCCCTTCACGGCGTTATCTCCCGGAAAATACCTTACAGGGCCGATTTCGTACAATTCCACCCACGCAATTGATCCCAATCAATGCAACTTCTGCGTCTTGCCTGCAAACTTCACGCGGTCGGGGACTCAGGCGGCGGGATGGAGATTTGAATAATGTCTGCGAAATCGGGACTCAAGACACGCACGAGTTCGCCAAATGCGCGCTTCGAGTGGAAAGAGCATACACCGGCGGCGTTCAATCGGCCGCTTTCCGTTATCGAGGCTGATCACGCAAGTCAGCTTGCCGTTTGTCGTGTGCTCGATCGTTTGCTGCACAATCCGCGCCACGGTGCGGACGCGCAGGAGCTTGTGGCGGTGCGCGATTATCTCCGCCTGCAGTTGCCGCTACACATCGCCGACGAGGAGGAAGACCTCTTCCCCTTGCTGCGCCAGCAGGCCCCGGCGGATGACGATCTGAAGCAGATCCTTGCGCAGCTCCACACAGAGCACGATACCGACCGGCGCCTGAACGATCATCTGTGCAGCGATATCGACTGCCTCATCACCGGCCACGCCTTGGCCGATCCGGCGCAATTCCTGAAGAACGCCTTTGCTTTCAGCGAAATGCAGCGTCGCCATCTGGCCTGGGAAAACGCGGTAATCGTGACCCGGGCCCGCAAGTCTCTACGCAAGGCCGATCAGGCGGAGTTGGGCAGGCGAATGGCCAAGCGACGGGGGATTCAGAGTCCCGTATAAATCGTGGCCATCCGTGCATCCTATAACAAATACCCGATATCCGATCCCGCCGACGGATAGGCACTGATCATTTTCTTTACGTCGGGGACTCGCAAGTCCGTGCGCATGGCGAGGCCGATAAGATTGACGATTTCGCCGGATTCCGGTCCCAGATGGTGAAATCCGAGGATACGCTCGGTCTTTTTTTCGATTACTACCTTGGCGGCGGCATGGGTTTCGCCGACGCGTTCGACCGAATACCATTCGCTCATATCCGTGAATTTGCACGTTACATCGCGCCCCTGATCTCGGGCCTCGCTTTCAAGTAGCCCGACACGGGTCAGTGCCGGAATTGTAAAGATGGCGCTGGGCACGCCGGTATAGTCTGGGCGGTCGTGGTTGCCTTTGAGGAGATTCGAAGCAACTACGGCGCCTTCCAAGCCCGCGACGGGCGTCAATGGCGGGCCAGCAGTGGCGGCCACGTCGCCGGCCGCGTAGACCGCCGGGTTGGACACGCTTTGCAGAAACTCGTTGACTTCGATCCCCTTCTTGCTCGCCCGTACATTGCCGGCCTCAATGTCCAAGGCATCGACGGCCGGAGCGCGCCCGGCCCCATGGACCACCAGATCGACTGCGAACGTCTGCGTGGTGCCGTCGATGGCTGCCACGACAATCACACCGTCCTTCGTCTTCTCCACCGCCTCGACTGCCGCGTTTGGATGAAACGTGACACCGAGACGCCGGGTGCGCTCGACGAGCTGAGCGACTAGGTCTGGATCGAAAGCCGGAAGCGGATGCGTACCGCGGTCGAGCACAACGACGTCGGCGCCAGCTCGTGCACCGATGTGGGCGAACTCAAACGAGACGAAGCCGCCACCTATAAACAGGATCCGCTTCGGGAGCTCTTCAAGCTCTAAAAAGGCCGTGCTGGTAATCACGTGCTCGGAACCGGCTAAGGGCAGCGGTACGGGTTTGGCGCCGGTTGCAATCACAACATGCCGGGCGTCCAACCGTTCGCCACCAACCGCTATCGACGTTTTTCCGACGAACTTCGCCGTTCCGTTGAACGTCGCAATCCCCTTATCCACGAATCCTGCCTCGCGCCGGGCTGGCACCGGATCGGTGAACTCGCGCTTGAAGGCCATTAGCTTCGGCCAGTCGATCGAAAGATCTGAATCGGAGAGACCCTTGCCGCGCATCAGACGCGCCGCATCGATCACTTCCGCGGCACGGCGGAGCACCTTCTTCGGATCACAACCGCGCAACGCGCAGGTGCCACCGAATGGAAGCTCGTCGATAATGGCGACGGACCACCCGGCCGCCCGACAGGTGGTTGCCACACCGCTGGCAGCCGTTCCGGTTCCCAGTACAACCAGATCGAAGGTCTGATCCATTGGTATCCACTCATTTACGATTGGCCGGCCCAGCTACAATTCGCCGGTGCAATCTAATCAGTAGGCTTCAGCTTCGCCCAAATCGTTTGTCGGTTCAATCGCCGCGGAAACGCATTTCCACAGTCCGATCATACAGTCTTCAGACAATACGCGTCGGGTATCACGCGCTTTCAAGCTTTTGTGATCAGTGACGCGCGTCACAGCGCCGAAGACGCGCGCCCCCACATCATAGAGCTAAGCGAAACCCTTCGGCCAAAGTTATCGGGCCGAGAGCGAAAGGAGCAAGCCATGTTCGCAAACATCACTGCCAACGAGACCCCGAAATCGGCAATCTTGAGAGTGTTCGGCGCCGTGGTGCTCGCCCTGGCCGTATTACTCGGCATGGCTTCCAGGGGAAACGCACAGGCGCCCGCGCCCTGTACGACCCGCGCCCACATGATCGAGCAACTAGGCAGCCGATATGCCGAGACACAAATTGCCATGGGTTTGGCCAGCAACGGTGCCCTGCTGGAGCTGTTCGCCAGCGGCGACGGCACCACATGGACCGTCGTTGTGACCGCCCCCGGGGGCCAAAGCTGCATCCTGGCCGCCGGTGAATCGTGGCGAGACCGCCGGCAAGTGGCGCAAGGGCCGGAGGTCTAAACGCCTCGCTCGCCTTGACCCCAACCATGGAAGGACCGATCACATCGCGCGCCAGACACACGACGGGTCGCATTCCTGCAATATTCTGGGTATCCTGCTGCCGTCTGACCAGGAAGCGATCCGTATGGCGCGCGAAAACCGTCGACAATCGGCCCGCCGGCGCGCCACGGGATTGGAACAATTGCCGTGGCGGTCGCTCCGCAATCCCTATCAGCCGCTGGAGGTGTTGAGCGCCGATCAGCTCGAGGTCATTCACGACGCCTCGCTGCGCGTTCTCGAAGAAATCGGGATCGAGTTCCTGTCCGATCGGGCGCTCGATATCCTGGCCGCCGCCGGGGCGCGGGTTGATCGCGGTGACAAGCTGGTCCGTTTCGACCGGGCGCTGATCGCCGAGCTGGTGGCGAAAGCGCCGAAGGTGGTCACCCTGACGCCGCGCAATCCGGATCGGCGCCTGCTGTTGGGCGGCAATTCGATCAACTTCTCCCTGGTGGCCGGACCCCCTAACGTGCACGACGGCGTGCGCGGCCGGCGCTCTGGAAATTTCGACGATTACTGCGATCTGCTGCGCCTGACGCAAAGCCTGAACATCATCCACTGCATCGGCAATCAGCCGGTGGCGCCGGTCGAGCTGCCGGCGGAAAGCCGCCATCTCGACTGCTACCGCGCCAATGTGACCTACACCGATCGGGTGTATCACTGCACGGCCATCGGGGCCGATCGCGCCCTGGATGGGATTGAGATCGCCGCCCTGGCCCGCGGCGTGTCGCGGGCGGCGTTGCGCGAGTCGCCGGCGGTGCTGACCGTGATCAGCGTCAATTCGCCGCGCCGTTTCGATGACTCCATGTCGGACGGATTGATGGCCATGGCCCGCTGTGGCCAACCGGTCGTGGTGACGCCGTTCACGTTGATGGGCGCGATGACGCCAGTGACCCTGGCGGCGGCACTGGTGCAGCAGAATGCCGAGGCGCTGGCCGGTATCGCCTTGGCGCAGGTGGTGCGGCCGGGCACGCCGGTGGTCTATGGCGCCTTTACCTCGAATGTCGACATGAAGTCGGGCGCGCCGGCCTTCGGCACCCCGGAGAACACCAAGGCGACACTGGCCGCCGGTCAACTCGCCCGCCGCTACAACCTGCCGTACCGGTCCAGCAATTCCAGCGCTAGCAACGTGGTCGACGCCCAGGCCGCCTATGAATCCCAGATGTCGATCTGGTCGGCGGTCATGGGGCACGCCAACATGGTCTACCACGG
>JAJFGI010000148.1 GCA_021776215.1 Kiloniellaceae bacterium | reverse complement strand
TCGCCCGCCGTGCTGGCGCCACCGGCGGCGAGGTCCTCGCGGCCGGCACGCGAATAGCCATCGACGACAATGAAACGCGGTTGAGAGCCCATCGACTGTATCTCCGTTGTGCCGTCAGGCTTTCGCCAGGCGGTCGATGACTTGCGGCAAATCGCTGTGGCGGGCGCAAATCGCATCCGCCGTCGTAGTGTCCTTGTCCCGGTCCCGGGTGGCGATGAACAGCACGGCCTTCATGCCCAGCGCTTGCGGCCCCTTCACGTCATTGTGATCCCGGTCGCCCACGTGCACCATCTCCTCGATGGGCACGCCGAGCTGATTCGCCGCCGAGTCGAACATGGCACGATGCGGCTTGGAATGGCCGACCTCGTCGGAAAAGGCAAAGCCGGTGAAGTATCGCTCCAGATCGTGCAAACGCAGCAGCGCGCGCAAGCCGCTGCCGGGAGTGACGATGGCATCGGAAACCACACACAGCTTGTAGCGGTTGGCGAGATCGGCCAACGCCTGGCCCACGCCTTCGATCGCATCCGGCGGGATCTTGATCTCCATCTCGCCGTGCGCCTTGACCAACTTGGCAAAGGCGGCGTCCGGCAGTTGTCGCCCCAGGCCGGCCAAGGCAACCTTCAGGCGCTCGCCGATGGTCCAGGTGATGTGCTGATCATGCCAGACGTGGTTGAAGGCGGCATCGGCGACGTCATAGGCCAGCTCGACCCGCTCGCGATCGATCGGCTGGACCTCGTTCAAGGCTTGCCAAAGCAGGTGCCGGCGCTCTTGCCGCTTCGATCGCAGGCCGCGAGCGGCGCGCGCACGCTCGTCGGAATCGTCGTGGACCATGGTGTCCCAAAGGTCGAAGGTTACCGCTTTGATCATGTACGCCGCTGCCTGATTGTTGTTGGTTATCCCGCCTCCCGAGGGCGGCAAACCTAGCCTTACGCCGCGCTATCGGCAATAGCGGTTCAGCCCCCGGCCCGCTGGGTCCAGGCGGTGCGCTTTCGGTAGATCGTGGACGGGTTGATTTGCAGTAGGGCCGCCGCCTTGCCGACATTGCCGCCGCAACGGGCGATGGCCTCCTCGATGACGTCGCGCTCGGCCAGCCACAGGGGGCGGACAAGCGGCGAACCGGGGTGGTCCCGGCTCCCTCCGCAGGCCGGCGGCGGCGGCTCGGCGGTGGCGACGGCGGCCAGCGGCGGCGGCAGCATCTCCACCGTCACCTCCGCTCCACTGTGGAGGACGACGATATTGCGCAGCACGTTCTGCAACTGCCGCACATTGCCGGGCCAGGAATAGGCCGCCAGCACAGCTTCGACGGCGGGAGCGAAGGTGGCGAAGGCCTTGCCTTCCTCGGCGGCGAAGGCCGTCAGGAATTCGCGGGCCAGCAGCAGGACGTCGTCATCCCGCTCGCGCAGAGGCGGCAGGTGCACGGGTATGACATGCAGGCGGTAATACAGATCCTCGCGAAACCGACCCGTTTCCACCGCCTGCAAGGGGTCGCGATTGCTGGCGCAGATCAGGCGCACGTCGACGCGCTCGGCCCGGTCGGCGCCGACCGGGCGGATCAGCGACGACTGCGCGAAGCGGAGCAGCTTGGCCTGCAGGCCGATGTCCATCTCGCAAACCTCGTCGAGGAACAGCGTGCCGCCGTTGGCCAGACGGGCGGCGCCCGCGCGGGCCTGCACGGCGCCGGTGAAGGCGCCTTTCACATGGCCGAATATCTCGCTCTCCATCAAATCGCGCGGGATGGCGCCGCAATTGAGGGCGATCAGGGGCTTGTCGGCGCGGGGCGAACACGAATGGATGGCCTGCGCGCAAACTTCCTTGCCGGTTCCGCTCTCGCCGGTGATGAAGACGGTGGCGGAGCTGTGCGCCGCACTCTCGATGATCCGGTAGACGGCCTGCATCGGCAGCGCCGCGCCGATGAAGCCGGCGAAGCGGTCGCGGGCGAAATCACGGCGATAGCTGTCGACCATATGCGACAAGCGCTGCCGCTCCAGGGCGTGACGCAGGGAGGTCAGCAGGCGCTCCGGCTGGATCGGCTTGCTCATGAAATCGTAAGCCCCGTCGCGCATGGCGGCGACCGCGACATCCACGTCGTCTTGCACGGTGATGACCAAAACCGAGGTCGGCAGGCCGGACTCGACGATCCGTTGCAGGATCTCGCGCCCATCCATGTCGGGCAGGCCGAGGTCGAGCAACACCGCCGCCGGGGGGCCGGCCTCCAGGGCGGCCAAGGCCTCGGCCCCGGTGGTCGCATGCTCCAGCGTGATCGGCTCGTCCTGCAGGTACCGGCGGTAGAGCCAGGCCAGATCGAGGCTATCCTCGATCATCAGGACTCGCGGGCCGGCGGGGGCCGTGGGGCAGGGCGCCGGTGAGAGGGAATCTGGCAAGGGTATTCAACCTAAGGTGGTGGTTGGTGATTATTCCCCGGGGACGTTTCCGATTGCTTAACCGTTCGCCGCCGGCCGCGGATCTCGGCCCTTGGAGGGGCCGGCGCAAGGCCCTAGATTGGCTGCGGGCGAGCGCCGGAGGGTGGTTTTGGGTTCAGAGGCTGGGATGAAGCAGAACGGCCAAGGCGGCGACGCCGAGCGGCTCGATCGCCGACTCTGCGTGGCGCCGATGATGGAGCGCACGGATCGGCACGACCGGGTGTTCCTGCGCCTGATCAGCGGCCGCGCCCTGCTGTACAGCGAAATGATCTCCACCGGCGCCATTGTCCACGGTGGGCGCACGGACCTATTGGCCTTCAACCCCGCCGAGCATCCGGTCGCGCTGCAGGTCGGCGGGGCGGATCCGGCGGAGCTGGCCGAGTGCGCCCGGATCGCCGCGGCCGTCGGCTACGACGAGATCAACCTCAACATCGGTTGCCCCAGCGACCGGGTGCAGAAGGCCCGCTTCGGGGCCTGCCTCATGGCCGAGCCGGCGCTGGTGGCCGCCGGTGTGCGGGCGATGGTCGCGGCGTCGCCGCTTCCG
>JAJFGI010000147.1 GCA_021776215.1 Kiloniellaceae bacterium | reverse complement strand
GGCTTTGACCTGTACCCGAGCCGCACCGATCCAGCGGCGCAGATCCTGCGGCTCAGTTGCCTGACCGAAGGGAATTGCCGGCCGTGATGCCTCAACACCTGGAAAGCCCCGACGACGCCCCGCGCCGCCGGGCCCGTATATTGGCGATCGCCAACCAAAAAGGCGGCGTCGGCAAAACCACCACCGCCGTGAACCTGGCGACGGCCCTGGCTGCCTGCGGCAAAGAGGTGCTGCTGGTCGATCTGGACCCGCAAGGCAATGCCAGCACCGGCCTCGGCCTGCACCCGGAACAACGGCGGCGCAACGTTTATCAGGTCCTCATCGGCGACATGCCGTTGGCCGACGGGGTGGTTGATACCGCGGTCCCCGGTCTCTCCATTCTGCCGGCGGATGTGGATCTGTCCGGCGCGGAACTGGAGCTCATCGACATTCCCCAGCGCGAATACCTGCTGCGCAAGGCGTTGGCCGACGACCCCCCCTATGACTATATCCTGATCGATTGCCCGCCGGCGCTTGGCCTTCTAACGCTCAATGCCCTGGTAGCCGCGGCCGCGGTCCTGGTGCCGCTGCAGGCCGAGTTCTATGCCCTGGAAGGGCTGTCGCATCTGTTACGGACCATCCGGCGCGTGAAGCGGGCCTTCAACGGGCCGCTCGAAATACAAGGTATTGTGCTTACGATGTTCGATAGACGCAATAACTTGTGCGACATGGTCGCAAAGGATGTCCGCGAACACATGGGGAATTTCGTCTACGAGACGGTCATTCCCCGCAACGTCCGGGTCTCCGAAGCCCCCAGCCACGGCAAGCCGGTCCTGCTCTACGACGTCGGCTGTGCCGGATCCCAGGCGTACATCCACCTGGCCCGGGAAATCCTACGCCGTGAGCAGGCCCAAGGACATACCCCCGCCCTGGTGCTTTAGTCCGGGATTCTCGGATTTGCGGAGCCCGCCGGGACCTCGATGGAAAGGAAGCCGGCCATGAATGACGATGCCCCCGCGGGTGACTCCGGCAAGCGTACCAACCTGGGTCGCGGCTTGGCCGCTCTGTTCGGGGAAGAAAGCGACGACTATGCCTCGCTGGATAAGGTGCGCACGAACAAGGCCGTGCCGATCGAGCATCTGCATCCGAACCGGTTTCAGCCGCGCCGGGATTTCGCGCCCGAGGCTCTAAAGTCCCTGTCTGACTCGATTGCCGCCAACGGTATCCTGCAGCCCATTCTGGTCCGCCGCCACGCCGAGCGGCCGAGCGAGTTCGAGATTGTCGCCGGGGAACGGCGCTGGCGGGCGGCACAGATAGCCAAGGTCCATGAAATACCGGTGGTCATTCGCGAGTTCACCGATGCCCAGGCCCTGGAAGCCGCGATTGTCGAGAACATACAACGCCAGGATCTGTCAGCCATAGAAGAGGCGCTGGGCTACCAGCGTCTCACCGCCGAATTCGGTCATACGCAGGAGCAGGTTGCCCGCGCCCTGGGCAAAAGCCGCAGCCACATCGCCAATACCCTGCGCCTTCTCAGCCTCCCCGACGCGGTGCAAGCCATGCTCGGAAGCGGGGAGATCTCGGCCGGTCACGCGCGAGCCTTGATCGGTGCCCCGGATGCGGAATCCCTGGCCCGGCGCATCGTCGCCGAAGGCCTGACCGTGCGGCAAGCCGAGCGCCTGGCCCGCGGCGAGGGCGCGCCGTCAGCGGCCGTCGCCAAGCCCGGCGGTAGCAAAGAGAAAGCCCCGGCGCCGCCGAAAGACCCGGATACGATCGCCTTGGAACGGGATTTAACGGCGTTGCTCGGTCTGCGCGTGACGATTGAATTTCAGGGGCAGGGAGGCTCTTTGACCGTCCATTATCAGACCCTCGAGCAGCTCGACGACGTCCTGCATCGCCTCAACCAGATGCCCCCCGGGACGCCCCAGTAGTCCGCAACACCCGAGATTGATTCGATTGCGAAACAATCAAGGTGGAACGGGTTATCCGACGGCTCGGGGACATCGCTACGTTACCGAGCCCGGCCGCGCCGAAAGGGTGATTTCGACGCGATTTCCAGCAAAGCACGCGCCGCCAGCGCGGCGTCCGGGGCGCCGGTTTGTTTGCATGCGGCTTCGACATTTTGCAAGCGGCCAATGGCGTGGCCCAATGCCCCCGCCGGCCAGGCACCGGCTTGGGCGCGAAATCGGCTCGCATAGCGCCAAAATATCGGCGGCCGCAGGGTTTTGACCGCCGCATCGGCCGGCTGCCCCCGGGCGATCAGCCCGGCCACCAGATGCATGTTCTCGAAATGCCGGGCGACGGCACGCAGGACCCGAATGGGCGGGGCGCCATCTTGCAGACCGCGTGCAAAGGCGCGCTCTACCGCCGGCAAGTCCCCATCGCCCACGGCATAGGCGAGATCATCGAGGGAAATCACCGCGCTATCGCCAACGCACGCTTGCGCGGCGGATAGGTCGACCATACGGGGTGCTTCTTCGCCCGTGTCACCGGGGCCGCGTGCGCCGACATACAGGGCGAGTTTCTCGATCTCCCGCTGAGTCAGTTGCCGATCGCCGCCCAGGTAGTTCACGAGATATGCCTTGGCGTCGGCAGAGGCCGCCAAGCCCTGCGCCCGCAAAAGATCGGCAATGACGGCCGGAAGGGAGCGGGCGTCGTCGTGATAGCAGGCAATCGCCACGGCATTCTTTGCGGACTCGCATAAGCGCCGCAGGGTGGACCGGCCGGTCAGCTCCCCGGCCTCTGCGACGATCAGGGCATCGCCCAGCGGATCGGCCAGGAAATCGCGAAAGCGCGGGGCAATGCTGTCGTCGGCATTGCGCACGTGGACGGCCCGGCGACCGCCGACAAGAGATTGGGCCGCCGCCTCGTCGGCCAGGCGTGCCGGATCGGAGCGCAGGTCGGCCGCATCGAGCACTGCGACCCGGAACGGATCGGTGGGATCGCCGGCCACAGCGGCGAGCAAGGCCTTGCAGCGCTCGCGCACCAAGCCGAGATCGGCGCCGTAGACCAACGCCACGCGGACGTCGACGCTTGGTTTTGCCAGAAATCCGTCAACCTGGCGCGGCGCGAGTTTCGCCATAGCTCGGGTTCTCCCGTCGCCCCGGACCTATGACGTGGCGTTGCCAAGACCGGCGAAGTAGATGCCAAGGCGTGTCCGGATGTCTTCGGAAATTTCCCGCAGGCCACGCTTGCGGGCATTCAACTCGGCATATGTTGTCGCGAACTGGCTGGTCAGGATGTTGTAACTGTTGGTCGACGTCGCCAACCCACGCAGCAGAATACGCTCGGAGCCGGCCTCCTGAAGGAAGAACTGGGCCGAGACGACCAGATTGGCGCGCGTGGCCGTCTCGTCCTTGCGGATACTCAACTCTTGCCGCGACTCCACCAATTCCACCTTCAGTTCATAAGCCGCATCGCGGGGTTGCCCCCGCGGGTTCAGCCGGTCGCGCAGCAGGTTGTGAAGCTGTTGCCCGATGCGGTCCGGCAACGGGGCAATACGCACCGCCGCCATGTGCTCCGCCGGCGACAAGGCGCCCTCCTGTGGACGGCCGTACAGGGGCTGAAAGCCGCACGCCGACAGGGCGAATGTCATAAGCAGAAGCACCGCCCCGACGAGGCTTTTCAGAGCGGGCCGCGGGGACCTAGATGACCACATTGACGATCCGGTTCTGCACCACAATGACCTTGCGCGGCGGCCCGTCAGCTAAAAGCCGGGCCACGGCCGGCAGGGCCAGTGCCGCCTCGCGCGCGGTATCATCAGGCGAATTGCGCGGCAAATCAACGGTGCCGCGCAGCTTTCCGTTGACCTGCACGGCCACGGTGATCGCCGTATCCACGGTCAGCGCCGCATCGGCCTGCGGCCAGGCCTCGCCGGCCAACAGGCGTGTTCCGCCCAGGCACCGCCAAAGTTCCTCGGCGAGATGCGGCACCATCGGGCCGCACAGGCGCGCCAGGGTCTCCAGGCTTTCCCGCAACACCCAGCGGTCGCCGGCGGTCATCGACGTCGACCCTGTTCGGAACTCGCTCAGGGCATTGGCGAGCTCATGGATGCGGGCGACCGCACGATTGAAGCGGAACGCCTCGATATCTTCCGTTACCGCGGCAATCGTCTTGTGGGTCGCGCGGCGCAAGGACAGCGCTTCCGCGGCAATATCGCCCGGTATCGGTGACCCGGGCGCGGGCAGATCGGCGGCTGCCTCCGTGACCAGGCGCCACAGGCGCTGCATGAAGCGAAAGGCGCCCTCGATCCCGGCGGCGGTCCATTCCATGTCCCGTTCGGGCGGGCTGTCGGACAGCATAAACCAGCGTGCCGTATCCGCCCCATAGGTTTCGATAATGCGCGCCGGATCGACCGTGTTGTTCTTCGACTTGCTCATTTTCTCCGAGCGGCCGACGCGCACAGGCCGCCCGTCCGCGGTCACCGGCTCGCCGCCTGGATCTTGTCGAATGTCGTCGGGCGATAGCCAAACCCCGTCCGGGTCGCAATAGGTCTCGTGGCAAATCATGCCCTGGGTGAAGAGGCCGGCGAACGGTTCGTTGGCGGAAAGATAACCGCACTGCTTCAAAGCCTTCGTGAAAAAGCGTGCATAGAGCAAATGGAGGACGGCATGCTCGATCCCGCCGATATACTGATCTACCGGCAGCCAATGATCGACCGCGGCACGTTCGAAAGCGATGGCCGCCCGCGGACTGCAGAAGCGAGCAAAATACCAGGAGGATTCGAAGAACGTATCGAAGGTATCGGTCTCGCGCCGCGCCGCGGCGCCACAACGGGGACAGTCCACCAGCGACCACGTGGGGTGCCGCGCCAAGGGATTGCCGGGCCCGGACAGATCGACGTCGTCGGGCAATTCGACCGGCAGATCGCTCTCCGGCACCGGCACGATGCCACAATCGCCGCAATGGATGGCTGGAATCGGGCAGCCCCAATAGCGTTGCCGGGATACGCCCCAATCGCGCAAGCGGTACTGGGTCGCCCCCTCGCCGTGGCCCAGCTCCTGCAGCCGGGCGATGGCGGCCGCCTTCGCGTCCTCCACGCTCAAGCGGTCCAGAAAGGCGGAATTGTATGCCGTTCCCTCACCCACATAGGCTTCGTCGGCTATGGCGAAGGTTTTCGGATCGGCGTCCGGCGGCAGGACCACGGGCCGTACCGGGAGGTCGTACTTGCGGGCGAAATCGAGATCGCGCTGATCATGGGCCGGACAGCCGAAAATCGCGCCGGTTCCATAATCCATGAGCACGAAATTCGCGATATAGACCGGCAGGTCCATGTCCTCGACAAAAGGATGGCGGGCGCGCATTGCCGTGCGCAGGCCCTGCTTTTCCGCGGTCTCTATCGCTTCCTGGCTGGTCCCGAGACGGGCGCACGCGGCGATGAAGTCGGCCACGGCCGCATCTTCCTTCGCCAGTGCCGCGGCCAGCGGATGATTTGGCGAGATGGCGCAGAACGAGGCCCCGAAGAGGGTATCCGGTCGCGTCGTGAAGACCTCCAGGCGATCCGCCACGCCGCGCGGCTGGCCGCGCAAGGAAAAAAAGACGCGGGCGCCGGCCGATCGCCCGATCCACTTCGCCTGCATGACGCGGACTTTCTCCGGCCACCGGGACAGGCTATCCAGGCCGTCCAGCAACTCGTCGGCGAAGTCGGTGATCCGGCAAAACCATTGCGCCAGCTTGCGCTGCTCCACGGGCGCGCCGGAGCGCCAGCCGCGCCCCTCGATCACCTGCTCGTTGGCCAGCACCGTCTGATCGACCGGATCCCAGTTGACCCAGGATTCCTTGCGATAGACCAAACCGGCGGCGAGGAAATCGAGAAACATCTTCTGTTCGTGCCGATAATAGTCCGGGTGGCAGGTGGCGATCTCGCGCTGCCAATCGATGGCTAATCCCATGCCCTTGAGTTGGGCGCGCATGGCGGCGATGTTTTCCAGGGTCCATGTGCGTGGGTGCACGCCTTTCAGCTTAGCCGCGTTTTCCGCCGGCAAACCGAACGCATCCCAGCCCATGGGATGCAAAACCGAGAAACCGCGGGCGGCCTTGTAGCGGGCGATGACGTCGCCGATGGTGTAATTGCGCACATGGCCCATGTGAATGCGCCCCGAGGGATAGGGGAACATCTCAAGAACATAGTACTTGGGGCGGCCGTCATCGGTGTTCGGCGCGTTGAAACAGGCCGCCTGCTCCCAGGCCGCCTGCCACTTGGCTTCATTCTCTTTGAAATTGTACCGGCTCATGTCCCGGCCTGTACCGCCGTTGCGGCTATTGTTCTCGGGCTCCGGCGCGCGCCGTCGTGTTCGTCAACCCGGTCCGAAGGTCGGCAACAAGCCGTCTCAGTGGGCAATCCGAGGAGTTCTATTGCAGACCCGCGATACGCAGCTGCCGCGCCCGGGTCAAGATGGCGTTTTCCAGATCGATCGCCGTGTCCTGCTCGACCTTGGCATCGACCCAGTTGCCGGTGGCGTCCTGATTCTGCCGGAAAACCGCGGCGCGGACCCCGTCGGCCCGCAAATCCCGGCCAAGGATGTAAACCGTGACCTTGAAACGCTCGGCCTGCATCTCCGGCGGCGCGTACCAATCGGTGATGATCACCCCACCGAACGGATCGGCGGAGGCCAGAGGCATGAAAGATATGGTATCCAGCGAGGCACGCCAGAGGAAGCTGTTGACTCCCAGGCCGCTACCCTGGCCCTGGCCGCTCGGAACCTCTTCCCCACCACCTAGGATGCTGAGTCCGCCAGGGCCAAAGATGCTGCCTTGGTCACCGACTCTACCGGCACCGCCCGAGGCCCGCTTGGCGCGGTAGTCGGACCCGCTCGGATAACTCTGATTGGAGTCGGCGTAGGCGCACGCGCCGAGAACGGCGGCTGCCGCTGCGAGTAAACCAATGGTCCGCAATTTACTCATCAGATACGCCATACCCATGTTCGCCACCATTGTCGTTCGCCACCATTGTCGCTATTGCCCCGCTTCTGTGCAAAGCCGGAACCAGGAATTCCCATCGCTCCGCTTGAATAGCGCGAAAGTCGGGCTTTCGCAATGGCTGTGCCGTGGTGGCCACGAATGGAATGCTTAGGGCTCCCAGCCGAAGTCGGCCGCCATATCCGCTGGGATCTGCGCCCAGGCGCGCCGCTGCTGCGCGTCGCTAAAGACGCTTCGCCACTCATCCACGCGCCCCTTGCGCAGGTGCACCACCTCGGCCTCGGCCGTTCCGGCATAGCGCTCCCTGCCGATGCCGTAGAAGGCCAAGACCCGGTCGAAATAGGCGTCCGGGTCCAGGCGGAACTGCTCGAAACTCGAGAACAGGACCGAAACAGGCTGCTTCGAGTCCCCGTCCACGGCCCGCCAATCGTGCAGAAACTTGATGAGCAACGGCAGATAATGCGCCACGCACCAATCCAGGATGGCGCCAAGGTCGTGCGCCAGGATGTCCGCCGGCGGCACGATCTTGCGCCACAGGGGCGCCATGAGCCGTTGTTGGATATCGTCGCGGACGAAATGCGCCCATGACAGGGTCGCCTGTCGCGGGTCGCGGTGGTGGACAATGATGCGGGTCACGCCGCTTTGCGCCAACGTTGCCAGGTTATGGGCGGTCGGGCCGATGTGTTCCTTGATGATGACCCCGCCCTCGGCCGCGGCGCGGACACGCGCCGGAACAAGGGTGCACTCCGGAAAAAGACCGAGCGACAGGTAGCACTGCGCCAGGCCCAGACCCTCGGCCAACTTGTTCCAAATGCTCTCGCTCGCCGACTTGGGCAGGGTGGTCAAGAGCATGGTCGGTAGACCGCGAGCCGCGTCGGCGGTTCGCCGCGCCGCGAATTCTTCGGCGCTGGCGCGAATCGGATTGAGAGGGATGTCCAGACCCGCCATCAGCGCCTCGGCTTCATCATTCTGGCCGCGCGCCAACAGCAGATTGATCAGCGAGGCGCGGGCGGGGGCATTGTTTGGCTGATGCTGTACGGCGTGCCGCAAGAGATCGACGCTGCGCTTGGCGTAGCCTTCGGCGCGCTCCGGTTGTGATTGCCGATAGGCGATGGAGGCGAGCATCGTCAGGACCTCCACATGATCGGGGGCGACATTTAGAATCTGGTTGTAGATCCGGCGCGCGTCGTCCAGGGCGCCGGCGGTATGTTGCTGGCGGGCCAAGGCAAAAGCTTGCGGCACGGACAGGGTCCGCGAGTCCGGTGGCGGCGAAATCAACGCGCTGTCCCCAAATCCAACACCTTATCGTTATATTACGACGCAATCCAT
>JAJFGI010000146.1 GCA_021776215.1 Kiloniellaceae bacterium | reverse complement strand
GTGCTCATGCCGACCCACCTCCGGATAGGGCCACCAGCCGCTGATTGGTCAGCCGGGTCGTGTCATAGAGATCTTTGTAGATACCCAGCAGTTCCCGATACCGCCCCTCGATGCCGCGATTCGGTTCGACCGGATGGGTTTTGCCGGCCATCTGCGCGGCCGCCTCGGGGATCGATCCGTACCAGCCGGCGCCAAATGCCGCGATCATGCCGGCGCCTAGGGCAGAGGCTTCCAGGGTATCGCTGATGAGAACCGGTTTGCCCGAGGCATCCGCGAGCATCTGCCGCCACAGGGGGCTGGCCGCGCCGCCGCCGATGGCGACGTAGTGGTCCACGTTTTGTCCGGCGGCGGTTTCCAGGCTGCGGGTGCGTATCACCTGGTCCAGGGTGATTCCTTCGATGATCGCCCGGTAGACGTGCACCGGCGTGTGGCTGCCGCCGAGTCCGAACACAACGCCGCGCGCGCACATATCCCAATGCGGGTCCATGACGCCGGACCAGTAGGGCTGCACCATCAGGCCCTCGCTGCCGACCGGCAGTTTCAGGGCCTCGGCCTCCAGCTTGTCGAAGATGCGCGGATCGTCGCGCCCGCCGGGGACAAACTGGGTGACGAACCAATTCACCAGGAAGGCGCCGGAGCGCAGGCAATTTTCATAGATATAGCCTTCGCCCTGGGCGGCCAGCTCGGTGCGCCACGCCCGGTCGTAGCGATAGTGCGGCGACCAGACCCCCGAAACCACGGCCGTGCCGAGATTGACATAGGCGCGCTCGGGCATGGTGCAGTTCGTTCCCAGGCCCGCGCACTGACCGTCGCCACCGGCGGCGAAGATCGGCGTGCCCTTGTGCAGACCGGTCACGGCGGCGGCGCCCTCGCTCACCCGGCCGAGGGCGGCGCCGGGCGCATGGGTTCGCGGCAGCCGGCCTTCGTCGAGATCCAGCGCCGTGAGGATGACCGGCGACCAGCACATCTCGGTCACGTCGAACAGGCCGGTGGGATCGGCGCTGGTCCACCCGGTGCGGTACGGCCCGCCCGCCAGGCGGTGGACCAGATAGCACTGCACGTCGGCGAAACAGACGGTGCGCGCCCAAACATCCGGCTTATGCTTCTTGATCCACAGAAGACTGTAGAGACACGGCGTGATATCGGGCGGCCGGCCGGTGATGCGGTGGATGGTTTCGCCGCCGAGGGTGTCGGAAAGTTCCGCTACTTCCGCGCGGGCGCGTTCGTCCAACCAGGTGATCGCCGGATGGATGGAGGCGCCGTCCTTATCGAGGAAGGCCATCGTCTCGCGCTGGTTGCTGATGGCCAAGGCGGCGATGCGGCCGGCACCCACCTGGGCGACGCACTCGTTGAGGGCCGTACAGCAGGATATCCACCAGTCCTCGGGGTCCTGTTCGAAACAGTCAAGCCGCGGATTGGCCAGCGCTATGGGCGCGCGCCCTACGGCGACGGCGCGCCCCCGGCGGTCCCAGGCGATGGCTTTCGTGCTCTGCGTCGAGCTGTCCAGGCCGATGACGAGGGGTTCTGTATCGGGGCTCATGCCGGAATCAGTATTCCTGCCGGGTCGGCGTGACGCACATTTCCTGGATCAGCACGTTCTGCGGCATCTGGTAGGCGAAAAGGATCATATCGGCCACATGGTCGGCCGAGATGCCGCCGCCGATACGCACCTTGTTGTCCTTGTAATTCTTCAAGGTGGTCGGATCGGTGACATGGTCGAGCACTTCGGTCTCGATGATCCCCGGCGAAATGACGATCACCCGCACATCGTACGGGGCCAGATAGCCCCGGATGCTTTCGGACACCGCATGCACGAAGTACTTGGTGCCGCAGTAGACCGTGTGATCCGGATAAACCTTGCGGCCGGCGATGGAGCTCATCATCACGATCGTGCCGTGACGCCGCTCTTTCATGCCGCCCATCACCGGGTGCAGCGCATTCATGACGCCCTTGGTGTTGATATCGATCGTCTCGTCCCATTCGTCCGGGTCCTGGGCGCCGATATCGCCGAGCCGGGCGATACCCGCGTTGTTGAACAGGCAATCGGTCGGGCCGTATCGGGATTCCGCCTCGCGGATCGCGGCGTCGACCTCGGCGCGATCACGCACGTCCACTTTTCGGCATAGGCTGTTGGGGAGATCCATGGCCTCCATACGCGCCAGGCGCCGGGCAAGGAGCAGGAGAGGGTGGCCGGCCTTGGCAAACGCGCGCGCCGTCGCCTCACCGATGCCCGAGCTTGCGCCTGTGATGACCACCAGAGGCTTATCCATAGCAGGCCAGTTCCCTGTTTGTCGGTTATCTTCAGAAGGACAGCGGTGCGACGTCCTGATGAGGCGCCGCACCGCCGTCTCTCAGATCGTCAGCCGGCTATGATCCCGTCGACCTTGTCCTTGATGGAATCCATGACCGCCTTCGGCGAGTCGTATTCGCCCGCCCAGAAGCGGCCCAGTTCCACCGGGATCGTGTCGTTGGAGATTTCCGCCCATTCCGGCAGATCCGGTTCCGAGCCCATGTGATTGGCGATGGTCTCGCGGACCGCATCCAGATGGCGCGTCGTGCCGGCGATGCCGGGTTTGGCATTGGCTTTGACCCGCGCGTCGTCGTAGACGCTCGAGCGCGTCGGGCCGGTGCCGCCGCCGAGCACGGTGATGTAGACCTGCGTCTCTTGCGCGGTCGCCCACTGGGCGAACAGCCAGGCGGCATCCTGGCTCTTGGAGTACTTCGAGACCGCCAGCGACGAGCCGCCCTGATGGCCGACGCCGGGGATTTCGCCGTAGCCGGTTTCGGAGACCGTCCTGAGGGCGTCGGCCTTCGGCGGCACGGCGGCCTCCATCAAGCCGGAGACCTTCGAGGATTCCGGATTGTCCCAGGAGGGGAAGAACTCGCCCCAGCTGAGCACCTGGCCGGCAAGCCCCTGGCCCACCGACTGGCCCTGACCGTCCCAGGTCCAACTGGTGACGCCGGATGGCATGTTCTCCTTGAGCTTCTGCCAATAGGCGATCGCCGCCAGGCCTTGGTCGTCGTTGCCGGCGAACTTGCCGTCCGGCCCGAAGACCGACCCGCCATGACCCCAGAGCCAGGCGGTCCAGTCGCATTCCAGGCTGTAGTGGCCGGATTTCATTTGCCCGGTGGTCCCGTAGATGCTCGGACCCTTGGCCTTCTGAATGGCCTGCGCGTTGGCCAGGAACTCACCCATGGTGGCGGGCACTTTCAGGCCAAGCTCGTCATAGACGTCCTTGCGGTACATCTGAATGAAGATCGGGATGTCATAGGGCACGCCGACCATGATGCCGTCGTACATGGAGATGCCATCCACGAGCGCCGGCAGGAAGTCGTCGAAATTGTAGTTCGGCATAGCCAGGTCCGGCTTGGCCGCATACTTCTCTCGCGGATCGATGACATCGCCCGAGAAGCTCGCCATCCAGCTCTGGTCGAGATAGTAGAGATCATACGTGCCCAGGCCGGACGCCACGTCGAGGGTCAGCTTCTGCAGCACTTGCTCCAGCGGCAGAACCTCGATCTCGACCTTGATGCCCGTGGCTTCCTCGAAATAAGGCTTCAGCGCCGAGTTGATGGCGTTCGATGGCGGTGTGGATTCGGTTGCCAGACGAACGGTCTGGCCGGCGAACGGCTTGGCCGTCTCCTTGAGCCATGCCGTCATATCGTCGCTGTACTGAATCGTCTGCGCCGCCGCCGGCGAGATAAAGCCGCCCCGGCCGCCGAACGGCACCAGCGACGATACCCCCAGCATGCCGGCCCCCAAGCCGAGCTTCCCGGCGGTGCGCAGAAACGCCCGCCGATCGATTTGGCCGCGTACGTACCGATCGACCACCGACGCCAAATACAACTTTCGATCACCGTTATTCATGGTCTCCTCCCAATTGCGGCTCGCCCGTGAGCCTGTATCAAAACCGTTCCAACCTCGACTCCCTTATTGCTTGAGCGACCCCAACGTCAGGCCGCGCACCAGGTTCTTCTGGACAAGCAGGATGAAGACGAAGGCCGGTACCATCGCGGCGGCGCCCAGTGCCGCCATATTGCCCCAGGCCGTGCCGGTCGAGGTCACGAATGTCGAGGATACGACCGGCACGGTTTTGAGCGACGTCTGCGTGAGCGTCAGGACGAACAAGAACTCCGTCCAGGAAAAGATGAAACACAGCACCGCCGTTGCCGCGACACCGCCCATGGCCATCGGCAGCACGATCTTGCGAAAGATCTTGAAGCGCGACGCGCCGTCGATGAGCGCCGCTTCGTCGATCTCCACCGGGATATCGTCGAAGAAGCTTTTCAGCAGAAGCACGGCCAGCGGCATGTTCATCAGCGCATGGATGAGAATCACACCCGTGTAGGTGTCGAGCAGGCCAAAATTCTTGTAGATGAAGAACATCGGTATGGCGACGGCGACCGGCGGCATCATCCGCGTCGACAACACCCAGAACACAAAATGGTGCTGCAAACGGAATCGCATGCGCGACAGGGGATAGGCCGCCAAGGTCGCGATCACGACCGCCAACGCGGTCGAGAAAAGCGCCACCACGACCGAGTCCCACAGCCGCGGCAGCATGTAGAAATTGCCGCCGCCCGGCAGCACCTCCAGGCCCCGCTCGAAGCCGAGGGAGATTCCGAAGACCTCCTCGAACGATTGTACCGTCGGCTCGAAACCGAAGACGCGTGGAGGCACCGAAAAAATGTCTCCATCGGGCTTGAAGGCGACCGTCAGCCAGTAGAAGATCGGAAAGGCAAAGGCCAGGACCACGGCCCATGCCAGGCCGATCCGCAGCGCCCGTTGCCAGGGTGAGAGAAGCATCCTACCACCTCACCTTGGTCAGCGAGACGAACAGGTGGGCGACCAGCAGCACGATGAACAGCGCGAACAGGCTAATGGTCGCGCCGTATCCCCACTTGATGAAGCTGAAGGTCTGCTGCCAGGCATACAGGCTCAGCGTATAGGTTGCCGTCCCCGGGCCGCCGGATGTCATGACAAAGACGTAGTCGAACATGCGGAACAGATCGATGCCGCGGATCAGCACGGCGATGGCGATCACCTTGCCCATCATCGGCAAGGTGAGGCGATAAAATGTTTGCCATCCGCTGGCGCCGTCGATCATCGCCGATTCATACGGATCGGACGGCAGCGCGCGCAGACCGGCGACAAAGATCAGCACCATGAAGGGCGTCCACTGCCAGACATCGGCGACAACCACGCCCCACAGCGCCAAGGAGGGTTCGGCGAGAATCGCTGTTTGCGGGGCGATCAGTCCGACGTCGCCGAGAAACGCGGCGATGATCCCGAACTGCGCATCCTCCATGAGCAGGAACATCATGCCGGTGATCGCCGGCGGAATAACCAAGGTCAGGGTCAGCAGGCCGCGCAGGATGCCGAAACCGGGATCGTCGGAATCGATCAGCAGGGCAATCGCCATGCCCAGGGTCACCTCGATGGCCAGGCAGACGCCGGTGTAGAACAGGGTGACCCACAACGCGTTCCACATACGCGGGTCGGCAAAAAGCTTCACCCAGTTGTCGAAGCCGACAAAATCCAACCCGCGCTTGCGCGGGATGAACTCATGGGCGCTCAGCCAGATGTTGTAGAAAAAAGGATAGAGCGCGAAGACCACCAGAATCGCGATCAGCGGCAACAGCCACGGCAGCGGATGATCGGAGATGAAGGGGCGCGGCAGACGCAGGCTCACGGCGTTCATGCGCATCGCCCCGATGCCACGCCAAATGCCACGCCTAATGCCATTGGGGCATCGACGTGCCCAAACACCCTCGCTCGGCGGGCCCTGCCTGGCAACACCTGCCCTCCCTTGAACCGCCCCTCAAGACGGCGGTTTTCTTATTCCCTACAACGTGTCATAACATTTGTTCATTCGCAAGATCATTTGTTCGCGGCCGCCGAATTGGCCGATGGCACAGGTGCGGGGAGGCAGGCGATGGCTCAGGCGTCGGAGGAGTTGCGGCGCGACGGTTGGCCGGAGCAGACCGCGGTGCGCATCGCCTGGTGCTATTACGGCCTGGGAAT
This sequence comes from Kiloniellaceae bacterium, assembly GCA_021776215.1. Taxonomy (GTDB): domain Bacteria; phylum Pseudomonadota; class Alphaproteobacteria; order Kiloniellales; family J153; genus JAJFGI01. Next base: position 1,094 of record JAJFGI010000146.1, on the reverse strand, counting down.
GACGCAGCAGGAGATCGCCGCCAAGCTCGGCATCAACCGGGTCCGGGTGAACCGGCTTCTGGCCGAGGCCCGCCGCCGCGGCATCGTCCGCATCTCGATCACCTCCAAGTTGGCCGAGAACGTCGATTTGGAGGAGCGGCTGAAGGAACGTTTCGGCCTCGCCGAGGCCGAGGTGGTCCTCAGCCTCACCGATGACGAAACCGAATTGGCCGAGGTCTTGGGCGCCGCCGCCTGCGAACCGCTGACCCGGCATTTCCGCGACGGGGCGACCATCGGCGTCGGCTGGGGCGTTACCTTGAAGGCCTTTGCCGAGGCGATGCCCGAGACGCCTCTGCAAGACGTGGCGGTGGTCGCAATGCTCGGGTCCTTGACGCGGCGCTCCTCCATCGACGCCTTCGAGGCCGCCACGACTCTCTCGGCGCGCCTGCATGCGGAATGCTTCCACCTGCCCGGGCCGATTCTGTGCGACAGCGAAGCCAGCCGCGATACCCTGGTGCGCCAGCCGATGCTCCAGGACGTTCTGGAGCGGGCGCTTCGGGCGGATATCGCCGTGATCAGCGTCGGCGGCCTCGATAGCGGCACCATTCGCCGCATGCGTTTCGTCGACGAGGCGGAGTTCCAGGACGTTCTGGCGGCCGGCGCCATCGGCAACTTCCTCGGCCACTACATCGATGACGACGCGGCGGTCATCGATCACCCGGTGAACCGGCGGGTGATCGGAGTCAAGCCGGAGGACCTGGCCAACATTCCGCACCGTTTCATGATCTCCGGCGGCCCGAACAAGGTCCGGGCGCTGGCGGCCATTCTCCGCCGCCGGCTGCTCACCGGAATCGTGACCGATCAGCAAACCGCCCGGGCCCTGCTCGTCTGATCCGCGGGGCCATTCAAGGTTGGTGTGATGCGCGCGCATGGCGGCGGGCGAAATGCCCAGGCGATCCCGCAGCATGCCAGGCGGCTAATTGGGGGACAGGGCTAATTGGGGACAGGGGCTAATTGGGGACAGTATATATGGACAGGGCTAATTGGGGACAGTATATATGGACAGGGCTAATTGGGGACAGTATATATTTTTCTCCAGATCGCCTGAGTGCAAG
>JAJFGI010000145.1 GCA_021776215.1 Kiloniellaceae bacterium | reverse complement strand
TCCATACTGCATCCGAGGCCACACCAAGGCGGCGAGCCGGGAGGGTGCGAGCCGGGAGGAAATCATGGAAGCCATCTGGGTAGCGGCCGAAATGCGGGCCGGTGGCGCCTTCGCACATTCCGCCCTTGCCCTGGACACGCTTGATGCCATGGATTCCAAAGCCAACCCGACGCCCGAACCACGCCGTGACTGACGTCGGACTGAGTAAAGGGCCGATCGATGCCGTGGATCGCTGAATTCTGACGAGGTTATTTGTGCCGGATACGAAAGACACGCTACGGATCATGGTCAAACGGGCCTATGACGCATCTGCCAAGTCCGACGGGCACCGAATTCTTGTGGACCGGGTTTGGCCGCGCGGTCTGTCCAAAGACGAACTTCGGCGCGACGATTGGGTCAAGGAGATTGCGCCAAGTACGGAGCTGCGGAAGTGGTTCGATCACGACCCGGCGAAGTGGAACGCGTTCAAGGACCGCTACTTCCGGGAGCTCGACCATCGTCCCGAGGCCATCAAGTCTCTATTGGTGAAATGCCGCGCGGGAACTGCGACTCTGGTTTTCGGCGCGAAGGATACCCACCACAACAACGCCAGCGCGCTCAAGGAATACCTTGAGCGCCAGGCCGCGAAAGAGGCGAGGGCAGGGTGACCGAGCAACCGGATCTGCGCACGCCGCTCTGCGACATCCTCAGCTGTCGCTACCCGATTCTTCAAGCGGGTATGGGCGGTGTCGCGCGCGCCGAGTTGGTAGCTGCGGTAGCGCAGGCGGGAGGCTATGGCTTTCTCGGTATGGTCCGGGAGTCCCCGGAGTTGATCGCCCGAGAGATCGATGCCGTTCGTGCCAAGACTGGCCGGCCCTTTGGTGTGAACCTGATTCCGGCGGCAACCGATCGGGTTCTCCTCGAAGCGGAGCTTGCAGTCTGTTTCGACAAGAAGGTCCATTCGTTGTGCTTCTTCTGGAGCGTGCATGCCGATGCGGTCCGGCGCGCCAAAGATGCGGGATGCCTGGTCTTCTACCAGGTGGGCTCGGTCGAGGACGCCGTTGCCGCGGAAACGGCCGGCGCGGACGTGATCATCGCCCAGGGCGTCGAAGCCGGAGGACACGTCCGCGGGACCGTAACGTCGCTCGTCCTGCTGCCGCAGGTGGTTCGTGCGGTGTCGGTTCCGGTTGTCGGCTCTGGTGGATTTGCCTCCGGCGAAAGCCTGATTGCCGCCCTTGCGCTCGGTGCGCAGGGAATCCACTGCGGCACCGCGTTTCTGGCCACCGAGGAATCCTTTGCCCATGCCTATCACAAGGAACGAATAGTTGCCGCCCACCTCGAAGACACCGTCTATACCGACGCTTTCGCCATCAATTGGCCGCCCGATTCGCCTGTGCGTGTGATTGCCAACAGCCTAACCGATGGGCTTGGAGGGCACCTGCTCGGGCACAAATCGGAGGATATTCCGCGCGAAGTGGTTGCTGACGAGGACGGCCGGTCGATCCACAAATTCAGTACCGACTCCCCGCTCAGGACGACGACTGGCGAACTAGAAGCCTTGGCCCTTTTCGCCGGCCAGGTTGCCGGCACGATTGAGTCGGTTCCGAGCGCAGCCGCCCGGATTGCGGAGATCGTCAACAGCGCCCGTGCGGCCCTGGCGCGGTTGCAGCACACTGGGATTGCAAATCAATGATGGAAGACTGGAGCGAAATCCGGAAGTGGCGCCGCTCGACGCGCGCCGAGCTGCTCTCACGGCGCCTGGCCGTGCCGCGAGGCGAGAAGCCGCGCATCAGATCGGTGCTTCACGATCAGATACGCGGGCAATTCCCGGAGTTGCGCCATGCCTGCATCGGCTTCTATTGGCCGTTCAGGGGCGAAATCGACCTCCGCCATCTGGTTCGAGACTTCCTGACGCTTGACGCCGAGGCGGCCCTGCCGGTCGTGGTGGAGAAAGCGCAGCCGCTGGAATTCTGGGTGTGGCGGCCGCGCATGAAGCTGGCACGCGGGATCTGGAACATCCCGGTTCCCGCCGAGCGAAACGCGGTTCTGCCCACGGCTTTGCTCGTGCCCTTGCTGGGGTTCGATGCGGCGGGCTATCGCCTGGGCTATGGCGGCGGATATTACGACCGCACGCTGGCGACGATGAACCCGAAGCCGCTGACCATCGGTGTCGGTTACGAGCTCGGGCGTCTCAAGACCATATATCCGCAACCGCACGACATACCTCTGGACGCGATTGTGACCGAGGCAGGCTGCGCGCGCTTCCGATATCGCGGCCAGCCCTTGGGCGCGGCGCGCCGACCCGGCGAAACAGCGAACCACCATAGCGATGACAAGTTGGATGAGGCCCTCAAGGGGACGTTCCCGGCGAGCGATCCGTTCGATCTAAGCAATGTGGACGTAACCTCCTACACCTCACCCCCATGTTTCATGCATGAGCTCGACCCGGAATATCTTGGTTTCACAAGTACAGCCGACACCGTCGCGCTGTTAAACCTGCTTTTGGAAGGCGAGCGCGCGGGTGCCCGGGCCGTCGCGGAGATGGGCAAGCAGGCGGCGGGCGCTGCGCAAGGAACAACCCTGCGCGGTATCGCCATGGACGAAGCGCGCTTTTGTGCGATGCTCACCCGCCACATCACGCGCCTTGGCGGAACGCCCAGCCTGCAGACCGGCGCATTCTATGGGAAGCTGATGGCGCTGGAGGGGTCCCGCGAGCGCATCGAGTTGCTCAATCGCGGCCAGGCCTGGGTCGTCCGCAAGCTTCAGGAAGCCTTGCCCGGGATCGGCGATAGTGCGCTCCACAGTGATCTCAAAATCATGCTCGAAGTGCACGAACGGAATATCCGGCTAGGCACGGAACTGGTATGAGCACCAGGGGCGCCGGAATTCCCCGTTATCGGCCCTTCGACGGCCCGGCGCTCTTTCGCCAGGGCTTCCGCCCATTCTTCCTTGGCGCCGGTCTTTGGGGGGGCGCCGCCGTCGCACTCTGGATTGCGGCCGTGCAGGGTGCGGTTTCGATACCGACCGCCTTCGCTCCGGCCGCCTGGCATGCCCACGAGATGATCTTCGGCTATGCCGCCGCGGTCATCGCCGGCTTCCTGCTGACGGCGATCCCGAATTGGACGGGCCGCATGCCGCTGCAGGGCATGCCCTTGATCATCCTGTTCGGGGTTTGGCTCGCTGGCCGCGCCGCTATGGCCACCTCGGACTTCATCGGTCCCGGCCTCGCCGCGGCGCTCGATCTGTCGTTCCTCTCTCTCCTGATCGCCGTGTTCCTGCGCGAGATCGTATCCGGTCGCAATTGGCGAAATCTGCCGATGCCCGTTGCTCTTGGTGGATTGCTCGTGGCGAACATCCTGACCCATGTAGAAGCCGTCGGCCAGGTCGCGACCGGCCTTCTCGGTCAGCGCCTGGGGATCGCCACGATCATTATGCTCATTAGCCTGGTCGGCGGACGCATCATCCCAAGCTTCACTCGGAACTGGCTGGCGAAGCGCGCCGACACCCATATGCCCGCTGGCTTCGGCCCGTTCGACCGCGTGTGCCTGGTCCTAACCCTTGCAGCCCTGGGTACCTGGGTGGCCGACCCCGATGGCCGGGCCGCTGGTGTCGTCCTACTTGTGGCTGGGGTTGCGAGCCTTGTCCGCCTGGCACGATGGCGTGGTCACCGCACGCTTTCCGAGCCGCTGGTCTGGAGCCTCCACCTCGGTTTCGCTTGGGTACCGGCGGGGCTCTGCCTGCTCGGTCTTAGCGTGTACCTGCCAGAGGCCTTTCCGTCGACCGCAGGGCTGCATGCGCTGACGGCCGGCGCCATAGGCTCGATGACGCTTGCGGTGATGACCCGGGCGACCCGGGGCCATACCGGGTGGCGGCTGACGGCCGACTCGTGGACAACTGCGATCTACATCCTAGTCGCTACGGCGGCCGCCGCGCGCGTAACGGCGCCGATGGTGCCGGACGTTACCAGCCAATTGCTTTGGACCTCCGGCCTTCTGTGGATCGCCACGTTCGGCATTTTTGCCGTTCACTATGGCCGCATGCTCCTCGTCAAATAAGGCGCTCGCCATCCGAAGTTGGAACGCTCGGGTCCACGCGTTCTCCGAAGGCGGAGCCGGATAGGGGCTCCTATTCGCGACGATCACTCAGTGCAGACGTATTTCGGCGGGGCCGGTGCTTTGGACTCGTCAATTCTTGTTAGGTCGCGGTTGACCTGGTTTTAATATCGACAAAATCGATACAATCAACAAATTTATATCGTTAGCCAAATTCATTGTGCATGCCCAAGTTTAAATTAGCCGATGAACCAACCGTCTTCCGTCCTGGGGGATCAATTCGAAGGGGGAAAGACAATGCCGCCGCGCCATAGCGAACTCGCAGGAGAGCCGTCGATTCCCGAGATGCTTGCCGATCCGATCGTTCAGGCGGTTATGGCGCGCGATGGCGTTACGCAAAGAGAGGTGGAGGGCCTGATCAATACGGCCCGGCGCAAGTTCGCGAGAATGAGAATCGAGCCTCGCCAGACTGACTGCCCGGTATCGGCTGCAACGGCCGTCGCTGAATGACGACAGCCGTTGGCGTGATCAATGCGGTATGCCGGAGACACATATGGACGCGCTGATCTCTTTTATCCTCTGGGTCGGATTTGTCCTTCTCTTGACCCGCCTTCGCCGCGGTTCGCATCTTTTCTGTCAGGAGTACTCGGGCGCACAAAGTCCCAATCAATCCCACTTGGTTGGCGATCACGAACTTCGTTGGGTGCCGCCCGTGAAGGACGTTGATCCCGCGTGCGGCAAGACGGTGACGACGGAAAAGGCGAAACCGAGCGTTTATGCCGGCAAGGTTTACTACTTCTGCTCGCGGGAATGCCGCGAGATTTTCGAAGCCGCGCCCGATCTTTACGTGGGCCATCGCCCTGTCAACCGGCCCGAACTGGAGCACTCCCATGTCTAAGACCGCCACGGTCGTTCGACGGCGCATTCGCCCAAGTACACCACCGCCAGCGCCCCGCATTGAGCGCATGCCTGTCCCAACTCAAGGGCGGCAAGACGTGCGCCTCATTGAATCCACTCCTGACTCGACCATACAAGCGCCTTGGGACTACGGCTTAGATGTTTGGCAGCGCACCATTTTGTTCTGGGACGCACTGCGCCAACGCGCCGAAAACATGCTGGAACACGAGCGGACTGGTCTGCCGCCGCTGCTCGACTTCAAGTATGAGACGATCCTCGACGCGCGCCGATTCGAGCGCCCCGCCAACTACGCCCTACTGCGGATAACCGAGATTGGCAAAGACTGCGCGGATGTCTGCGTCGATTCCGACAAGGCACCGGTGATCGTCATCGACCCGCGCGCTGGCCATGGCCCTGGAATCGGCGGATTCAAGCACGAGTCCGAAGTTGGCTTGGCACTCCACGAAGGGCATCCGGTCTATTTCGTGATCTTCTCTCCGGAGCCCGCTCGCGGGCAGACGCTGCAGGATGTCCAACATGCGCTGCGGCGGTTTGTCGAGGAGGTTGCCCGGCGTCACGACGGCCAGCCGCCGGTCCTTTACGGAAACTGCCAGGCGGGTTGGGCCGTGGCCTTGCTCGCGGCCGATTGTGAGGGATTCGCCGGACCGGCGGTTCTCAATGGCTCGCCGCTGTCGTATTGGGCGGGAGACTCCGGCGTCAACCCATTGCGCGTCAGTGGCGGCCTTTTGGGCGGAGTTTGGCTCGCGCATTTCCTCGCCGACATTGGGGATGGGCGCTTCGATGGCGCTTGGCTTGCCCAGACCTTCGAGACTCTCAAGCCCGAAAAAGCCATATGGGAAAAATACGCAGGCTTATTCAGTAAGATCGACACCGAGCGCGAACGCTTTCTCGACTTCGAGCGCTGGTGGAACGGTTTCTATTTCCTAGGCCGCGAGGAAATCATCGCGATCGTCGAGAATCTGTTCATCGGCAATCAACTTGAGCAAGGCCAATTCCGCATCGACGAAGGCTGCTACGCTGACCTGCGGCGCATTCGGAATCCCTTGGTCATATTCGCGTCCTACGGCGACAACATCTCGCCACCGCATCAGGCGCTTGCCTGGATTCCCGCCGTCTACAAGGATACGGACGATCTCAAACAGGCCGGGCAGAGAATCGTCTATCTGACCAATCCGCACATTGGCCATCTCGGCATTTTCGTCTCGGCGAAGGTCGCGCGCTTTGAACACCGGGCCATTCTTGAAAGCCTTGAGCAAATCGTGGCACTGAAGCCAGGCCTCTACGAGATGAAGATCGACAACCCGACTGGGGATCCAGATCGCCACATGCCCGAGTACACCGTGCGCTTTGAGGAGCGGCAAGTCGAGGATCTCAAATTTGCGCGTCAGGATGCGGCGTTCGAGCACGTCCGTAAGGTCTCCGAGGGAAACGAGGCGTTCTATAGCACCTTCGTTAGCCCTTGGGTCCAAGCGG
>JAJFGI010000144.1 GCA_021776215.1 Kiloniellaceae bacterium | reverse complement strand
CAACAGCCACAAGCCGACCGCAATCCAGGTCTCCGGCCGGCGGGTGGGGAAGGTGCCGTCGCTGTTCCGCGCCGAGAGCAGCCAGGCCATGGTGACGGCGAACGTGGGCTTGGCCAGCTCGGACGGCTGAAACGAGAGGCCGGCGACGCTGAGCCAGCGCGTCGCGCCCTTGATCTCGGCGCCCACCAGCAACGTCAGGGCGAGCAGGACGATGGAAACCGCCAGACCGGCCACGGCCAACCGGCGCAACGTAACCGGATCGAGCAGCGACACACTAATCAACGTCACCAGCCCCAAGGACAGAAAGACGATCTGCCGCTGGGCAAGCTGGAAACTGCCGAGGCCGCCGATGCGGTCGGCGGCGACCGGCGAGGCGGCGAGGATCAACACCGCGCCAAAGCCCATCAGGCACACCAGCGCCGCCAGAGTCCAGCGGTCCACGGTCCACCACCAGCGGCCGAGCAGGCTCGTGTCGGTGCGGGCGAAACCGATCATTGCAGGGTGCTCCCGCCGGCTTGCGCTAGATGCGCCGGCATGGCGCCGCGGGCGCCGGGCAGGGTCTCGACGATGGCGCGGAAGGCATTGCCCCGGGCCTCGAAATCGCTGAACTGATCGAACGATGCGCAGGCCGGAGAGAGCAGCACCACGGCCCCCGGGCGCCGCTCCTGTTCGGCTAACTGGCGCGCCTTGCCCACGGCGGAGGCCAGATCGCCACAGCGCGTCAGGGGCACCTTGCCGTCGAGCGCCGCGGCGAAGGCGGCCTCGGCCTCGCCGATCAGATAGGCATGCGCGATCTTGCGGAACCAGGACTCCAGACCCGCCAGGCCGCCCTCCTTGGGCCGCCCGCCGGCGATCCAGTAGATCGTCTCGTAGCAGGCGAGCGCCTTGCCGGCGGCATCGACGTTGGTGGCCTTGGAATCGTTGATGTAGGCGATGCCCTCGATGACCGCGACCACCTCCTGCCGATGCGGCAGGCCGGGGTAACTGCGCAGGCCCGCCGCGATATCCGATGGGTCGAGGCCGGCCGCCTTGCTCGCCGCATAGGCGGCGGCGGCATTCTGCCAGTTGTGCGCGCCCGGCAAGGTTGCCGCTTCCCGGAGGTCGAGGATGCGCACCGCTCCGCCCTCGCTGTCGTCGGTCAGCGCGCCAGCGGGAGCATAGACACCGCCGGCACAGGCGCGCTGGCTGGAAATCGGCACGACAATCCGGTCGGCGGCGGCGGATAGGTCGGCAAAGATGCCGCGGCTGATCTCGTCATCCACCCCGACGACCGCTGTGTTCCCGGCGCCTTGATTGCGGAAAATCAGGCGCTTGGCGGCGGTGTAGCCGGCCATGCCGCCATGCCGCTCGAGATGATCGGCGGAGACGTTGAGCAGGACCGCCACGTCGAAGGCGATCGAAAGAGTCAGTTCGAGCTGATACGATGACATTTCGAGCACGTAGATACCGCCGGCCTCGAGCGGTACCAGATCGAAGGCCGGGGTGCCCAGATTGCCGCCGACGGCGACGTCGCGGCCCGCCGCGGCCAGGATGTGGGCGATCAGCGCGGTCGTCGTCGATTTGCCGTTGGTGCCGGTAATGCCGATGTACTGGGCATTGCGCTGCGCCCGCGCCAGCAGCTCGACATCGCCGATGATCTCGCAGCCGTGCGACTTGGCCAGCACGGCGACCGGATGCGGCGCCGGGTGGGTGTGCGGAATGCCGGGGGAAAGGACCAGGCTGGCCGGCTCCCGCCAATTGCAGGTGCACAGATCGCCCAGGGGAATACCCGCCGCACGGGCGGCGGAACGCCGATCCTCGCTGTCGTCCCAGGCCCAGACGTCGGCGCCGCCGGCGTGCAGCGCCCGCGCGGCGGACATGCCCGATTTGCCGAGGCCGAGAACGGCGATGGTCAAGCCGCTGAGGAAACTGAGATCGATCATCCCCGCGCCCCCGCTACCGCAGTTTCAAGCTGGACAGGCCGGCGAGCGCCAGGATCGAGGCGATGATCCAGAAGCGGATCACGATCGTCGATTCGGCCCAGCCTTTCTGTTCGAAGTGATGGTGCAGCGGGGCCATGCGGAAAACCCGCCGGCCGGTCATCTTGAAGGACGCCACCTGGACGATGACCGATACGGTCTCCAGCACGAACAGGCCGCCGATGATCGCCAGGACCAGCTCGTGCTTGGTCACCACGGCGATGGAACCAAGGGCGCCGCCGCAGCTCAGCGATCCGGTATCGCCCATGAAGACCATCGCCGGCGGCGCGTTGAACCACAGGAAGCCCAGGCTGGCGCCGACCAGGGCGCCGCAGAAGACGGCCAGCTCGCCGCTGCCCGGCACGTAGTTGAGCTGCAGATAATTGGCGAAGACCGAGTTGCCGACCAAATAGGCGATCAGGGCGAAGCAGCCGGCGGCGATCATCACCGGTCCGATCGCCAGGCCATCCAGGCCGTCGGTCAGGTTCACGGCGTTCGAGGCGCCGACCATGACCAGCAGGGCGAAGGGCACGAAGAACCAGCTCAGGTTGAGGAGCAGGTCCTTGAAGAACGGCACCGCCAGATGCGTAGAAATTCCCGGTGGGCTGAGCTTGATGATCCACAGGACGGCGGCGGTACCGATCAGCACCTGGGCCAACAATTTGATTTTGCCGGGCAGGCCTTTCGAGTTGCGCCGCGTCAGCTTCAGGTAGTCGTCGGCAAATCCGACAAGCCCGAATCCGCAGGTGACGAAGAGGACGCTCCAGACAAACCCGTTCGACAGATCGGCCCACAGCAGGGTCGAGCTGACGATCGCCAACAGGATCAGAAAGCCGCCCATGGTCGGCGTGCCCTGCTTGGTCAGCAGGTGGCTCTGCGGTCCGTCGTCGCGGATCGGCTGGCCCCGCACCTGCCGCCGTTTCAGCCAGGAGATGATGGTCGGGCCCATGGCGAAGGAGACCAGCAGCGCGGTCACCACGGCGGCACCACTGCGAAAGGTGATATAGCGGAAGACATTCAGAATGCTGATGTCTTCGGCGAGCGGGACGAGCAGGTTGTAGAGCATGGTTGCTGTCTCCGCGCCTAGGTGCCGTTCGCCGCGCGCGGCAGGGTTTGCGCCAGGCCGGTCAGCGCCTCGACCACCAGGGCCATGCGGCTGCCCAGCGACCCCTTGACCATGACCACATCGCCGGCGGTGACGGCGGCGCACACAATTGGCGCCAAGGCTTGCGAGTTCGCGGCGTGCCCGCCGCGCATATCCTCGGGCAGCGCCTCGGCCAGGGCGGCCATCGCCTCGCCGCAGGTGTAGACCAGATCGACGCCGGCTTCGCGCAGGGGCTCCGCCAGGCCCCGATGCATGCTGGCGGCCTGCGGCCCCAGCTCCAGCATGTCGCCGAGCACGGCGATGCGCCGCCCGTCCGGCCCGGTTTTTGCCCGGCCGAGAACTTCGATCGCGGCGCGCATGGATGACGGGTTGGCGTTGTAGGCATCGTCGATGAGATCGAAGTTGCCGCGCGGCGCGTTGATTTGCTGGCGCGCCCCGCGCCCCTTGATCGACCGCAGACCGGCCAACGCCGCCGCGGTCGCCGCCGGGTCGGCGCCGAGCGCTTGGGCCGCGGCGATGACCGCCAGCGAATTGATCACCCAATGGCTGCCCGGCACGGACACCGTGTATTCAAGTTTCTTGCCCAGCACGTCGGCGGTCACATCGCTGTGGGTCGCCTCCAGCACGCAGTCGATCAGGCGGACATCGGCCTCGGCGGCGCGGCCGAAGGTCACGATGTGCTTGATGCCCCGGGCGCGCGCCATCTTGTCCAGATGGCGGAAATAGGAATTGTCGCGGTTCAGCACGGCGGTGCCGTCGCTGTCCATGGCCTCGAAGATTTCGCCCTTGGCATCGGCGATCGCCTCGAGCGAGCCGAGCAGGCCGATATGGGCCGCCTCGATATTGGTGATAAGCGCCACGTCCGGGCGCAACAGGCCGGCCAGGCGGCGGATTTCGCCGGGGTGGTTCATGCCCAGTTCGAAGACGCCGTAGACCGCGCCGCGCGCCATGCGCGCCAGGCTCAGGGGCAATCCCCAATGGTTGTTGAAGCTGCCGGCGCTCCAGGCCGTCGGCGCCTGCGCCGCCAGACCGCGCGCCAGGGCTTCCTTGGTGCTGGTCTTGCCGACGCTGCCGGTCACGCCGGCGAAGCGCGCGCCGCTACGGGCCCGCGCCACGGCACCCAGGTCCCACAGGGCCTGCAAGGTATCCTCGACCAGCAGCAGCGGGCCGGGTGCGTCCGGCCCGTCGGCGCCGGCGAAGTCGGTGCGCGTCATTGCCGCCGCGGCGCCTTTGTTCAGGGCCTCGGCGACAAAGGCGTGGCCGTCGAAATTGGGGCCGGCGAGGGCGATAAACAGATCGCCCGCCTGGACGCTGCGGCTGTCGATGGAAACTCCGGTGGCTTGCCAGTCGCCGGTGCTGCGGCCCTTGGTGGCCGCCGCGGCTTCCGCCGCCGTCCACAAGGCGCTGGCGGTGCTCATCGCCGGCCTCCGCGTTTGCCTGGCGTCGTGCCGGCAATGGCGGCCCGGGCGACATCCCGATCGACAAAGGGCAGAACCCGGTCCCCCACGATCTGTCCGGATTCGTGACCCTTCCCCGCAATGACCAGGACATCGCCCGGGCCAAGAGCGGCCACCGCCTCGGCGATGGCCTCCCCCCGGTCTCCAATCTCTCGCGCTGCTGGCGCGGCGGCGAGAATCTCGCGGCGGATCGCCGCCGGTTCTTCGCTGCGCGGGTTATCATCGGTAACGACGACCCGGTCGGCCAGGCGCTGGGCGATCTCGCCCATTTGCGGCCGCTTGCCCCGGTCGCGGTCGCCGCCGCAGCCGAACACCACCCACAACTGCGCGCGTGTGTGCGGGCGCAGGGCCGTGAGCACGGTCTCCAAGGCATCGGGGGTATGGGCATAGTCCACATAGACCTGGCCGCCGCGCTTGGTCCGGGCGACCAGTTCCAGCCGGCCCGAGACACCTTCCAGCGAGCCGAGGGTGGCGACGGCTTCGCCTGGCTCGGCGCCGGTCGCGATCACCAGACCGAGGGCCGCCAGAACATTGGCGGCCTGGAACGTGCCGGCGAGCGGCAGGTCGACCGCGCTCGCCTGGCCGAAGATATCCAGCAGTAGTTTCTGTCCCTGCTCGGTCGGCTCCTGGCCGATCAGGCGCAGATCGCTCTCGGCGATGCCGTAGGTGATGGTGCGCAGTGCCCGGCGGGCGCACACGGCGCGCACATCTTCGCCGAACGGTAGATCCGCGTTGATCACCGCCGTTCCGTCCGCCACCAGCAATTCGTTGAAAAGCCGCATCTTGGCCTGGCCATAGGCGGCCATGCCGCCGTGATAGTCCAGGTGGTCGCGGGTGAGATTGGTGAACGCGGCGGCGGCCACACGCACACCGTCCAGCCGGTATTGGTCGAGACCATGGCTGGAGGCTTCGACGACGAGGCACTCGATGCCGTCGTCCGCCAAGGCGGCGAGGCAGCGGTGCAATTCGATCGGATCGGGCGTGGTCAGCGACTGCGGCGCATCGGCGCGCGGCGGCGACAGGCCCAAGGTCCCCAGGCTGGCCGCGGTGCGGCCCAGGCGCTGCCAGATTTGCCGGGTGAAGCTGGCAACCGATGTCTTGCCGTTGGTCCCGGTGACGGCGGCGATGGTTGCCGGCTGCCGTTCGTAAAAACGTGCCGCCATGAGAGCGAGGCGGCGGCGCGGATTGTCGTCGGTGAGCAACTGAATAGGCCGGTCATAGGCCTTCAGCACGGTTCCCGGCGGCGCCAACACCGCGACCGCCCCTTGCGCGACGGCCTGATCGATAAAGGCGCGGCCGTCGGCGCGGCTGCCGGGCAGGGCGGCGAACAGGAATCCCGGCGCAACCTTGCGGCTGTCCACGGCCAAGCCGCTGATCTCGATTTCCTGCATCGCCGTCTGGTCCATTACCTTGACCGAATCCTGCACCAAGTCAGTTAGCCGCAACTTTCTCCGCCTTCGCGCTAGCGCGGACCAAGAGGAGTTCGCTCTCTTCGTCCTCCGGTGCCGTGCGGACCGGTTGGACGCCCAGCAGCGGGCCGATCTGTTCGACCACGCGGCGCACCGCCGGGGCCGCGACCCAGCCGCCGGTGGCGTAGTTGAACGTGGCGGCGTTGCCCTGCGGCTCGTCCACCATGACGAAGACCGCGTAACGCGGATCGCTCATGGGGAAGGCGCCGACGAAGGAGGCTACGCGGGCATCGCGCACATACTTGCCATCGACCAGCTTGTCCGCGGTGCCGGTCTTGCCGCCGACCATGTATCCTTCGGCGTCGGCTTTCCTGCCGGTGCCGCGGGTGACGACCAGGCGCATGAGTTGGCGCATCTGTTGCGATGTCCGCTCGCTGATCACCTGGGTGCCTGGAACGTCCGCGCCCGCAGGCCGCCGCAATAGCGTTGCCGGCCGCAGGATGCCGCCGTTGACGACCGCCGAGACAGCCGAGACGAGTTGGATCGGGCTGACCGCCATGCCGTGCCCATAGGAGATGGTCAACGTATTGATCTCGCGCCAGGGGGAGGGCAGCATCGGCTGTCCGACTTCGGACAGCTCCACGCTCGACGGTCGCAGGAGACCGAGCCGCCCCAGGAACTCTTGCTGCGCCTCGGTGCCCGCGTCCATGGCCATGCGGGCGGTCCCTATATTGCTGGAATACATGAAAATTTCGGGTATCGACATCCACCGGTTCTTGGGCTTGAAGTCGGTGATGGTGAAGCGCGCGATGTGGATCGGCTTGCTGGTGTCATAGCCGTCGTCGAGGGTGACGACACCTTCGTCCAGAGCCATCGCCGTGGTGAAGATCTTGAACACCGAGCCCATCTCGTAGACGCCGAGGCTGGCGCGGTTGAAGCGCGCGTCCGCGGGGGCGTCACCCGGACGGTTGGGGTCGAAGCCGGGCAGCGAGGCCATGGCGATGATCTCGCCGGTGCGCACGTCCATGACGATGCCGGCGGCGCCGATGGCCTTGAATTCGGTCATGGCGTCGGCCAGGGCTTGCGTCATCACATGCTGGACGCGCAGATCGAGGCTCAGCGCCAGCGGCTGCACGGCGCCGCGTAAATCGCTATCGAAGGATCGCTCGATACCGGCCAG
>JAJFGI010000143.1 GCA_021776215.1 Kiloniellaceae bacterium | reverse complement strand
GTCGTGATCAGCTCTGCGGACTGGTCTTCGCGGAGCGCGAACAGGGCCTCGTCCACGATCCCGAGCGCGACCTCGGCCTGGACGGGGTTGCCCGCGGCGTCGGTGGCCTTGATTCGGAACGTGGCCGTCTCGCCGGGGCGGTACTCGGCCTTGTCGGCCACGACCTGCACGTCGACGATCTTGCCGACGCCGCGGTATTCCTCATGCAACATTACGATTCACCTGAGATCATCAACGTGGGCTGCGGCCAGGACCATACGATCGCTGATTTGGCGGAGATCGTGCGTCACGCCGTGGGTTACGAAGGATCGATCGTCTTTGACCCCTCGATGCCGGACGGCACGCCGCGCAAGCTGCTCGACGTCTCGCGGCTCAAGGCTCTCGGCTGGAATCCGCGCATCCCTCTGCACCAGGGGATCGAAGATCTGTGCACTTGGTACGAGCGCAATCCCGACACGATCCGTACAGTCGTGAACGCCTAAGACCTACAATGTCAGATGACCGGCTACGGGCTGGAGTTGAGATATGCTCGGATCCTCCACCAACATCAAGCTCGAGAAAGATCTGTTCGAACGCATTCGGAAGTGCGCCGAACTCGCCGGCTATTCCTCGCCGCAAGAGTTCGTGAAGCACGTGCTCGAAAAGGAACTCGACAAGATCGAAGAAGGCGGCTCGGACGAAGAGATCCTCAAGAAGTTGCAAGGCTTGGGCTACCTCGAGTAGCTTCGGCTCCCGTTCCCGCCAGTGGATCTACTGAATTCCTTCTTGCGATCGATTCTGTCGGGCTACGTCGGCCTGTTCGGCGACGCGCACTCGCTGGTCAGTCTGGTCCCCCTGTCGATCTTGACGGGATTGGGCATGCTGTGGGTCTTCAAGAAGACCTCGAACCAGAAAGGGATCGAAGCCGCCAAGAAGAAGATGCAGGCCTACCTGCTCGAGCTGCGTCTTTACGGCGACGATCCGGGTTTGTTGTTCTCGGCGCAGAAGAACCTGATTGCGAGCAATCTGCGCTACCTGGGGCTGATGTTCAAGCCGGCGCTGTTCTTGACCGTGCCAACGGTGATCCTGCTCGTGCACCTCGACGCGATTTACGGCATCGCCCCCCTGGCCGCGGGGCAACAGGCGATCGTCACCGTGCAGACCGCCGGCCGGCTGGGCGCCAACGTCGCCGCACCGCGGCTGGAAGCGCCCGATATCATCGCCGTGGAGACGCCCGCCGTACGCGCCCTTGCCGACGGCCAATTCAGTTGGAGGATCCGCGCTCGCGGCGACGGCGACGGAGCGCTGGTATTCGTCTGGGACGAGCGCCAGTGGCGCAAGTCGGTCCGCACCGGCGAACGACTGACCTACGTCTCACACCGTCGTACGGCCTCCCCGTGGGATGCCTGGCTTTACGCCGGGGAAGATCAACTGGCCACGCAGGACGTTGAATGGGTGCAGTTGGCGTATCCGGCCGCCGAGATTGAAACCGGCTCGCTCAGGCTGCACTGGCTGATCTGGTTCCTGGCCCTTTCCATCGCCGCGGGCTACCTGCTCAAGGGCGCGTTCGGAGTCAAAGTCTAACCAAGGCTATCGCGCCAAAACGGACTCGGCATAGAGCAGTTCGCCGGTCAGCCCGTCGTGATACTGAAACGTCGCCTGAGGGATCGGGTAGGCGACCCAACGCTCGAGCCCCTGCTGCTTGGGATTGCGGAAGACGTTGTTGACTCGTACTACGCAATAGACCGGGCGATTGCGGAACTCGTTGGGCGTATCCGAGTGGATGTAGCTCGACCAACGAATATCAACCTTGCGGCCGAACGAATCGTAGGGGCCGTTCGGCGGTCGATCGCCCTCGCTCGACGCCGGGTGATTCACTGAATTGTGTGGGCCGGAGGCGAACTCCCAGACGCGATCGGTAACCGCAATTGCAAAGCTGTTGTGCAGATCGCCGGTCAGCACGAAGACCGGTTTGCCCAGCGAATCCCAGTAGTCGATCAGCTCCTTGCGCTCGTCGAGAAAGACGGTCCACGCGTCGTCCTTGTTGGTCACGTCGAGCTTCGCGCCGCCGGTGCCGCCGACGTGGGGAATCGAGAAGTTCACCGAAGAGACGACAAACAAGAAGTCCGCCTGGCTGGAGGCCATGTCCCGCTTGAGCCAGTCTTTCTGCCGCCGGCCAAGCATGGAGACCGGGGCCTTGCGATTGCTCACGTCGTGCATCTCGCGGTAGGTGCGGGTATCGAGGAAGAAGAAATCGGCATTGCCGACGGTCTTGCGCCAATAGGAACGGCGGCCAATGGAATAGGGCGCCTCGCCGTCGGCCCGAGCAGCCGGCCGGATCCGTAGATCCTTGGGCCCGATCACCTCGGTCACTTCGTAGACTCCGGAATTGGGGAGACCGCCCTCGGTGTCGCTGGCGGCGTTCATCTCCCCAGCGTCGGCGGTGCCCCAGTGCACGTGGAGCGTCGCCGCGTCGTCGAGGTCCAGGTTCTGGAAGATCGCTTCGTCGTCGTGCAGCACATCGCTCCCGGCCTCGAACTCAGCGGTTCCGAACAGCACCGGCTGAGCCTCTTCGAGTTGATTGCTCCAGCCTAGATAGTCGTACCAGCCGGTGACCCCGATGTCGCGAAATACCGCTCGTCGGTCTTGGCGGCCCACCTCTCCCGAACCGTAGACGTCGTTCACCAGCTCGTGGTCGTCAAAGGTGAAGAAGCTGGGCACCGAACGGTGCCACGCAGCCAGCGTTTCGCCGCGACTCAGATAGAGCTTGTAGTTCTCCCAAACTCCGGCGAGGTTGGGCATGATCTCGAGTTCGCGCGGCAGCCGCTCCACACCGTGTTGCTCGCTCCACTGCTCGACCTGGAAGCTGCGCTGCTCTTCGTAGAGCCAGTCTCCGTTGAGGATGGCGAAATCGACTCGGCTCTTTTCGTCCTCGCGGACCAGCTCCTCGAGCATCGTGCCATAGGTGGGCAGAGCCGGACCGAACGCGCTGCCGTTGTTGAGGTTCTGGTTGTTGCCGCAGGCGAACTCGAAGCGAATATTGAACAACCCCTCGGGGTTGGTGGCGGAATCATAGACGTCGGCGGCGACTGGAAGGGTGTGAAAAGAACCGCCGACGCCGGTTCGGCCTTGAGAGTCTCCGGTGATCGAGACGCGGTAGAAGTACTTGGTGCTCGACTCCAGAGGTTCGAGTTCAACCCAACCGGAAAAGTCATCGCCGACCAGCGTCCGGCCTTTTACCGAGCGCGTCAGACTATCCTTGCGCTCTCCGAAGAAAACGGTGAACGGAGAAGACCTGTCGGTGCGCACCCATACAGCGGCGGCGTCGCTGTCCAGCCGCCCCAGGATCGGCCCGTGGGTGACGCGCGGACCGTCTGCGGCGGGGGAGTCGGCGGCGTCGGGGCG
>JAJFGI010000142.1 GCA_021776215.1 Kiloniellaceae bacterium | reverse complement strand
CATGGTGCGCCAGTGCCATTCCAACACTTGTCCGGTGGGCGTGTGCACCCAGAATCCGGCCCTGCGCGAGAAATTCACCGGCTCGCCGGAGAAGGTGGTCAACCTGTTCAGCTTCATCGCCGAGGAGGTGCGCGAGATCCTCGCGTCGCTGGGCGCCCGCTCGCTGCAGGACGTGATCGGCCGCACCGATTTATTGGCGCAGGTCAGCCGCGGCGCCGCGCACTTGGACGATCTCGATCTCAATCCGCTGCTCACCAAGGCGGATGCGGGCGACCAGCCGGTCTATTGCACGGTACAGGGCCGCGTCGAGGTGCCCGAGACCCTGGATGCACAGATCATCGAGGACGCCCGGCCCTTGTTCGAGGTCGGCGAGAAGATGCAGCTGCAATACACCATCCGCAACACCCACCGGGCGATCGGCACCAAGATGTCGTCGAAGATCACCCGGCGCTTCGGCATGACCGGCCTGAAGCCGGGACACGTGACCGTGCGCCTGCGTGGCTCCGCCGGCCAATCGCTGGGCGCTTTCGCCGTGCAGGGCCTGAAGCTCGAAGTCTTCGGCGACGCCAACGACTACGTCGGCAAGGGCCTCTCGGGCGGCACCATCGTGGTACGGCCGATGACGTCGAGCACCCTGGCGACGAATGAAAATACGATCATCGGCAATACGGCACTCTACGGCGCCACGGCGGGCCGCCTGTTCGCCGCCGGCCAGGCGGGCGAACGCTTCTGCGTGCGCAACTCCGACGCGGTGGCGGTGGTCGAGGGCTGCGGCTCCAACGGCTGCGAATACATGACCGGCGGCACGGCCGTCATCCTCGGCCCGGTGGGGGGCAACTTCGCCGCCGGGATGACCGGCGGCATGGCTTTCGTCTACGATCCGGATGCGGCCCTCCCGGCGCGCATCAACCAGGACAGCGTTATCTACCAGCGTCTCGAAAGTAAGCACTGGGAGGGGGTGGTGCGTGAGCTGATCGCCGAGCACGTGCGGGAAACCCAGTCCCGCTTTGCCGAACGCCTGCTCATCGACTGGCAACGCGAACGGAAGAATTTCTGGCAGATCGTGCCGAACGAGATGCTCTCCCGCCTGGAACATCCCTTGCGCTTGGAAACCGAAGGCAAGCGGGCCTAACGGCGCGACCGCCATGGATTCGCCATCGACCCCGCCGCTGGCATGGCGCCCGAGCGGCCGGCATCCGGAGCGCACGGTCCTCGCCGGCCGCTACGCCCGCCTCGAGCCGCTCGATCCGGCCCGCCACAGCGAACAACTTTATGCGACGTCGCACGGCCCCGGGCCGGATGGCGCGCCGGCCGATGGGTCGTTGTGGTCCTATCTGTCCTATGGGCCGTTCTCCGATGCCGCCGCCATGCGCGCCTGGTTGGAGAAAATGCCGGCAAGCCGCGACCCGCTGTTCTTCGCGGTCCTCGACGGCGCCACCGGCCGTGCCGCCGGCATGGCGAGTTACCTGCGGTATGATCCGCCCAACGGCGTCATCGAGATCGGCCACATCTGGTTTTCTCCGGTCCTGCAGCGCCGCCGCGCCGCCAGTGAGGCGATCTTCCTGCTGCAGGCGCACGCGTTCGAGACGCTCGGGGTTCGCCGTTTGGAATGGAAGTGCAATGCGCAAAACGTGACGTCGCGCCGCGCCGCCGAACGGTTCGGCTTCACCTACGAGGGCGTCTTTCGCCAGCACATGGTGATCAAAAGCCGCAACCGGGACACCGCCTGGTACGCCCTGCTCGATGGCGAATGGCCGGCGGTAAAAGAAAATTTCGCGCGCTGGCTGGCGCCGGCGAATTTCGACGCGGCCGGTCACCAGAAGATAGCCTTGAGCGCGCTCATGGAGGCCTGGCGCAAGCGCCTGATCCAGCCAGAGTGAATCGCCGTGTTGCCGCTTGGCGACGCGATCCGCCCCAGCCGGCAACGTGAGCAGAGCGCTGGCCTGTTCCGAGCGTGGCGAGGACGGTATAGTCCGCGCAAATGCGCACCCTGTATCATTTGCCGCTCGATCCGCCGTGCCGCGCTATTCGCATTCTGCTTGGCGAAAAGCGGCTGCCGTTTGCTCTCAAGACCGAGAACGTCTGGGAGGGACGGGAAAGTTTTCTGCAGCTTAATCCGGCCGGCGCCGTGCCGGTGCTGGTCGATGAGGACGGCACCTCGATCCCCGGCGCCCGCGTGATCGCCGAGTATCTGGACGAGGTTTATCCGGAACCGCCGCTCATCGGAGGCACGCCGGCGGACCGGGCCGAGACCCGTCGCCTGGTCGACTGGTTCGACGGCAAGTTCCAGCGCGAGGTGAGCGCCGGTCTGATCGAGGAGAAGGTCACCCGCCGCCTGCGGCAACAGGGGGAGCCGAATGCGGCCGCCATCCGCAACGCGCTTGCCGGCATTCACTACCACCTCGATTACATCGCCTGGCTGTGCGACCGGCGCCGGTGGCTGGCCGGCGACGATTTCTCACTGGCCGACGTGACCGCGGCGGCGCACATCTCGGCGGTCGATTATCTGGGTGATGTGCCCTGGGGCGACCATTTGGGCGCCAAGGACTGGTATGCGCGGGTGAAGTCCCGGCCCAGCTTGCGCCCGATTCTCGCCGATCGCATCCACGGCGCCACGCCCGCGGCGCACTACGCGGACCCGGATTTCTAGACCGATTCCCGAACAGGAGACCGCAATGCATTCTGTGACTCCGAAAGGCGTCGCCGCGCCGGTCGGCGGCTACTGCCACGGCGCCGAGACCGGGCCGAATTCGCGCCATCTGTTCATCAGCGGGCAAATACCCGAGCGCCCGGACGGGACGGTCGCCAGCGACTTCGATTCCCAATGCGCTCAGGTGTGGGAGAACATCGGCCATGTTCTAAAAGCCGCTGGCTTGGGCTACGGCAACTTGGTCAAGGTCACCACGTTCCTGACCGACCGGTCCCAGGCGGCGGCGAACGGTGCCATACGACGGCGCTTTCTGGGCGACCATAAACCGGCGTTGACGGTTATCGTCGCGCAGACACTGGAACCCCAGTGGCTCCTCGAGATCGAGGCCGTGGCGGCGACCTAGGATTGCCCTGCTATTGCACCGTGCCGTCGAGGCGGGCCAGGTTGCCGCGGGCCATATCGGCGGCGGGGCTGCCCTCGGCGACGCTCAGCACCCGTTGCCAGTCGGCCCGCGCCGCCTCCGGCTCGCCGGTCAGGCGCTTGAGGATGCCCCGCTCGAGCAGGCCATCCGGGTTGTCCGGCTCGAGGATCAGGGCCCGGTCAATATCGTCGCGGGCCAGATCCAGGGAGTCCAGGTAGCGATAGGCACTGGCCCGAAAAATCAGAATGTCGACCCGGTCGGGCGCCAGATCGAGGGCGCGGTTGAGATCGTCCACCGCCTCCCAATAGCGGGTCAGGGTCATCAGGCTGACGCTGCGGTCGACCAGCAGTTCGACATGATCGGGGGCCAGCGCCAGGGCCGTCGTCTGCGCGGCCAGCGCCCGTTCCGCGTCGGCGGCCAGCAGCCAAGCTTGTCCTGACTGCGCCAGAACGCCGACGCGCAGCGCGACATCTGCCGAATCCAGGTCCGCCGCCAGGGCATCCAGACGCACCGCCGCTTCGTCGTAGCGGCCGAGGCCGATCAGGGCGACGGCGCCGCAATGGCGGGCCGCATCGCCGCCGCCGTGCGCCTGCCAAGCGCGAGCGGTTTCCAGCGCTTGGTCGGGCATGGTCCGGGTTTGGGTCATGCAGGTGGTGTATTCCTGCTCGTGGTCCCAGGGGGCGTCCTGGGACCCAGCGGGCGTCGCCCCGGAAATCACGGCGAGGCACAGGGCGAGCGCTAGGCCGTGTTCGGTGCGTGGGATCATGCGTGTTCGGGTCCCGAATCTTGTTCCCGCTCGGTCGTATCCTTAAGGTCGTCTCAACCGCGGCGCCAATCAAGGCCCGCGATGACGGGTAGTGGGACTGCGGTGGCGACCAGCCGGCTGTTCTGTTTTGGTTTGGGCTACAGCGGCCGGATGCTGGCCGAGCGGTTGCGCGCCCATGGGTGGTCGATCGCCGGTACCACACGCACCCCCGACAGCGTGGCGATGCTGCGGGCGGCGGGGATCGACAGCTTCCTCTTCGACCGCGGCCGGCCCCTGGACGATGCGCGGGCGGCGCTGGCCGGTGCGACCCATGTGCTCAGCAGCGTGCCCCCCGATGCGCACGGAGACTCGGTGCTCGACCATCACGGGCCGGATATCGCCGCCGTGGCCGGCGTGCGCTGGCTCGGTTATCTATCCACCACCGGCGTCTATGGCGACCGGGACGGCGGCTGGGTCGACGAAGACTCGGCGCTAGCGCCGACCGGCGCTCGCGGCCGCCGCCGGGTGGCGGCGGAGGGTGCCTGGCAAGAATTGGCCAAGGCGCATGGCTTGCCGCTGCATATCTTCCGCCTGGCCGGCATCTATGGTCCCGGACGCAATGCCATCGCCAGCGTGCGCGCCGGCACCGCAAAGCGGGTCGACAAGCCGGGTCAGGTCTTCAGCCGCATCCACGTAGCCGACATTGCATCGGTGCTGGAAGCCTCGATGGCGCGACCCAATCCGGGGCGCATCTACAACGTCTGCGATGACGATCCGGCGCCGCCGGCGGCGGTCATTGCCTATGCCAGCGAGTTGATCGGGCGAACGCCGCCGCCGCTGGTGCCCTTCGCGGCCGCGGAGCTGTCCGAGATGGGGCGCAGCTTTTATCGGGACAACAAACGGGTGCGCAATGATCGCCTCAAGGACGAGCTGGGCATCCGCCTTGCCTATCCCGACTACAAAAGTGGGCTCAAGGCCCTGCTGGCGGCAGAAGGCGATCCGTAAGAGCGTCGACCACGCCGGTCATCCGGGCCAGATCGGGCGGTTCGGAGAGCCGGTGGCCGCCGCCCTTGATCAGGGTGACCTCCACATCGGATGAGCCTAGGCGCTGCATCAAATCGAGGGAGAGGGTATAGGGCACATCCGGATCGGCGACACCATGGATCAGGCGCACCGGGCAGTCGATAGGAATCTGCTGGCCCAACAGCAGATGCGTCCGCCCCTCCTCGATCAGGTGCCGGGTTATGGGATAGGGCTGTTCGCCATAGGCGGATGGTTCGTGGTAGACGCCGTCGCGCTCGATGGTGGCGCGAATCTCGGGGGTGAAGGCGCGCCACATGAGGGTCTCGGTGAAATCCGGGGCGGCGGCGATGCCCACCAGCCCGGCGACCGCGTGTGGCCGCGCCAGGGCGGCCAGCAACATGATCCAGCCACCCATGGACGAGCCCACCAGGATCTGCGGCCCCTCGGTCAGCTCATCGAGGACCGCAACGGCGTCCTCGGCCCAGCGGCCGATGCTGCCGTCCTCGAAGCGGCCGGAGGAGGCGCCGTGGCCGAAATAGTCGAAGCGGATGAAGGCCTGGCCGCGTGCCGCCGCGAACGCCTCCAGCGCGAGCGCCTTGCTGCCGGTCATATCCGACATGAAGCCGCCCAGGAAGACGATACCGGGCATCGGCCGGCCGTCACGTTCCTGTGTTTTGTCCGCCGCGATGGCGTGGTAGGCAATGCTCGCGCCGTCGCGACGTGCTAGTATGCCCGGACGTGCTAGTATACTTGGCGAAGATATTCCGGCCGCGACCGCCATGGCTCCGAAGACAATGTCCGTGAGTGACCCCGAATACCCTAACACCCCCGCCGCCGAGGCGAAAGACAGCCGGCCGGTCGTGCTGCAGGTCGTTCCCCGCCTGATCTCCGGCGGCGTCGAGCGCGGTGCCGTCGATGTGGCCGCGGCGGTGGCCGCCAGCGGCGGCACGGCCCTGGTGGCGTCCGAGGGCGGACCGATGGAATACGAATTGCGCCGGATCGGGGCGATCCATCTGAAGCTGCCGCTGGCCTCGAAGAACCCGCTGGTCATGTACCGCAATGTCGGGCGCCTGGTTAGCCTGATCCAGGCGCATGACGTGGATATCGTGCATGCCCGCTCGCGCGCCCCGGCGTGGAGCGCCGCGGCGGCGGCGCGGCGCACGGGGCGGCATTTCGTCACCACCTTTCATGGCACCTACAATTTCAACAACCGAATCAAGCGGCGCTACAACGCCATCATGACCAAGGGCGAGCGGGTCATCGCTAATTCCGATTTCATCGCCCGGCATATCCGCGACAACTACACCGTCGATCCGGCGCGGGTCCGGATCATTCGTCGGGGCATCGACCTCAACCGCTTCGATCCGGAAAAGGTCAGCGCCGAGCGGGTGATCCAACTGGCCAGCCGCTGGCGGCTGCCGGACGGGGTGCCGGTGGTGATGCTGCCCGGCCGGCTGACCCGCTGGAAGGGGCAGACGGTCTTGATCGACGCGCTCACCCGTTTGCGCGATGTGGAATTGCGCTGTGTTCTGGTCGGCTCCGAGCAGGGGCGCGGCGCCTACAAGGCCGAGTTGGAGCGTTTGATCGAGCGGCATGGCCTAGCCAGCCATGTCTATCTGCCCGGCCAGTGCGACGACATGCCGGCGGCCTATATGCTCGCCGACGTGGTGGTCTCCGCCTCCACCGATCCGGAGGCCTTCGGCCGGGTGGTCAGCGAGGCCCAGGCCATGGGCTGCCCCGTGGTGGCCAGCGACCATGGCGGGGCCCGCGAACAGGTGATCGAGGACCGCACCGCCTTCCTGGTCCGGCCCGGAGATCCCGATGCCCTGGCCGGCGGCATCCGCAAGGCCCTCGGTTTGACCGCCCGGCAGCGGGAACAGCTTTCCAAGGCGGCGCGGGCACATGCCCGGGCCAACTTTTCCAAGGACCACATGTGCGCCGCGACCCTGGCGCTCTACCGGGAACTCCTGCGCGCCGCCGCCCCGGCGGCCCGCCCCGCCGCGGCCCCGAGCCGGGCGGCGACATAGGGTTCTGGCGCTTCCTTGACCGAGGTCGGATTCCTTTTACAGTGCTGGCCCTTATCGGCAATCAGACAAGGCTTGAGAGCTTGAGTTCATGGTAGCCATCACGCTGCCCGATGGCGGCGTGCGCGAGTTTGACGGGCCGGTCACCGGGGCCGAGGTCGCCGC
>JAJFGI010000141.1 GCA_021776215.1 Kiloniellaceae bacterium | reverse complement strand
ATGGGCATCAATGGCGTAACCGGCGATTACAGCCGCGGCGCCGCCGGGTTCTGGATCGAGGACGGGCAACTCACCTATCCGGTGAACGAGGTCACCATCGCCGGCAACCTCAAGGACATGTTCCGCAACCTGACGCCGGCCGACGACCTGGAATTCCGCTATGGCGTCAACGCCCCGACCTTGCGGGTCGAGGGCATGACCGTCGCCGGAGAATAGGTCGCGCCGGTCAGGGACTAACCGTCCGGGGGCATCACCAGACGCAACCCGTCCGGCACCACGTCGATTTCCACGGGAAGATGGGCGACGATGTCGCCATCCGCCTGCACCGGTTCGCCGGCGGGTGCGGCGATCGCCACGCGGCGCGCCGGGATAATCCGATAATCGGGCCGCCGGGCCAGGCGGCCGGTTTGCAGCGCCGCCATGTATTGCACCACCGCCAGGGGCCCGCTCCTGTCGAACAGGCAGACATGCAGCGTGGGCGCGTCGAGCGTCGCCGCGGGCGCGCAGATATAGCGGCCCGCATAGTGACGCCCGTTGGCAACGATCAGCGACGCGGCCTCGCACATGGTCCCGTCCACCGCCACCCGGTAACGCGGATAGCGGAAGGCGCCAAGCTGTCGCAGGCTTTCGGCCACATAGGCGCCCTTGCCGAGCGCGCGCTTCAGGCTCAGCCCGACGTTGGCAACCACGTGCGCGTCGAAGCCGACCCCGGCCATCATGGAAAAATATCTTTGGCGGCCGGTACGCTCGCGAATCCGTCCCAGGCAAATCGGCCGCGCTGCGCCGGCGGCGATCACCGCGGCCTATCCCTCGGGATGCGCCGGCAGCCCGATTTCGATGGCCAGCACATTCGCCGTGCCGAGCGGCAGGACGGCCAGCGGCGGCGCACCCGCCACCGCCATTAGACCATTGATGACCTCGGCGACCGTCCCATCGCCGCCCGCCGCCACCACCACGTCGTAGGCCGATCCGACCGAGTCACGAGCCCATGCCTCGGCATCGCCCCGCGCCGCCGTCTCCCGCACCTCGGTTCGGCACCCGAGCGTCGTCAGGCGGTCAAGGGTACGGGCGAATAACCCGCCGCGCCGGCCGGCGGTCGGATTGCGAATGACCAACAGATTGCGGTTAGTCGCGCCCATGCCCTGTCGTCCTGCCGGAATCGAGCCGTTCGCTCTTGAAAGGGGGGTCGGGAATGGCCTGGCGCCCGTTCTTCGCCCCCGATGCCACCCGGGCCGGGGTGCTAGTCGGGCCGGCGGCAAGCATGGTATGGTCCCGGCCGATTTCGGCAGCATAGCAGCATCCTTGTCCAAGCAAGACGTTTCATCCATGGCCGACGAGGCCCCCGCGTCCCTGCGCCTCGACAGTTCCACCCGCATGCTGGTCGGGCGGCTCGCGCGCGACTATCTGCGCCCGCACACCGGCCGCATCGTCGTCGGACTGCTGTGCATGGCCGTCGTCGCCGCCTCGACCGCGGCCTTTACCCAGCTCATCAAGCCGATCATCGACGATATCTTCGTCAGCCAGCGGCAGGAGATGCTGGTGCCGGTGGCGATCGCGGCGCTGATCGTCTTTGCCGCCAAGGGCGGGGCGACTTATGCCCAGGCGGTGCTCATGAGTTTCGTCGGCCACCGTATCGTCGCGGACCTGCAGCAGCGTCTTTACGAGCGGCTGATCGGCGCCGATCTGGCCTTTTTCCACCGCGTTTCGCCGGGCGATCTGGTGGCCCGCTTCATCAACGACATCAATATGCTGCGCAGCGCCGTGTCGACCACCCTGATCGGCCTGGGCAAGGATTCGCTGACCGCCCTGGCGCTGATCGGTGTCATGTTCTACGAGGACTGGCTGCTGGCGCTGGTCGCCTTCGTCGCCTTCCCGGCGGCGATCCTGCCGATGGTGCGCATCGGTCGGCGGGTGCGCGGCATTTCCGCGGATACCCAGGCGGAAGTCGGCCGGCTGACCACCCTGCTCGACGAGTCGTTCCAGGGCATGCGCTACATCAAGGCGTACGCCATGGAGGCCTACGAATCCCTGCGCGCGCGGGCGGTCATAGACGAGGTCTTTCGCCTGAATTACCGCAGCGCCCGGGTGCGCAGCGCCCTGCATCCGGTGATGGAGATCCTCGGCGGTTTGGCCGTTGTCGCCGTCATTCTCTACGGCGGGCATCAGGTGGTCGTACAAGGCAAAACGCCGGGCTCCTTCTTCGCCTTCATCACCGCGTTGCTGCTGGCCTATGAGCCGATGAAGCGATTGGCCAAACTCAATGCCAACCTGCAGGAGGGTCTGGCGGCGGCCGAGCGGGTGTTCGACCTGATCGACCAGGAACCGGAGATCCGGGAACATCCGGATGCCCGGCCCCTCACGGTGGAGCGAGGCAGAATCCGCTTCGCCAACGTGAGTTTCGCCTATGAGACCGGCACGGCGGCGCTCAGCGACGTGACGTTGGAAGTGCCGGCCGGACGCACCGCCGCCTTGGTGGGCGCCTCCGGTGCCGGTAAATCGACGGTCCTCAACCTGATCCCGCGCTTCTATGATGTGGACCAGGGCACCGTGACCGTCGATGGACAGGACGTGCGCGAGGTCACTTTCGACTCGCTGCGCCAGCAAATCGCCCTGGTCAGCCAGGAAATTTTGCTTTTCGACGACACCATCCGCGCCAACATCGCCTACGGCCGGGCCGGCGCCAGCGATGCGGACGTGGCCGCCGCCGCCGCGGCCGCCGGGGCCGATGGGTTCATCGCCGAGCTGCCGCAGGGCTACGACACGCCGGTCGGCCCACGCGGCGCGAAGCTGTCGGGCGGCCAGCGGCAACGCATCGCCATCGCCCGCGCGATGCTCAAGAACGCGCCGATACTGTTGCTCGACGAAGCCACGTCGTCGCTGGACAGCGAATCGGAGCGGCAGGTTCAGAAAGCCCTGGCCGAGCTGATGGCCGGGCGGACCACCCTGGTGATCGCGCACCGGCTGTCGACCATCGTCGATGCCGACGTCATCTACGTCATGGACGGGGGCCGCGTTGTCGAGTCCGGCGCCCATGCCGAGTTGCTCGGCCGGGCCGGCCCGTACGCGCGCCTCTATGCCGCCCAATTCGCCGAGGAAGACGACAGCGCCGCCGCGGAAGCGGCCCGCGCCCACACTAGAGCCAGG
>JAJFGI010000015.1 GCA_021776215.1 Kiloniellaceae bacterium | reverse complement strand
GGACCCGGCTGAGCCGAGGCATGCACCAGCGACAGGACAGGACTGACGCGCCGTGGAGTGGTGGTTCTATCTGCTTTTCTTCTTCGGCGGCCTGGGCATGCTGCTGCTCATCGGAGTGCCCGTTGCGTTCGCCTTCATGCTGGTCAATCTGGTCGGGGTCTACGTCTTCTGGGGGGGCGCGATCGGCCTGCACCAGTTGATCCTGAGCATCGACAGCTCCGTATCCAGCTTCGTCTTGGTACCGGTTCCCATGTTCATTCTGATGGGAACGGTGATGTTCCACTCCGGCATCGCCTTCAAGATGATCGATGTTCTGGACCAATGGCTGGGGCGCATCGCCGGCAGGCTGGCGGTGCTTGCCATCGGGGCCGGTGCGTTATTCGCCACGCTGACCGGCGTCGCCATGGGCAGCGTCGCCATGCTGGGGTCGACCTTGGCACCGGATATGGAGCGCCGGGGCTATGCAAAATCCATGTCGCTGGGACCGATCCTGGCGAGCGGCAGCCTGGCGATCATGATTCCGCCCAGCGCCTTGGCCGTGATCCTGGCCAGTTTCGGCAAGTTCTCGGTGGGCAAGCTGCTCGTCGGAATCATCATTCCCGGATTTCTGCTGGCCCTCGTCTACATCATCTACATCGTTGTTCGCTGCCACCTGCAGCCGTCCCTGGCGCCGCCCTATGCGGTGGACCCCACGGCGATACCCCAGCGCCTGAAGAATACCGTCGTCCACGTGCTGCCGCCGATGTCGATCATCTTATTGGTGATCGGGACGATTTTCGGGGGAATCGCAACGCCGACCGAGGCCGCCGCGGTGGGGGCCCTGCTCAGTTTCGTCGTCGCGATGGTCTATGGGAAGTTGAACTGGGAGATCGTCAAGAAGGCGGTCGGCTCGGCGACCGCCCTTTCCGTCATGGTACTGGTCATTCTGACCAGCTCGGCCGCTTTCAGCCAACTCCTCAGCTTTTCCGGGGTCACGCCGGCGATCACCAATCTCGCCACGGGCCTGCCGGTTCACCCCCTCGTCGTTTTGTTATTGATGCAGATCGTGGTGATCTTTCTCGGCATGTTCATCGAGCAGACGTCGATCATCCTGGTCACGATCCCGATCTTCATGCCGATTGTCGGCGCCATGGGATGGGATCCGATATGGTTCGGCGCGATCATGATGTTGAACCTGGAGATGGCCACCATATCGCCGCCCTTCGGTCTGTCGCTGTTCGTCATGAAGGGCATCGCGTCGCGGGGCACGACCATGGGCGATATCTATCGGGCCGCGCTTCCCTTCATCGGCCTGAACCTGTTCGTCATGGGGCTGATGATCGCGTTTCCGGCCATCGTGCTGTGGCTGCCGGGCTTGATGAATTGACCCTCGGGAGGTCCGTACTGCAGGTGTTTCCCTAGATCATACTAATATTGGAATGATAAGATCTTTCGGGTATGATAACGGGTCGCGCGGCGAACTCCGCGAGGCCTTTTACAGCTTGAGGACCCTATGAACCCGTTCGACCTGCCACGCGATATCGGCGACAAGACAATATACGATAGCGCGGCGGCCCGCCTGCGCCAAGCCGGCGTTCGCCTGCCCACCTTCACCGAGCTGGCCGAGGCGCCCGAGAGGTTGGCCGGGCGCATAACGCAGTTGTCGGCCATCGATCCGGACGCTCCCGATCCGGCCAATCTGTTCCGGGTCCACTGGAACAACGATGCGGCGCGCACCGGCCTGGAGACGGTTCCGGGACATCTGCGCCTGCCGCCGTCCGTGACCGGGGTCGAGGCCGATATCGTCGTGGCGCTGGGCGAGCGCTTCCCGATGATCGCCGCGCACAAGGTGCTGGCCGCCTATGGCTGCCTGGTGCCGCGCCTGGTTGCCGGCGGCTTCGATCCTGAACGGCACCGCGCGGTCTGGCCCTCGACCGGGAACTATTGCCGGGGCGGCATCGCCATCTCGCGCATCCTCGGCTGCCGCGGCGTCGCGGTGCTTCCCGAAGGCATGAGCCAGGAGCGGTTCCGCTGGCTGGAGCAATGGGTGGGGGCCCCCGGCGACATCGTGCGCACGCCCGGTACCGAGAGCAACGTCAAGGAAATCTACGACGAATGCGCCCGGCTCGCCGCCGACCCGGAGAACGTGATCCTCAACCAATTCTCCGAATTCTCCAACTATCTCGTCCACCGATGCGTGACTGGGCGCGCAATGGAGCGGATCTTCACGGCCGTCGCCGAGGGCCGGCCGCGCGCGCGCCTTGCCGCCTTCGTCGCGGCAACCGGATCGGCCGGCACCCTGGCCGCCGGAGATGCCCTGAAGCAGCGCCACGGCGCCAAAATCGTCGCTGTCGAGCCGGTGGAGTGCCCGACCATGCTCTACAACGGCTACGGCGAGCACAATATCCAGGGGGTCGGCGACAAACACATTCCGCTCATCCAGAACGTGATGAACACCGATCTCGTGGTCGGCATTTCCGATCACGACACCGACGGACTGAATGCCGTGTTCAATACCGAGGCCGGACGGCGCTTTCTCGTCGAGCGCAAGGGAATGCCGGACGCGGTCGTGGCGCGGCTCGGCTGCCTGGGCTTCTCCGGCATCGCCAACGTGCGGGCCGCGATCAAGACCGCCAAGCGCCTGCGGCTGGGCCGCGACGACGTGGTCGTCACGGTGGCCACGGACAACGCCGCGCTCTATCGCACCGAACTCGACATGTGGGCCAAAACCCATGCGCCCGGCGGATTCGACGAGGTGGCCGCCGCCGAGACCTATGGCGCCGCTCTGAAAGAGGTGCGCGACGAGCACGTTCTGGAGCTGACGTCGGTCGAGCGCCGGCGGATTTTCAATCTGGGCTATTACACCTGGGTGGAACAGCAGGGCATCGACCTTGCCGACTTCGACCGGCGCCGGGATCAGAGCTTCTGGGACGGTTTGCTGGATCTGATTCCAATCTGGGATGAGATGATCGATCGTTTCAATCGCGACACCGGCGTGGGCGCACAGGCGTGAGCGCCGCCGGGATGAACATCGGCAATCGGACAGCGGGTTGGGGAGACCGGACGGGATGGTGAAGCCTTATCAGAAGTTGCGCGAGGAAACGACGGCGCGTGACCGCAGCCTGCGCGAGAAGGTGATGTCGCTCGAGGAGGCGGCCTCGATGGTGCACGATGGCGATCAAGTGGCGTTGGGCGGCTGCACCATGTCGCGGACGCCGATCGCCATGATCTGGGCCCTGATCCGGGCCGGGCGCAAGGATCTTACCGTTTCGCGCAGCATCGTCTCGACGGAAGGCGATCTCCTCTATGCGTCCGGGGTAAGCAAACACATCGTCACCAGTTGGTTCAGCCAAGGCATCGTCTGGGGCATTTCCAAGGTCATGCGTCACTATACGGAAAGCGGTGCGGCAAAGTTCGAAGAATGGAGCCACATGTCCATGGGCCTGCGCTATCGCGCCGGCGCCATGGGTGTGCCCTTCATGCCGACGCGCTCGATGCTGGGCTCCGGTGTGCGCGACGTCATTGGCGACGCGGTCCAGGACATGACCTGTCCCTTCACCGGCGAGAAGCTTTTGCTGCTGCCGGCGCTCAATCCGGACGTTGCCCTGATTCACGTGCCGCGCGCCGACGAATACGGCAACGCCCATCTGGACGGGCTGCAATTCATGGATATCGACATTGCCATGGCTGCCAAGCGCGTCATCCTGACGACAGAGCGGATCATCTCGAACGATCAAATCCGCAGAACGCCCGATCTGACGAAGATTCCTTTCTTTACGGTGGATGCGGTGGTCGAGGTGCCGTTCGGTTCGGCGCCGCACGAGTGCTACGGCCTATATGAGCCGTTCTTCCCCCATCTCGACGCCTATGCCAAGGCGACGACCCGCGACCCAGTGGCCGGCGTCACGGACTATTTGGACCGATACTATCGAGAACCGAAAACCTGGGCGGACTATCTATCCCTCCTGGGCATGGGCGAAATGCTCGATGCGGCCCGCCGTGGACGGAGCATTTACAATGACTGAACGGAAGAATTACACCGCCTCTGAGTTGCTCGCGGTTATGAGCGCCCGCATCCTGCACGATGGGCAGGTCGTGTTCGCCGGCGTGGGCGTGCCCCTGCTAGCTGCGACACTGGCCCAGCGCCTGCACGCTCCGGGGCTGACGATTCTCTTCGAAGGCGGCGTCCTGGGCCC
The DNA here is from genome assembly GCA_021776215.1 of Kiloniellaceae bacterium. Taxonomy (GTDB): domain Bacteria; phylum Pseudomonadota; class Alphaproteobacteria; order Kiloniellales; family J153; genus JAJFGI01. Next base: position 41,708 of record JAJFGI010000015.1, on the reverse strand, counting down.
GTTCGTCGTGCCGGGACAGCTTCCCCCATCGACCAACGAACAGCGGTGCACACGCCGCGCCAACATGCTGCTGCCGATTACCGACGTCCTGCTGCTGCTGCAACGCGGTTATGTCGATGTCGGTTTCATGGGCGGCGCGCAGATCGACAAGTTCGGCAATTTAAACAGCTCCTATATCGGCGACGTCGACAATCCGAAGATCCGCCTGCCGGGCACCGGTGGCGGCAACGATATCTCGAGCCTGACGCAGATGATCGTCACCATGAAGCACGAGAAACGCCGCTTCGTCGAAAAGGTCGATTTCATAACCAGCCCCGGCTTCATCGACGGCGGCACCAGCCGTGCAGACTCCGGCTTGCCGACCGGCGGGATGTTCAAGGTGGTCACCGACCTGGCGATGCTCGGGTTCGACCCGCAGACACGAGAGATGATGGTCGAAGCGCTCCATCCCGGCGTCACGTTGCAGCAGGTGCGTGACAACACCGGCTTCGCCATCAAGGAGAACGGCGTTGAAACAACGATGCCGCCGACCGACCGCGAGCTGTCGGTGCTGCGGGTGCTCGATCCGGAGCGCATCTATACGGCATAGCTAAAAAAGTTTAGGGGAATCAGAAATGGCAAAAACGACCGAATTCGGCATTGCATTGCGCAACTTCCAGGCCTATCCGGATGTGCCCGATCCGCAGCAGCTGATCAAATTCGCGCAGCGCGCCGAGGAACTGGGGTACGAGTCGCTCTGGGTATGGGATCACATCCTACTTGGCGTCGATCCCTGCTTCCCGATCATCGATTCCCTGACTCTGCTCTCGGCCGTGGCCGCGACGACCAAGACGATCAAACTGGGCACGGGCATTCTGGTCTTGCCGTTGCGCAATCCGGTCACGCTGGCCAAGCAATTGACCAGCATCGATCACATTTCCAACGGGCGCTTGATGCTCGGTATGGCGGCGGGCTGGTACAAGCGCGAGTTCGACGCTGTCGGCGTCGACTTCCACAAGCGCGGCGATATCATGGATCTCAATCTGGATATCCTGAATTCGCTGATGACCGAAGACTGGGTGACCGGCGAGTTCGGGCCGCATAACCTGCGCCAGGCACGGATGTTTCCGAAGTCTGTACAAAAGCCGCGGCCGCCGCTATTGATCGGCGGCTACGTCGACCGCGTCCTGAAGCGCGCCGCCCTCAAGGGCGACGGCTGGCTGACTTATTTCTACACCGCCGAGTCCTTCACCGCGGATTGGACCAAGGTCTGCAACTTCGCCGAAGAAGGCGGCAAGGACCCGTCCACCCTGATCAGCGCCAATCAGCTTCCCATCGTGGTCGGTCCGCGCGCCAAGGTCGAGGGCCCGATGAACGAATGGCTCAGAACCGAATGGGACTTCGCCAAGTGGAGCAAATCAACCCCGGACAGCGCCATCATGGGAACGCCGGAGGAGTGCGTCGAGCAGCTTCAGGCGCATATCGATACCGGCATCGACCGCATCATCTTCGTGCCCTACCGCTACGAGATGGAGCAGGTCGAGGCGATCGCGCAAGAGATTATTCCCCGCCTCAAGGCGTCCTAGGCGGTATTGTTCGAGGTGTGATCGTACTCGTCATCCCCTCTCCTTCGAGACGCGGTGCTTTCGCACCGCTCCTCAGGATGAGGTTAGTGTAAATTATCGAAGAAATTCAATCTCCTCATCCTGAGGAGCCGCCAAAGGCGGCGTCTCGAAGGATGGCACACCGAACACGCCCGTATCACATCCCGATGCCATTTGCCGCACACCCGCTCTAGGCGCCGCTCAGGTGGCAACACCCGCCAGCTTGCCGCGCCGCAACGGGGTGTTGACGACCGGCTGTGCGGGCGCGGCGGCGAAGGCGGCGGCGCAGCGTGCCGCCGGGACTTCTCCATACAGCGTCGTCCGCTGACGCGGCGTGCGTCCGGCGGCACGGATCAGCGCTTCCAGCCGCGCCGGGCTCATCTCCTGCCCGTGGTCCGCGCCCGCCGCGCGGGTGATCGATTCATTCATCAGCACGCCGCCGAGGTCGTTGGCGCCGGCGCGCAGGCATTCGCCCGCGCCCTCCGGCCCCATCTTGACCCACGAGGCCTGGATGTTGCCGATCAGCGGGTGCAGAACCAGCCGGGCGACCGCGTGCATGAGAATGGCCTCGCGGTAGGTCGGACCGGACCGCGCTTTGCCCTTGAGCCAAAGCGGCGCCTCCATGTGCACGAACGGCAGGGGCACGAATTCGGTGAAGCCGCCGGTCTCCTCCTGCAGCGCCCGAACGCGCAGCAGGTGGTTGGCCCAGTGGGCCGGCCCGTCGACATGGCCGAACATGATGGTCGCGGTGGTCCGCAGACCGAGCCCGTGCGCCGTGCGCATCACGTCGAGCCATTCCTGGCTCGAAACCTTGTCCGGGCAGATGATTTTCCGGACGTCGTCGTCCAGCACTTCTGCCGCCGTGCCCGGCAAGGTATCGAGTCCCGCCGCCTGCAATTCCGCCAGATAGGCGCGCAGCGACAACCCCAAGGTCTGGGCGCCATGGGTCACCTCGAGCGGCGAGAAGGCGTGCACGTGCATATCGGGCGCCGCCGCCTTCACGACTTCCAGGACATGCAGATACGTGCGCCCCGTGTACTGCGGGTGGATGCCGCCCTGCAGACAAACCTCGGTGGCGCCGCGGGCCCAGGCCTCGCCGACCCGGCGCGCAATCTCGTCATCCGCCAGATCGTAGGCCGGGCCGCGCAGAGACGCCGCGGTGCGCCCCTTCGAGAAGGCGCAAAAGGCGCAGCGATACTGGCAGACGTTGGTATAGTTTATGTTGCGGTTGACCACGTAGCTGACCGTGTCGCCCACCACCTCGCGGCGGAGACGGTCGGCTGCCGTGACGACGGCCTGATAGTCGCCGCCGCGCGCGCCGAACAGCGTCACGATCTCATCCGCCGAGAGGGCGCGACCGTCCGCGACATGATCGAGACAACGCCGAACCTCCGGCATCGGCCGAGGCACGACCGGCGACGACGGGACCGCCGCGTCGCCTCGCGGCAAAGGGGTGCGCGTTCCGGCAAACCAATCGTCGGTACGTACGTAACCGCCGCCGTCGGTCCAGCGCAGCGCGCGCGTGCTCAAGGACGGCTCCAACCACCCCGCCTCATCGCGCAGATAACCGGGGTGAACCGCCAGGCGCTCCGTCAAGATGCGGCCGCCCGCCGCCGTTTCCGCGGCCAGCGCGTCAAGCTGCGGCCAGGGCGCTTCGGGGTTGACGTGATCTGGGGTTACCGGCGACACGCCGCCCCAATCATTGATGCCGGCGCGAATCAAAGCCGCGCAAGCGTCGGGCCGCAAGTTCGGCGGCGCCTGAATTGTCGTGTCGGCGCCGAACAGAATACGGGCCACGGCGATGGTCCAGAGATGGTCCTCCAGGCTCGGTTCCGGGGACGCCGCCATCCGCGTGTCCGGCTTGGCGCGGAAGTTCTGCACGATGATCTCTTGAATATGCCGGTACTCGTCGTGCACGTCGCGCAAAGCCAGCAGCGACTCGATGCGCTCTTGGCGCGTCTCACCGATGCCGATCAGGATGCCGGAGGTGAAGGGGATTTTTTGCCGTCCTGCCGCGCGCAGTGTTTCGAGGCGGGCCGCCGGTCTCTTGTCGGGAGAACCCCAATGGGGGCCGCCGCGCCGGCACAGCCGTTCAGCAGAGGATTCGAGCATGATCCCCATGGAAACCGAGACCCGGCGCAGGGTCTCCATCTCGGCCTCCGACATCAGGCCGGGGTTGAGATGCGGCAGCAGCCCGGTTTCCTCGAGCACCAGTTGCGACATGGCCGCTAGGTAGGACAGCGTCGTCTGGTGACCGAGCTCGGCGAGCGCCTCGCGCGCCACACGGTAGCGCTGCTCGGGCTTGTCGCCCAATGTAAACAGAATCTCCTTGCAGCCGGCGGCGGCACCGGCGCGAGCGATGGCCAAGACCTCGTCGGGCGTTAGGAACGGCTTGGCCGAATTCCGGGGCGGTTGCGCGAAGGTGCAGTAATGGCAGACATCGCGGCAGAGTTGCGTCAGCGGCACGAAAACCTTGCGCGAGTAGCTGACATCGCGGCCGAACCCGCGCAGCGTCAGATCCTCGGCCACCTCCATGAGGGCGCCGAGATCATCGAACCCGGCCAACGCAAGCGCCTCCTCTCGCGACGGCCGCCGGCCGTCTCGTGTCTGCATCAGGATTGCACGCGCGTCGCTCATCGCGCCGCCGCCATGGCCGGTGTCAGAAAGCGGTAGTTCGGCCGGCCGGCCGTGGCGCGCCGAAGATCGTCGAGTGCCGCAGCATCGTCCACATCGAAGCCCAGGCCCGACAGGCGCAGGACCACCGGCTCAATGCCACGCGCGCGGGCCATGACCGTGTGCCGAACCAAGCTCGCCGCGCCGAACGCCGGCGCCATCCGGGTCGGCGGCGAGAGCAGCAGCGCGTTGGTGCCGCGCTCCTGTCGATCCGGCACGATCACGATCGGCGCCGTGCGCCCGGCCGTCAGGACATCCTCGATCTCCTCGCGGCTGGTCAGGGGAACGTCGGCGGCGATTGCCAGAATCGCCGTCGCGCCGTCGCTCTCCAGGACGGCCGCCGCCAACGCCAGGGCGGCGTTGAGGCCATCGCCCCGATCCTCGATCCGGCGCATCCCGGCGGGCACCAAGTCCCGTTCGCTGGTCACCACGGCGATGCCCGCCAGACCGCGCACCGTCCCCAAGGTGGCGAGCACGTCATCGCACATGGCCTGGGCGAGACGCCGCCGGTCCGGCGCGTCGAGCGCCGGCGCGAGGCGTTGCTTGGCCCGATCCAGGGCCTTGACCGGGACGACGGCCCAAACGCTCATGGCAGCGCCCTCCGCCCTGCGTCCGCCAATGTCAGGCTCCGGGCAAAGTCGAGCACGGCCTTGGCCAGGCGGACCTTGTCGTCGCGATCGTGCATCATGGTATCGGTCACGAGTGTCGGCACGGCGATCTCCCGTTCCAGGGCCGCATCGGCGCGGTCGAGAACGAAGCCGTCAAGCAACCCGTCATAATGCGCCGCCACGGCGGCCGCGGAAACCGGCAAGCCGAGCTCCGTCATGATCTTCCCGGTCGGTCCCTTGATCGCCCGGCCGCGGACGATCGGGGCCACCGCGATCACTGGCGCCGACGCCCCGGCGAGCGCCGCGCGCACCTGCGGAACCGCGAGGATGGGATCGATGCTTAGATAGGGATTGGAGGGACAGATCACGATCGCCTCTGTCGTTTCATCCGACAAAGCGGCCAAGACCTCGGGGTGCGGCCGTGCCGCTTCGATGCCGGTGAAACGCACCGCAACCACACGCGGCGTGCAGCGGCGCTTCACGAAATACTCCTGAAAGGGCAACGTCCCCTCGTCGGTCTCGACGATCGTCCGCAGCGGATCGTCGCTCATCGGCAGGATGCTGGCGGCAACGCCCCAGCGCCGCGCCGCATCGGCCACAATGGCGCTCAAGGGTTCGCCGGCTTTCAGGCGGCGTGTACGCTCGACATGGAGCGCCAGATCGCCGTCGCCGAGTTGGAACCAGGTCTCGCCGCCGAGGGTCTCCAGGGCGCGCATGAAGGTCCAGGTTTCGTCACGCCGGCCCCAGCCGGTGTCGGAATTGTCCAATCCGGCGAGGGCATAAAGCACTGTGTCCAGGTCCGGCGAAACGGACAGACCGAGGGGCTCGAAATCGTCCCCGGTATTGACGACCACGCAAAGCTCATGACGCGGCAGCGCATGATACAGACCGAGCGCCAGCTTCGCCCCGCCAATTCCACCCGACAAGGCCACGATACGATGCCGGCTCATCGGAACAGATCCTCCGTCTTCGGCCGAATTAGCGACGACGCTTTCGCCACCGGCGCGTCGGAAAAAGCTCCGCGCGCCAAGACGACGGGCGTGCCCTCGTCGCCCTCGCCCATGACCAGGGCGGCACCGGCCGCCACGGCATCGGCAAAGGCAATCTGCGTGACCTCCAACTTACGGCCATCACGATCCTGCCGTCCCCTGGCATCGATCAGCGCCGGCAGGCCGGCTGCACCAAGCGCCACGTTGACGACACCGTTTCGCCAGGCCCGGCCGAAACTATCACTGATGATCACACCGAGAGGCATACCATATCGGGCCTCCAGCGCGCGACGCAAAGAGTCCGCCGTGGCGTCCGGGTCGCGCGGCAGTAGCAGCACCCGGTCGTCGCCGTCCGGGCCGAGATTCGAACGGTCGATTCCCGCATTCGCCATGACGAAACCGAGATGGTGGGCGACCACGATGACGCCCGGCTTGACCCTTACAACTTCGTCGGACTCGGAAAGAATCAACTCGACCAACCGGGGATCCTTCTGGGCCACGGCGGCCAGATCGTGCGCCAGATCCGACGGCTGCACCGTGCTCAGATCCACGGAGCGTCCCTCCGCCTTGGAGACGATCTTCTGCGCCACGACGAATATGTCGCGCGGGGCGGGCGGGGTGTCGCCGGCGTCCAGCGCCGCGGAAATCAGGGTCGCGAGATCATCGCCGGGTTCCATCTCCGGGATGCCCTCGAGCGCCATGAAGCTGACGCGCCCGGCCATGACTCAGGCGTCTTTCGGCTGCGCCAACTTACCGGTGATCCGCAGGCCGGCCCCATCCGCCTCATATATCCGATTGATGAAAACGAGGACCGACGTCAACGCCTCCGCGGCGGTCGAGTTCGCCAGCGCCCCGCCGTGCAGGCCGCGCAGACCCAACGCCTCCACCAGTCTCACGACACGGACGCGCGCGGATTGCGAATCACCGAAGACCAGGACGTCGCAGTCGACCGAGTCTTCCGCCAGCTTGTGGGCGGCGACGTTGTGAAACGCGGACACCACGGTGACCCCCTCGCCGAGGATTGCCTGCCCCGCGACGGCGGCCGAATCCTCCGGCGGCAGCTGCACCCGCGCCACCTTGGGCGGCACCAACGGCACCGTGGTGTCGACCACGATCTTGCCTATCACCACCGGACGGATTTCCTCAAGGATCCGGCGCTGGTGCGAGAAGGGAACGGTGACCACGACGATGTCGCCGGCGGTGGCGGCCGCCAGATTGTCGGCACCTTTGACCGCACCGCCGGTCTCCGCCGCCAAGGTCGACGCCGCGGCGGCGGCGCGACCGGCATCGCGTGAGCCGATGACGACCGCGTATCCGGCCCTGGCCCAACCGCGGGCCAGAGCGGCACCGAGCTTGCCGGTGCCGCCGACGACAGCGACAACCGGCGATTTATCCGCTTTGGGAGACTGTGCCATCAAACCCGCTCACCCGAGATCCATTTCAGTCAACGGCACGACCTCGACGCCGGCCGCCTCGAGGCCGTCACGCACCGCACGGGCGACATCGACGGCGGTGGGTTCGTCGCCGTGCACACAGATGGTGTCGATGCGGCGGGGAATCGTCTTGCCGCTGCGCGCGGTCACGACCTGCTGAGTCACCATCTTGACAACGTGGTCGCGCGCGACTGCCGGATCACGGATGACGCTTCCGGAAATCTTGCGCGATGTGAGATTGCCGTCGTCCTCGTACATCCGGTCGGCGAATCCCTCGCACGCAATTCGCAGCCCCAGTTCCTCGCCGGCCTTCTGCATTTCCGATCCCGCCAAGGCCACATAAATCAGGGTCGGATCCACCACCTTGATGGCCCGACCGATCGCTTGCGCCAGCTCGCGGCTCTCCGCGGCCATGTTGTTGAGCGCACCGTGCGGCTTAACATGGGTCACCTGGAGACCGGCGTAGGAGGCCATCGCCTGCAACGCGCCGATCTGGTACGCGACCGTGTATTCCAGGTCCTCGGGCTGCATGTCGATGCGGCGCCGGCCGAACCCCCACAGGTCGTTGAAGCCCGGATGGGCCCCGATGCTGACCCCCTCCTCCTTGGCCCGGAGAGTCAGCCGCCGCATGACCAGCGGGTCGCCGGCATGGAATCCGCAGGCCACGTTGGCCGATCTAACAATCTTAAGCAATGCCTCGTCGTTGCCGATATCGTAGGCGCCGAACCCCTCGCCCATGTCGGCATTCAGGTTGATCTTATGAACCATTCAACTTCTCTATTTTTGCACTGCGGTATTGATCGCCGTGGTCGCGAACGGGCCCACAAAACCATGTCTTTCTTGTTGTATTGTATTATGATTGGAAAGACAGTACAACATGAAAGCAGATAAGGCCTCGCCGACTGTGGAAAACAGCACGTTCACCATGGGCAGCAAAGAGCAAAATCAGGCAACGTGGAAATTGCGATTCCTGCCAAGCGGCGACACCGCCCTGACAGTGGAACTGGGCGAGACGGTCGAGCGTCGTCTGAGCGCCGCGGTCGTGGACCTGGCGGCCCGCATCGACGGCGCGGCCTTGGCGGGGGTGGTCGAGATCGTTCCCACCTTCCGATCGCTCCTGGTCCACTACGACCCGCTCGTCACCTCCGCCGCCGCCCTGACCGAGCAGATCGGTGTCCTGTCGAAAGCCGGCACGGGCGGCCAAACCGATGGCCGGAAATGGCGTATTCCGGCGTGCTACGAGGGCGATCTGGCGCCGGACCTTGACGAAGTGGCTGAGCGGACTGGTCTTTCTCCCGCGCAGGTGATCGAGCAGCATACGGCCGCCGCCTATCACGTTTACATGCTGGGATTCCTGCCCGGCTATCCCTACATGGGCGATTTGCCGGACTCCTTGCAGCTGCCGCGGCGGAAGTCTCCCCGGGTCCGGGTGCCGGCGGGCTCGGTCGCCATCGCCACGGGTCTCACCGCCGTCTATACGTACGAAAGTCCAGGAGGCTGGCACCTGATCGGCCGCACCCCGATTCTGTTTTTCGACCTGCGCCGCGACCCGCCGGCGCTGCTGCGCCCAGGCGACTCGGTGAGCTTCGAGGCGGTCTCACGCGAAACCTATGATCGCCTCGCGGCGGAGGTCGCGAACGGCAACTTCGAACTCGCGACGGAAACCGCGGCATGAGCGCGGCGCTTTCCGTGATCGCCCCAGGCATCCAGACGACGGTGCAGGATTTGGGCCGGGTCGGCTATCAGGCGTTGGGGGTGCCGGTCGCCGGGGCCCTCGACCCCGTCGCCTTGCGGCTGGTCAACGCGCTGGTCGACAATGAACCGGCGATGGCGGCACTCGAGTTCCTGTATCAGGGACCGACGCTCCAGGTAAACACCCACTCGGTCCGTGTCGCCGCCGCATGGAGCGACATCGAAGTATTGGGCGAGCCGGCCCGGCGGATTCCCCCTTGGCAAAGCATCCGTTTGACCGAGGGCACACGCTTTCGCCTGGGCGCCACGCAAGGGTCGGTCTGCGGCTATCTCGCCATCCAAGGCGGCTTGGCGCTGGCCAGCGTCTTGGGCAGCCAATCGACTTACACGCGAAGCCGTATCGGCGGGTTCGAGGGTCGGGCCTTGGGCGCCCAGGATGCCCTGCCCCTGGCACAGCCAGCGGCGGAAACTCGGACCGAGGTGCGTCTCTCGGCACCGCCGGACGCAGGGCCACCGGATCGGATCCGGGTCGTCCTCGGCCCGCAGGACACGCACTTCACCGAGGCCGCTGTCGCCAGCTTTCTGGCGGACTCGTTCGTCGTCTCCAAGGACGCGGACCGCATGGGCCTGCGCCTTGAGGGTCCGGCGTTGACCCATAGCCAAGGGTACAACATTGTGTCCGATGGTATTGCCACCGGCGCGATCCAGGTGCCGGGATCCGGTCATCCGATCGTCATGCTCGCGGATCACCAGACGACCGGCGGCTATCCGAAGATCGCGACCGTCATTTCGGCCGATCTGCCGGCCGTGGGACGTCTGCGTCCGGGCGATTCGATACGCTTTCGCGCGGTGTCCACCGCCGAAGCCGAAGCGGCGCGCCGCGCGCTCGAGGCCGACATCGAGCGGCGCGCCCGAAATGTGGTGCCTGCTGCCGAAGGCAGCGAATTGAACGAAGCGGCTCTCTATGCCACCAACCTGGTGAGCGGTATCGTAAGCGCTACCGATTGCCTGTCGGATGACGTGCCATGACGCCGGGTTTCGGCCACGAGACATGAACTAGGAGAATGGTGAAAATATGTCGAGAAAACCGGCCCACAAGCTGACCGAGACCTATGAGCGCAGTCGCATCCCGCTCTACGCCCAGGTCGCAGCCGCCCTGCGGCGACGCATCGAGGAAGGACGCTGGAATCCCGGCGACCGGATCTCCACGCTCGAGGAGCTGGAGCAGGAATTCCATGTCGCCCGCGTGACCGTCCGTCAAGCCGTCGACCTGCTGGAAAAGGAAGGCCTCGTGCAACGCCAACAGGGCCGCGGCACGTTCGTGATCGGGACCCTGCCGGATCGCCGATGGCTGCGCCTGGCCACCGACTGGGAAGCGCTGGTCGACAGCATCAAGGACAACGTACCGCGCCTGCTGCCGGTCGATGGTCCGCCACCGCCGCCGAAACTCGATCCGGGCGACGGCGAACCGGCGGAGAAGTACGCGTTCCTCAAGAGCCTGCAGTCGCGCAACGGCGAGCCCTATGCCTGTGCCCGGGTCCATGTTGCGCGGGAAATCTTCGACCGCGCCCCGGAGCGATTTCGCGCACACACCGCGCTCTATGTCCTGTCCACACTGAAGAATGTGAAGGTCGCGCGCGCCCATCAGACCTTCGTGATCGGCGCGGCAGAGATGGAGTCCGCTCAAAGCCTGGGGGTCGCGCTGAACTCGCCAACCGCGGAAGCCCATTGCGTGGTGGTCGATGACCGCGACGTCGCCATCTATGTCGCGGATATCGTTTACCGCGGCGACTGCGTGAAGTTCGATATCGACCTCCTCAATACCACCACCGAGTAAAACATGACCGGTCAGGGCATCGGCGCCTCCGTGCCGCGCAAGGAGGACGACCGCTACATGCGCGGTCGCGGCCAGTATGTCGGCGACATCCGGCGCCCCGGCATGTTGGAGGTTGCCTTTGTCCGCAGCCCGCTGGCCCATGCCCGCCTTCGCGCCATCCACGTCCCCGAAGCGCTTACAGGCCGGGTCTACACGATGGACGACCTGGACGGTGTAAACGCGATACGCGCCACATCGACCCTGCCCGGATACAAGCCGACCGATCAATGGCCGTTGGCGCGCGGCAAGGTGCGGCAAGTCGGCGAGCTTGTCGCCATGTGCGTCGCGCCGACCCGGGCCGAGGCGGAAGACGTGGCGGCCCAGATCGAGCTCGACCTGGAGGAGCTGCCGGCCGTGGTCGACATGCTGGCGGCACGACGGTCGGGGGCGCCGCTGGTTCACGAGGCTTTCGGCGACAACATCTATCTCGTTTCCTCCTTTGACGGCGATATCGAAAGCGCCGCCGCACGGGCCGACGTCAAGGTCACCCGCGAGATCCGCACGGCGCGGCAATGCATGCTGCCGATCGAGGGCCGCGGCGTGGTCGCCGAATGGAACGCGCGCCTCGATCAGTTGACCGTGTGGTCGTCGGCGCAGATGCCGCACATCGTCCGCACCGGACTGTCCGAGGTCCTGAACCTGCGCCAGGCGCAAGTCCGCGTCATTCCGCCGGATGTCGGCGGCGGCTTCGGCTACAAGGGCATTCTCCTGCCCGAGGAAGTCTGCCTGTCCTGGCTGGCCATGCGCCTCGGCCGCCCGGTGCGCTGGTTGGAGGACCGGCGCGAGCACCTGACGGCCAACGCTAACTGCCGCGAGCATCATTACAAGATTACCGGCTATGCGACCCGCGACGGCCGGCTCCTGGCGGTCGAGGCGGAGGCGCACGTCGATAGTGGCGCCTATTCCAGCTACCCCTTCTCCGCCTGCCTGGAGGCCGGGCAGGTGACGAGCATTCTGCCTGGCGTCTACGACTTCGAGGCCTACCGCGCCCGTGCCTACGCGGTGGCCACCAACAAGCCGCCGATCCTGCCCTATCGCGGGGTCGGACGGACCGGCGTGTGCTTTGCGATGGAGCTTCTGATCGACGCGCTGGCCCGCGAGATTGGGATGGAGCCGCACGAGTTCCGGCGCCGCAACCTGGTTCGCCCCGATCAGATGCCGTTCGAGAACATCACCAAGAAATATTTCGACTCGGGCGACTATCCCGAGGCCCTGCGCCGCGCCGTCGAGGCGCTCGACGTCGACGCCTGGCGCCGCCGCCAAGCGCAGGGGGAGTCGGATGGGCGGCGTATCGGCGTCGGCATCTCCATGTATTGCGAGCAGGCGGCGCACGGCACCTCGGTCTACGCGGCCTGGGGCGTGCCGATGATCCCCGGATTCGAGCAGGCCGCGCTGCGGATCACGCCCGACGGCGGCTTGGAAATCCGCGTCGGCACCCATAGTCACGGCCAGAGCCACGAGACGACCTTCGCCCAAGTGGCGCACGAGGTGCTGGGGATTGCGCTGGAAAAGATTCATCTGGTCCACGGTGATACCGCACTGACCCCCTATTCGACCGGCACCTGGGGCTCGCGCGCCATGGTGATGGCCGGTGGCGCCATCGCGGCCGCCTGCACCGAGCTGGTGCCGCGACTGCTCGGTATCGGCGCCCATTTGCTGCAGCAGTCCGCCTCGGCGGTGCGGCTCGACGGCGATCGCGTTGTCGGGCCGGAGGGCAGCGTCTCGATCGCCGACATCGCCCGGGTCTGGTATCTGGCGCCGCAGGACCTGCCGTTGGACGCGGACGCGCACGGCCTTGAAGTCACGGCCGGCTACAAGCTCGAGCGCGACACCGGGACCTTCAGCTATGCGGCTCACGCCGTGGCGCTCGCCGTCGACACCGACACCGGTTTGGTCGAGATCCTCGATTATGTCATCGTCGAGGATGGCGGCACCCTGGTGAACCCGATGGTCGTGGACGGGCAGATCTATGGCGGCGTGGCACAGGGCGTCGGGACCGCGCTGTACGAAGAGATGCCGTTCGACTCGCACGGCCAGCCGCTGGCCTCAACCTTGTCGGATTACATGATTCCGGGCCCGACCGAGGTTCCCGCCGTCCGTATCCTGCACATGGAAACACCGTCGCCGTTGAGCGCGTTCGGGATCAAGGGGATCGGCGAAGGTGGGGCGATCGCACCGCCCGCCGCGATCGCCAATGCGATCAACGACGCGCTCGCGCCCTTGGGCGTCGAGATGACCGAGTCGCCCGTCTCACCGCATCGCATCTTCAACGCCATTCGCGCGGCCCGCGACGAGACGGCCGCATGAAACCCTCTAGCTTCGACTATGCCGTGCCGCGGACGCTGGACGAGGCGGTCGCCTTGCTCAACGGCGATCCGGCGGCCAAGCTCATCGCCGGGGGGCAGACGCTTGGCCCCATGCTCAACCTGCGTCTCGTGCAGCCGACGCTGCTGATCGATATCACACGCATCCCGGAACTGACCCGGATCGAGGAGACCGGCGACGGGATTGTCTTCGGCGCGTGTGTCACCCACGCCGCGTTCGAGGACGGCCGTGTCCCGGATCCGGCGGGCGGCGCCCTGCGGCGCGTCGCGCGCGGCATCGCCTATCGGGCCGTGCGGACCCGCGGCACCATCGGTGGCAGCCTGGCGCATGCCGACCCCGCCGCCGACTGGCTTTCCTGCCTGGCCGCCCTCGGTGCGGAGGTTATCGCGTACGACGGGCATGGGCGCCGCACTATGCCCGTGGCGACGTTGATGACCGGCGTCTTCGAAACGGCCATTCGCGAGGGTGAAATTCTCGAGGGCGTGCGCGTGCCCCGCCCGTCGAAACAGGCGCGCTTCGGTTACTACAAGATCTGCCGCAAGACCGGCGAGTTCGCCGAAGCAATCGGGGCGGTTCTGTTCGATCCGGAGCGCGGTGTGCATCGCGCCGTGGCCGGCGCGACAGAGGCGCCACCAATCGTGATCGAAGATGCCGCTGCTTTCCTGCAAGAGGACGGCGACCTCGATGCCGTCAAAGCCCGGCTTGGCGAACACGGCCTGACCGACCCCTATTCACTCCAGTTGCACGCCGTCGCCTTGCAGCGGGCGGCGATGGAGGCGTGGCTGTGAGGAACATCACCCTCACCGTCAACGGACAATCCGTCACCGCCCAGGTGGAGCCGCGCACCCATCTGGCCGATTTCCTGCGCGAGCATCTGGCGCTGACCGGCACCCACCTGGGATGCGAGCACGGCGTGTGCGGCGCTTGCACCGTCGCGGTGAACGGCGAGATCGCGCGTTCCTGCATCACCTATGCGGTCCAGTGCGACGGGGCGGAGGTAACAACCATCGAGGGTTTCGACGACGATGCCCTGATGGCGCGGCTGCGTGAGGCGTTCACCACCAAGCATGGCCTGCAATGCGGCTATTGCACGCCCGGCATGCTGATCGCCGCCCGCGATCTGGTGCGCCGCTTCGAGCAGGCCGACGCGCGGCTTATCCGCGAGGAAATGAGCGGCAACCTGTGCCGTTGCACCGGCTATATGGGAATCGTCGCCGCGGTCGAGCAGGTGATGGCGGAGCGGGCCGAGCTCGCCGCTCTGCCGCCGTCACAGGCGACCCTTGGCCCGGCGCCCGGCCCGGCGGCGCAGATCAGCGGGCAAGACCGACAACCGTCGGCGCCCGCCCGCGCGGCGGAGGCCGAAAGCCGCCGCGCGGTGCCAACGGCCGATCTGGAGGAGATCTCCGAGGAAGGTCTGATCACGCTGGAGCAAAGCTTCGTCGTCGACCATCCGCCCGCCGAGGTGTGGGAGTTTTTCGGTAATCTGCCGCAGGTCGCCCGCTGCATGCCCGGCGCCGCCATCACCAAGGTCAGCGGGGATCGGCTGGAAGGCGAGATCCGCGTCAAGTTGGGCCCGATCACCGCCGCCTTCGCCGGTCAGGGCCGGATCACGCGCGACGCGGCCGCCCGGCGCGCCACCATCGTCGGCCAGGGGCGTGATACGCGCAGCGGCTCGCGCGCGCGCGGCCGCATTGTCTACGTGGTCAATGACGACGCGCACGGGGGCACGCGCGTCGAGGTCGAGATCGGCTATGCCCTGGCCGGCACCCTGGCGCATTTCGGGCGCGGCGGCATCGTGATCGACCTGGCCAACCGCCTGACACAAGCCTTCGCCGAAAATTTGAAGACCCGGCTTGCCGGCGGCGATACCCAGACCGCGGACGGCAGCGCGCCGGCGGCGCTCGATGCCGGCGGGCTGGTCTGGTCGGTGCTGTGGGAGCGCCTTAAGGCGGCCCTGAGGCGCCTGGTCGGGGGCCGGTAAGGGGCTCCGCGGCTCAGCCGCCGAGATAGGCCTCGCGGACGGTCGGGTCTTCCAGCAGCTTCGTGCCGCTGCCTTGCAGCACCACCTCGCCGGATTCCAGCACATAGGCCCGATCGCAGAGCGCGAGCGCCGCATAGGCGTTCTGCTCGACCATGAGGACGGTCATACCCTCCTCGCGGATCTCCTGGATGATCTCGAAGGTGCGCTCGATGATGTTGGGGGCCAGCCCCAGGGACGGCTCGTCGAACATTACCAGCTTGGGGCGGGACATCAGGGCGCGGCTGATCGCCAGCATCTGCTGCTCGCCACCCGAGAGCGTACCGGCGGCCTGGCGCCGGCGCTCCTTGAGGATCGGAAAGCGGTCGAAGAGGCGCTCGAGATCGCTCTGTACTCGCTCCTTGTCAGTGCGCAGATAGGAGCCCATCTGCAGGTTCTCCTCAACCGTCATGTACGGAAAGACGCGCCGGCCTTCCGGGCAATGGGCGATGCCCTCGGCCAGGATGTCGCCAGGCGCCGCCTTGGTGATGTCCTTGCCGTTGAAAATGATTCGCCCGTGGACCGCGCGCACCAACCCCGAGATGCATTTGAGGGTCGTGGTCTTGCCGGCCCCGTTCGTGCCGATCAGCGAGACCAGCTCGCCCGCCTTGACCTCGATGGACAGGCCGCGCACCGCACTGACTCCGCCGTATTTGCATTCGACATCGTGGATCTCAAGCACGGGCCGCTCCACTGCCGAGATAGGCACGGATCACCTCAGGATCGCGCTGGATCGCCGCCGGCGGGCCCTCCGCGATCACCACCCCTTGATTCAGCACGACCACGCGATCCGAGATCCCCATGACCATGCGCATGTCATGTTCGACCAGAAGGATGGTAATGCCCCGACCCCGAATCTGCTGGACCATCTTCATGAAGGCGACCGTCTCGGCCGGGTTCATGCCGGACGCTGGCTCGTCGAGGAGCAGCATTTCGGGTCGCGCCGCCAAGCCGACCGCGATCTCCAACAGCCGCTGCTCGCCGTAGGGAAGTGCCGAGGCGAGTTCTTCCGCCCGGTGCGCCAGGCCGATGAATTCCAGCACCTCCTGCGCTTGCGCCCGCAGTCGGCGCTCCTCCTCACGCATGCCGGGGAGGCGGAGAAGGATCCCCGCCAGTGTCTGCTTGCCCGCTTTGTGCAATCCGATCAGGACGTTCTCGAAGACCGTGTTGCCCGCGAACAGGCTGGTCTTCTGAAAGGTGCGCACGACGCCGATGCCGGCAACCTGGTTGGGCTTCATCCCGGTCAGCCGGCGGTTGCGATAACGTACCTCGCCCGAGGTCGGCTGCAGGTAGCCGGTGATCGCGTTGAATGCCGTCGTCTTGCCGGCCCCGTTGGGCCCGATCAAGCTCACGATCTCGCCTTCGCCGACATCGAACGTGAGGTCGGCGATCGCGATCAGCCCGCCGAAGCGCACGGAGATGCCCTCGATCTCGAGCAGCGGCTCCGGGGAGGCGGCGCTCATGCCCGGTCCTCACCGGGCGTCGCGGCCGCGTCGCGCGACGACGCGCCGCGACCGCGCAGCCACGCGTTGACCGCCGGCACGATACCCTGCGGCAGGAAGAAGACGATCACGATCATCACGGCGCCATAGATGACCCATTGCACCTCGGGCGCCGCCATGTCGCGCAGGAAGTCCGGCAGAATACCGAACAGCAAGCCACCGACCACGGGCCCCCAAAGGGTCCCCTTGCCGCCGACGACCACCATGATGACCATGGTTACCGTGTAGATGAACAGGAACACGTCGGGGTCGACGATGCGGATGTAATGCGCATAAAGGCCGCCGGCGGCGCCGGCGATGGCGGCGGAGATGACCGTGGCGACGACCAGCGCGCGGGTCACGTCGATGCCGACGGACATGGCCAGAGGCTCGTTTTCACGCAAAGCGATCAGCGACCGCCCCAGGCGCGACTGCACGAGGCGACGGATAACCTCGAAGGCGACCAGGCCGACCACCAGAATCAGATAGTAGTTCGGCGTCTTACGCCAGAAGGTCGTCTCACCGAGCCAGGGAAGCCAAAGCGTCAACGGTGGAATGTTGTTCAGGGCCATCGGCCCTTCAGTCAGGTCGATCCAGTTGAGGGCAACGAGGCGCACAACCTCGGCGAAGCTGATGGTCACGATCACGAAATAGGCGCCGCGCACCTTGAACGAGACCTTACCGATGAACCAGCCGGCGAGTCCGGCCAGTACGATGCCGCAGAGGAGCCCGACCCACACGGGCTTGGGCGCCAGCGTCACCGTCCAGCCCAGGAGGTTGACGTCGAAGCCGAGTGAGACCAGCGCGCTGGTGTAGGCGCCGATGCCGAAGAAGGCGACATGACCGAGTGAAAGCTGGCCGGTATAGCCGAGCAGCAGGTTTAGACTCATCGCCGCAATGATGAAAATCCCGGTGCTGATCAGAATGTGCAGGAAATACTGATCGCCGATCCACAGCGGTACCGAGGCGAAAAACAGAGCGACCGCCCAGGGGGCGAAGCGGCTCATCCGATTCGCTCCTTCTGGGCAAATATGCCGGTCGGCCGGAAAATCAGGATAATGATAATCAGCACGAAGCCCATCGCGTCGCGATAGCCGGAGGACAGGTAGCCGGCGCCGAATTCCTCAACGAAAGCCAGGATGAAGCCGCCCAGCGCCGCACCCCAGAAATTCCCGAGCCCGCCCAGGATGACGATGGCGAACGACTTGAGCGCGGCCATGTCGCCCATCGTCGGATAGACCACGAAGACCGGCGCCAACAGGGCACCGGCGGCGGCGGCCAATCCGGATCCCAGCGCGAAGGTCGCGGTGTAGATCCGGTTGATCTTGACGCCCATGAGCGCCGCCGTCTCGCGATCCTGGAACGTCGCCCGCATGGCCTTGCCGAGCTGCGTGCGGTGAATCAGCAGATGCGCGCCAACGATCAGGAATATGGCTGTGCCAAAGACAAAGACCCTGTCCCAGCCCACGGAAACCGAGCCGATGACCAGAGGGTCCGATGGAAACGGCGCCGACACGGATTTGGCTACTCCGCTCCAAGTCAGCTGCTCCAGGTTCTGCATGGCGATCCAGGCGCCGATCATTACCAGCATCGTGGTATCGATGTCGGCGCCGCGGATCGGCCGCAACAGCGTGATCTCGATCAACGCGCCGAGGATCACACCGAGAACAATGGCCAGGACAAGGCCGACGAAGAAATTCATCCCCAGTGGCATAACAAGCATGAAAAGCATGTAGGCGCCGAACGTATAGAGCTCGCCATGGGTAAAATTGACGACGCGCATGATGCCGAAGATCAACGTCAAGCCGACGCCGAGCAGCGCATAGGTGCCGCCCAGGATCTGCGCGTTGATTACGTGCTGGAGAAACTGTTCCAAGGATCCACACCCCGATCGCGGCCCAATAGACAAAGAAGCCGCCGGCCCTCCCCAAGGGTATCTAACCCAGGGATATTACGAGCCAGCGGCTCTCAATCTCAACGCGCGCCGCCGTCCGCGGCGCCAGGTCACGGTTGAACCGTCCTGAGAACGGTCACTTAACGGGCTGAACCTTGCCGCCTTCGATCTTCACCAAATAGACGTTCGGCACATTCTGGGCGCTCTCCTGGCCCTCTGGCCCCTGCTTGATGAAGGAAATATTGCCGTTGACCCCGGCGACCTTGACACCCCAAAGGGCTTTCTGAATCGCCTTGGGTTCCGCCTTGCCGGCCGCCTCGATGCCGGCTTTGATGGTCATGATGCCGTCATAGCCGCGGAATCCCTCGGTGAGTCCAGCGAAGTTGTAACCCCGCTTGTTCCACTCGTCGACGAACTTGGTCGCCACCTCGGGGTTTGGCGCGGTCTCCGGGAACCACGGGGAGAAGAACAGGATGTGCTGGCTGCCCTCCGCCGCATCACCGGCCTGCTCGATCAGCTGATCCGGCGAGGACGACCCGCCCGTCGTGATGACCCGCGCGTCGAGCTGTTGTTCCTTCGCCTGCTTAAGCACCAGAGTCAGTTGCTCAACGCCGGTTGTCACGAATAGGGTATCGCCACCGGCCGCCTTGATCGATGCGAGCTGTGCCGACAGATCGGTCGCCTTGGCATCCATCGTCTCGGTAACCCCGACGTCGATGCCCTTTTCCTTGAGTACGGTGGCAAACTCGTCACCGGCGCCGCGGCCCCAATCGTTATTCACGACCAGGAAATTCGCCTTCTTGATCCCCAGCTCGCCGGCCTTCTCGCCGAAAGCCTTCGCTTCCATCTCGGAGGTCGGGCTGATGCGGAAGATCCAAGGATTCCCCGAGGTCGTGATCTTGCCCGAGGAGGATGTCTCCACCACCATCGGCACGCCGTATTCCATCAGCTTCGGCATGACCGCCAGGGTATAGGTCGAACTCCAGGCGCCCATCATGACGGGCACCTTGTCCCGCACGATCAGCTTCTCCGCCGCGGAGACGGCTTCCTTCGGATTCGACTTGTTGTCTTCGATGATCAGCTCGACCTGCTGGCCGAGGACGCCGCCCGAGGCATTGATTTCGTCGGCGGCGATCCGCGCCCCGTCCGTGACGTAATTGCCGGACGCGGCGACCGCGCCGGTCAGGGGCTCGTTAACCCCGATCTTGATCGTTTCCGCTGCCCCCGCACCGCTGCCGGCAACAGCCACCGCCGCCATCACCACGGCGGATTTGATCCATCGTTTCATTTTGGTTCCTCCCCACTTGTGGCCACGAACTTCATCGCCCGGGCCCGGTTGCTACACGCCACCACAAAACTTATCGTACTAACAATAGTATGACCATACCTTATCGCAGCGAATTCGCCAACGCAAGCCGATGATTGGCCCGCAGCGCGGCACCCAAGATCGATGGCCTGCGGTGAAATCCGCTGTTTTCCCGGACGCTTGGGCCGCAGGGCGTCGCGCAATACCGGCCTCAGACGCCGCTGCAAATCGGCATTCATGGGAATGGATCAGCACGCAGGCACCGGTCACACAGGCGATTCACCCGCGAAGGTGGTGCGGTACAGCAGGCGACGGAATCCGTCGTAGTCGTTGACCGCGAAGTGCAGGGTGGTTCGGTTGTCCCAAACCACCAGATCGCCGACGCGCCAGCGGTGTCTGCAGCAGAGCTCAGGACGGGTCATGTGGGCATAGAGCCGCGCGAGGATTGGGGCGCTGTCCTCGACACTCATATCCTCGAAACGGGTCGTGTATATCGGGTTTAGGAACAAAGCCTTGCGAGCGGAGCGCGGATGGGTACGCACCACCGGGTGCAGCCGCTCGATATCCGCCGTTGGATCGCCGCGGGTCATGCGTATCGAGCGGCCGCTTCGAGTCTTCTCCGGCGGGGCGTAATTCACCCCATAGGGCGCGCCGAGATGCACCGCCCGGCGCGGGTTCACGAAGGTCTTGAGATCTTCCGGAAGCGCCTCGTAGGCCAGAATCTGGTTGGCCCACAAAGTGTCGCCGCCAACGGGCGGAACCTCCACCGCATGCAGTACCGATCCTCCCGGCGGACATTCCAGGAAGGAGAAGTCGGAGTGCCAATCGCCACCGAAGACACCGACTTTGACCTCGTCCGCCTCCTTCAACACGGCGACCACGTCCGGGTCATCGTCCAGGGGTTCGACGTATGGCAAGCGCGACAGCGGGCCGAAAATTGCCGTTATTTGCTTTTGCCGCATCCGATCGATGTTCTGGTCGCGGACGAACAACACCAGATACTGGTCCAACGCCCGCCGCAGCTGCTCCGCCGACCTATCGCCGAACGGCACGGAGAAATCCGTCTCCAACACGTCCGCGCCGATCCCACCTGTTACAGGTTCCAGCCTCATGTTTTCTCCTCAATCCGAGACCTGTCACGGCCGTCCAAGCTCATGGGATACGGAGCGTCGCGGTCGCCGGGCGCGGCGGCCGGATTGCGGAGCAGCCCGTAGACCTTGGCGCGGCCGATGATGGAGCAACATATGACGGCTTCAGTTCACTTTCGGAATGTTCTTGGCTCGGATGGTCCATTCGCCCTGGGCTTCAACCTTTGGCATTGTTTGCCTCAGAATATCGGTATTAGGCAGCAAACGCGCCTACTACCGCGCCTCCAACTAAGACGGCACCGTCCCGGCAGCGCCTGTTCTAAATTGCGGTCGCGGCCACTGACCGGTCTTACCCGGCTCTACCAAGGCCCTGCAGTCGGCGTATGCAACCAAGGTGGCCATGACCTAGCGTTTACTGCGCCCAGGAGGCACTTCGAGGACGGCTGGACAGCCGGCTATTCGAGGGGATCAAAGAAGTTGTCTTCCGTCTTCCCGAATGCGTCCATTGCCGCTTCCACCATGCGACCGAGCAGACGATCCTCGTCCTGCTCGCTCCGGGGGGCAACAGCGGTCGCGGACCAAATCGGCGTCTGCCCTTGCTCGAAAAGGAAGAATTCGATTTGCAATTCACGTCCCGGCCTTTGGTGCCGTTCCTTTAGCGGTTCGACCCTGCCCTCCACTCTAGCTCCGGTTGCCGATCCGTCGCCCAATTCGCCTTGTTCTTGGAGCATAACGTTGGACTCCGGCTGCGCCGTCGTAATGCCGGAGTCGTCGATGCGGAACTCAAGGATCAGTCCGCTGCCGTCCGAAACATGAAATCCCTGCCTCTCAAGAGATTGCGCGATTATCTGGGCCAAGGCGGCGGACCGTTCGTCCCCGTCGCCCCGGCCCACGGAAATCGTGGATTGTGAAGGGACCAGGCCAGCAGCCCGGGCCACGAGATGACCGCGGCCGGCGGATTTCGCGGTGCCAATCGCGCCTTCGAAGCCAGCGATCACTACCAAACAAACTACGGCGTGCCGAGCAATCAATTGCATACGCTCACACCTTCCTTCTTGAACTATATGCTACCGCTCGATTCACCATACAATTGCATGGTGCGGAAAGGTCGAACGTACTAGCGCTGGCCCATCCTAATCCAGGAGCGACGCAATGTCCCGAAACCGAATCCAGAGAAATCACCGGCCCGCGATCGCCTTCACGATGGTCGCGACGTCGCCGCCGAAGTGATGTCCTCCTTTCGTTTCGAGCTTGGTTATGTTTTGGCCGGTGAGTTTCCGGCATATGCTGTCCTCCTCCTCGGTGCCGAACAGGCAGGTCACGGAAAGTCCCTGCAAGGCCTCGATCTCTGGTGGCACGGGCAGCGCATTCTGGCTACTTTGTCCGAGCCAGCTGGCAAAATGGAACTCGAAATCCGCGGTATCGGACGGCCCCAGCAAGACGACCTTGGCGATGTTGGCCTGTTGTCCGTGCGAAAGTCGACGGGTCATGAACGGCAGCACATCGGCGCCGAACGAATACCCGACCAGGATGACCTTCCGTTTTCTCCAGCTTGCCAGGTAGTGCCCGATGATACGGTCGAGATCGGCCGCCGCCCCCTCCGGGGTCCGCGCGGTCCAGAAGTAGCTGAGCGAGTCCAGGCCGACCACGGGAATTCCGTGGTTGGCCAAGGCCGCGCCGATGTCGCGGTCGAGGCCGGCCCAGCCACCGTCCCCGGTCACCAATATCGCCAAGGCATCGCCCTCCCCGCCCTTCGCCGGCACCTCGACGAGCGGCAAGTTCGAAATGGCCGTGGCGTTAGGGGTCTCTTGGGTCCGCGCACGCTTTACGATGCTCGCGAAGGCGTCCTTGAACTGAGGCAACCAGTTCCTCTGCACAGAGAAACCGTGGCCGACCTTTGGCAGCTCAACAAGTTCCGCGTCGCCGACTTTCTCCATGAAAGCCCGTGTTTCAGCCGCATCACAGACCTGGTCAATTGCACCGTGCAACGCGATCCAGGGGGTCGCCAGCCTGGGCGCCGGCGTGTAGACCGCGCCGAGCTTTGGATCGTTGGTCCAAGCGAGGCCCTGCCCCTTGCACAGCGGTTTGCTGGTCCTCAGGTCCGGGCAAAAACCGAGGCTTATGCCACCCAGGAATGTGCCCTCCGGCGCCTGGACCAGCGTGGCATAGACGAGCGTCGCCCCGGACGAGTATCCGACCAGCACCGGCCGCCGGTATTCGCGGAATTTGTATTTTTGCTGCACGAATTGGCTGAGCGATTCCAGGTCTCCGGCAATGTACGTGCACGTGTCATCGACCGCGGCGGCCCTTTTCAGGTAGGAAATGATATCGATGCCGACGACGAGGGAGCCAAGGCCGGCCAGGCTCCGCGCCATATCCACGACGCCCTTGTTCCATCCACCGTCGCCGGAGATAAACAAAACAACTTGGTTCGGTTCCGCATCGCCGCGGTAGATCGTGACTGTGCCGAAGCGGCCGAACGACAAGGTCTCCTCGGCGGCGATGGCCGGGGCGGACAGCATGATGAGCGCCGCAAGCCCGAAAATAAATCGCATGTGAGTTCCTTCCTGCACACCGCCCCGTGTGGATAGCCAGTTTCCCCGGCTGATCGCTACTTGAGCACGATCTCCTTGGCGCCGCCCGAAATGAGCGCCGCGATATCGAGCATGATTCGGGGTAACGCCAAGCCCCCCGGCGCCGCGAGGTATTTCGGCGCCCAAATTGGATCGAACTTTTCCTTGTAGGCCCTCAGTCCCTCGAAATTGTAGAAGTGTTCGCCATGGCGAAAGACAAAGGCGCCAATCCGATTCCATACCGGGGCAAGGGGATGGGTATCCAAGCCGGAGAGAGGCGCCATACCAAGATCGAACCACTTGTAGCCCTGCGCCTTACCCCACAGCATCAACTGGATAAACAGGAAATCCATGATGCCGTGCGGCGCACCGTTGCGGTGGCGCACGAGATCCACGGAAAGCTCCTGACCGGCCGGTGCTTGCAGAATGTTGGCGAAGGCGACGATATTTCCGTCGCGCCGCACCACCGCACAATCGAAGTTCCTAATGTAAGCTTCCGAGAACGCGCCGACCGAAAAGCTCTTCTCGTGCGTCGCCTTGTCGGCCAGCCATTCATCGGAAACGGCGTGAAGCTCCGGCAAAATGCTCGGCACCTCGGCCGCCGGCACAATCTCGAACACGGCCCCTTCTTTGGCGGCGCGCCGATCGGCGTAGCGAAAGTCCCGCCACCGACTGCCCTCCAACGAGAAGGAGTCGAGATTGACGCGTGCTTCCTCGCCAAGCTTGATCAACGACAAACCAAGGTCAAGAAAGGCCGGAAGTTTGTCGGCACTCACCTGATAAAACACTGGCCAGCCGCCATGCCGGTCGCACATCTCGCGGAATCGCCAGAGTAGCCCTTCCCAAGCTGCTTCCGGCCCCACGGGTTCGCCCAGGGCCACCCAACTTCGCCCCTGGACCTGGTACATGATAAAGGCGTCTTCGCCTTCCGACATGCAAAACCGCTTATCGCCCGTGAGCGCCAGGTTTGCATCGGCGCGCGGCGAGTCTGCAACAATGCGCCGCACTGCCTCGAACTCCTGCAGGTTCCCGCCTTCCCGGGGCGCGGCCGGGCGCAAAAGCGTATAGACGAGCACCCCCAGTGCCAGCACGGTGACCGTCACGCTCGCACGCAGGAACCGCGGTGCATCTCCCCGATAGGTGAACTCCCACCACAAGGCGCCGGAATATTCAACATGCTTGAAAGCGAAGATACCGAGCCAGAAGGAGCCGGCGATGATCGCCGTAATGGTCGCGATCCACGCCGCCGAGAAGGGCTGGTTGAGCAGCGAGGCCTTACGATAAAAGGCCGGCCGGTTGGCAATAAGCAGGATCAAAACGCCGCTCAGGATCAGGGCCTCCTCGTAATCGAAACCCTTCAACAAGGAGAAAACGATCCCACCGCAAAGAAGCAACATCGTCATGTGAAAGGCGCCGTCCAAGCGCCGAAACAGCCCTCGGGCCACGATCATCAACCAAAGTCCGACGACGCTGCTAAGCAGGTGCGACGCCTCGACGAAGGGCAGCGGCAGAAAATGACGCAGCGCCGCGACGCGCGCGCCCTCAGCCGGCGTAGCTGCCGAAAACAACAGGATCGCGCCACCGGCGAAAACGGTGGCGCCGAGAACGACCGGTGCGACCGCATGAGACAGCCGCCGAACCGCCCGTAGGGTCGGACCAAGCGCCTCCTGCCGGAGATGGACCTCGTGCCACGACAGCAGTACCGCCGCCATGGCGAGGGGCAGCAGGTAGTAAAGGCACCGGTAGACTAACAGGGACCCGAACAACGCGCCCTGCTGCGCCTCGGGCAACGCGAGCAGCATCACGGCCTCGAAGACACCCAAGCCGCCCGGCGAATGACTGAGCACACCGATCGTTATCGCCGCGACATAAATGCCGACGAAAGCTGCGAAACTGATATCAACGCCCGGCGGCAGAACAAGGTAGAGCGCCCCGGCGGCGAAACTGATATCGACCGTGCCGAGGGCGAACTGCTCGAGGGTCATCGGCAAGCTGGGCAGCGACAGCGACCAATTTCTCAGGCGCAAGGGTTGCCGCCTGAAACCCGTCCAGATCGCATATCCGATGACGACGAGCAGAATTGCGGCGCCAATCGCCCGATTGACGGCTGCCGGCAAGGCATCGGCGCCGCTTAGGACTGCCGGTTCCAGCAGCAAGGCGAAACCGAGCAACAGGCTGACGCCGAGACCGAATGTCAGCGCACAGAGTCCGGTGAGTGTGGCGATCTCGGTCGCGGAAAGGCCAACGGCCGAATAAATGCGGTACCGGATCGAACCGCCGGTGACCAACGACAGTCCAATGTTATGGCTGAAGGTGTAGCTGGTGAACGAAGCCAAGGCGGCCCTGCCATAGGGCATCTGCTTGCCCAGGTGGCGCAGCGCCAGCACGTCGTAACCTGTGAGCGCGAGATAACTGCCGGCCACGCACGCCAGCGAGAGTAGAACCGACGCGAGAGGCGTCTCGCCAAATCGGGCGAGCACGTCGGCCAGGCGAACCTCGGCGAGGACATGATGCAGCGCCACAAGTGCGGCGGTGAACAGCAGCAGGCTGACCGCGACCCCGATATAGTGCCATTTGATCCCGGCGATGCCCGTCAAACCGGTGCCCCAACACGGATCTTTTGTGCCATTAGAACATAGATTGAATATCTGGTCCGAGTAGTGTTAAGCGGGCCCAGAGATGCCCAATCCTACCGGGCAGAGCCGTCGGTCGTGCGGGAACATCAGCGTGACGCGCAGGCCCGGCTTGTTGCCGGTCGGTTCCGCGCCACCCGCCACGCAGCTCGGTGTCAGAGCCCTTAAGGTATATGTGCTTCATGCCGCCCATGGCCAGGGCAATCTTGATCAGGGATTCGACCATAATGCTCTGCGAAAGTCGCCGCGCACTACCGTGTCGCGCTAGACAAAGAAACGATATCCCCGGCCGTGCATAGCAAGGGCGGGCCGTTCGGCACATCGCCATCCGGCCCGCCCTCTTGCGTCGTTTCACTTCGCCGTCAGGCGATACCGAGCTTCAGACCGAGGAACAGATCGTGGCCCTGGCGGCTGACCAGCATCAGAACCGACTTCTCAGAGCTCGACTTGGCCTTCTGAACGAGAGTGTCGACCTCCTGGGGAGAGGCAACAGAGGTTTGGCCGACTTTCTTGATGACGTCGCCGGCCCGCAATCCCTGCTCGAACACCGAGCCCTCCTTCACATCCAGCACCAGGACGCCGTTCACATCATTTCCGATCCCAAGTTCGGCACGCCGTTCGGGCGTCAGCGACGCCAGATCCGCATTGAGATCGGTGGAGTGAAAGCTGCCATCCGACTCGACCCCGGGCGGAGCCGCGGCCATTTCCATCTGAGCCGGCTGGTGACCGGTGATGACCGGCAGCGTCTTCTCGCTACGGTCGCGCCAGACGGTCAAGTTCGTCTTGCTTCCGGCCGGTTCCTTGGCCACGGCTCGGGCCAGCTCGCGCGGGCCGCCAACCTTCTGCCCGGCGAAGCTTAGCAAGACATCGCCCTGCTTCAACCCGGCCTGAGCGGCCGGGCTATCCGGCGTAACCCCGGTCACCATCGCGCCTTGCGCCTCTTTCAGGCCGACGGCGCCGGCGATCTCAGGCGTCACTTTCTGGATCTCGACGCCGAGCCAACCGCGCTCGACCTTGCCGTTTTCCTTCAGCTGCGCGATGACGGACTTCACGATATTGGATGGAATCGCAAAGCCGATTCCAACGCTTCCGCCGTTGGGCGAATAGATCGCCGAGTTAACGCCGATAACCGCGCCGTCCATATTAAACAGCGGACCGCCCGAGTTGCCCTGGTTAATGGACGCATCGATTTGCAGGAAATCGTCATAGGGACCGGCGTCGATATTGCGGCCGCGCGCGGAAACGATGCCCGCGGTCACGGTGCCGCCGAGCCCGAAGGGATTGCCCACGGCCATCACCCAGTCGCCGACCTCGGCCTTGTCCGAGTCACCGAATTGGACAGTCGGAAGCGGCCGTTTCGCCTCGATCTTGAGCAAGGCCAAGTCGGTCTGCCGATCGGTGCCTACGACTTTGGCCGGGTAGACGGAGTCATCGTCCAGACGCACCGTTACATCTTTCCCGCCATCCACGACGTGATTGTTGGTTACCACGTAGCCGGTCGGATCGATGATGAACCCGGAGCCAAGCCCCGTCGCCATGTGAGGCTGGCGCTTGCCGCCCTCGTTCTTGCCCGATTGGTCGCGGAACTGCTTGAAGAACTTCTCGAAGGGTGAGCCCTCGGGAAAATTGAACGGCATGTCCGGCGTTTGATCCTCCGACCCGGTCACTTCGTGGGCGGAGGCTATGTTGACCACGGCCGGCGTTACCTTCTTCGCCAAGCCGGAAAAGCTCTCGGGTGGTGTAGCGGCATGCGCCAGGCCGCTCCACACCAGTAGGGAGCCCGCCGCCAGCCCCAGCCCCACGGCTCGAAGGGCTCCCGGCCGACGCTCCCGAACTGCGATATTCGACATGATTATCTCCATTATCTCCATTGTGTCGCTGCGCGGGCCGGAACCCGCACGCAATCTAGAGATATGGCGCATCCGATCTAATCGTTCGCTTTCGAGAACATGAATTCGGTGTCATGTCGCGGTGGGCTCTGGAGCTCTCATAGTGAATGCCGACCGTTCCACAAAGCGACATCCCGCGACGCGCGCCAACCGGGCTGGCGGGTGCGGGAAAAGGCAACGATAAATTCAGCCCGGAACCGCGGCAGCAAACCGCGGTTCCGAGCTAGTTTGGCTTTCATCCACGACTAAGTCCCGAGAGCTAGAGAAAGCATTCGAGACCAAGTGTCGTTAGTCGTGATGTTGGCCTAGGTGGAAGACTTGATAGGAGCCACTGGCTGCAGAGCCGTCTTCATTGGCCCTCACGGATATAGTCGAACCCTCCACATCGACACAGTGCCCACCCTCGAGTTTCGTTTCGTTTTTGTCGTGGATGATCGTCATGGAAGAGCCATGACGATGTGCACAGATTCGATAAATAGCTGGCTGCTGCAACTTCGCGATCGTCACCTCGCCTTTATTCACCAGATCGAAGTCTGCGATCGAGGCACCAACGCCACGCTCTGACATGGTGCCACGACTATCTGGACCATGTTGCTGAGCCAACGCTACAGGTGCGCTGATCAGCAACGCACCAAGAGCGGCGGGGAGCATGTAGCGGATTTTCATTTGACGTTCCTTTCGTTCCATCGAGCACCTCAGCAGTGGGTTGCTCTTGGTTAGGAAAATAGGGCGTCTCCGCTACCAGTTGCATTTCGGCAAAATTACATCATGGCAATTATCCTAGAGCTATTGCGCGAGACGATTTGGGAAAACGGACCCTTCCCTGACGCAAGGCAATCTGGTGATAGCCTTCACTTCTGCGACCCACGCCCATGACCGCGCACGTTTAATCCGCGCAGGTCGCCCACCGCGTATTAAATTTGCGTAACCATTGGGACAGCGAGATGCGGTCGACCTCGCGCATGATTCACGACAACCTTTTGATAACGCGTGGTCATTTTGATGCAACCGGGTCAGGTGGCCTGTCGCACCGAGGGTTTGTCACCAAAACCAGCCACCTTGCGGAACGGCTGCGGCCGGTACACCTGAGTCATGTCGGCGACACACGGCCCCTGCATTCCAGCCGAGCGTGGGAGCGTTTGGAACGGTCGCCGGAAGCATGGAGCCGCAAGAATGGAGCCCAATCGGTATGAGCCGGAAGCAGCGATCGGATCAGAGGGCCGAGGCCAAAAAAGGCGGTCTGGTATTGCAGGGCGGCGGTGCGCTGGGTGCTTAACAAGCCGGCGTCTATGAGGTGATGGCCGCCAATGGGCACATGCCTGACTGGATCTCAGGGATATCAATCGGGGCGATAAACGAGCATTGGGAGAGTGGGAAAAGGGACCTTCGACGAACCTTCCGCCACAAAGCCTGGCAATCGCGGACCAAGCCGACAGATGACGTAACGGTTTTTGACCTCACACGCGATCCTGAAGACTGACTTGAGGCAACAAATATGAAGATTGATGATGTGAGACAGCGCGCCTTCGCCATGCCGCTGACCAATCCATCCTACCCGCCGGGCCCTTATCGGTTCGTCGACCGAGAGTTCTTCGTGATCACCTACCGGACCGATCCCAATGCGCTGCACGCGGTGGTCCCCGAGCCATTGAAAATCGTGGAACCTTTGGTGAAGTACGAGTTCATCCGAATGCCTGATTCAACCGGCTTCGGCGACTATACGGAGTCGGGACAGGTGATCCCGGTCGAATACAAGGGCCAGCAAGGCGGCTATGTGCACGCCATGTACCTCGACGACGACTCCCCGATCGCCGGCGGGCGGGAAATCTGGGGCTTTCCCAAGAAGCTTGCATCACCATCGCTGCGCGTCGAAACGGACACGCTGCTCGGTACGCTTGACTACGGCTCGGTCAGGATCGCCACGGGCACCATGGGCTATAAGCATAAGATGCTTGATTCTCAAAAGGTCAAAGCGAGCCTCGAGGCACCGAGTTTCCTCTTAAAGATCCTACCCGACGTCGACTGCGGGCCGAGGGTTTGCGAGCTTGTCCGCTATTACCTGCAAGACCTGACGGTCAAGGGCGCCTGGGCGGGTCCGGCCGCGCTCGAATTGCACCACCACGCTCTTGCCCCTGTGGCCGATCTTCCGGTGCTGGAGGTCATATCGGGTGTTCACATTGTGACCGACCTGACGCTTGGACTCGGCGAAGTCGTACATGACTATTTGAAGGATTGAAGGAGTTCCACAATGAAACTGAAAAACAAAGTCTGCATCGTCACCGGTGCTGCGCGTGGAATCGGCGAAGGGATCGCCAAGCGCTACGTCGAGGAAGGTGCGCGGGTGGTGATCGCCGACCTCAAGCTCGAGGTGGCTCAGGAAACCGCCGAGAAGCTTTCCGTAATGGGGCCGGGAACCGCCATGGGCGTCGCGATGGACGTGACCAACGAGCAGGCGGTGAACGACGGGGTCGCTCGCGTGGCGAAGGAATGGGGCGGCATCGATGTGTTGGTCTCCAACGCCGGGATCCAAATTGTCCATAAGATCGAAGACTTCCCGTTTGCGGATTGGAAGAAGCTGCTGTCCATTCACCTCGACGGCGCCTTCCTGACCTCCAAGGCGTGCATCCCGCACATGTATGAGAGGAAAGCGGGCTCGATCATCTTCATGGGCTCGGTGCATTCCAAGGAAGCCTCGCCGTTGAAGTCGGCTTACGTCACTGCCAAGCACGGCCTGCTCGGTCTAGCGCGTGTGATATCGAAGGAAGGCGCCGAGCACGGCGTGCGCGCCAACGTCATCTGTCCGGGCTTCGTGAAGACGCCGCTGGTGGAGAAGCAGATTCCCGAGCAAGCCAAGGAACTTGGTATCTCCGAGAAGGA
Organism: Kiloniellaceae bacterium; assembly: GCA_021776215.1. Classification (GTDB taxonomy): domain Bacteria; phylum Pseudomonadota; class Alphaproteobacteria; order Kiloniellales; family J153; genus JAJFGI01. Next base: position 10,771 of record JAJFGI010000015.1, on the reverse strand, counting down.
AGTGGTCAACAAGATCATGCTCGGTGAAACCGTCGACAAGGAGTTCACGACCATCGAAGACGTGGCGGAGGTGGCCCTCCTGTTCGCGTCGTTCCCAACCAACGCCCTGACCGGCCAATCGCTCGTGGTTAGCCACGGTTGGTTCATGGAGTGAGAGGGCAGGAACAACGGATTGGCCTTGACGCCTCGGATCGCCCGTGCGGTGCCTGGGCCAGCAGCGACCGGCTTGTTGGGTCATCGGATATCATTCGCATTTGCCTAAGCAGGTATCGTTAGGAGGGTAGAAAACATGCGCAAATTAGAACGACTTCACGCAAAGCTCAGCGCGTCGAAAATACACGCTCTCCGGCTCATAGTTCTGTCGGCGTTGTTAGCCGGGGCGATACCGTTTGGTTCGGCAATCGCACAAGAGGACGTTAAATGGTTCGTATTGCGCCATGAACAGACAGGGGATTGCTGGACGGCACTTCTGATCGAGGTCAATGGCGCTTACCGGCACGAGTTCGCACAAACAGCGGGCGGCCCCTATGACACCAAGGCGCAAGCCCTGAAGCGTGAGAAACAGCTGGAGCGGAACGGCACCTGCAATAGAACCAACGAGCAATAGGTTACGCGAATCTTTACGCGTCCGGGTTGCCGTAACCATCGCACCCACAGTCGCGGTCTAAATGGCAAGGATTCCGAGCCCCGGATCGTGACGAGATTTTGAAGATTACGAGGAGGAGAAAATGAAAACCTTGCGACTTTTGCCGCTCCTGGCCCTGTGCATCCTGATGACCACGGGCGTGTCGGCAAGAGCTGACGTGAAGAGCGGACTATCCCTCATGTATCAAGGTGACTACGCGGATGCGCTGCAAGAGCTGCAGGCGTCCGCCAAAAGCGGTGATGTGGACGCGGAGTACTGGCTCGGTCACATGTACGAGCAGGGCCTAGGCGTGAAGCGGGACGCGGCGCAAGCGGTCACATGGTGGACCACGGCTGCCCAAGGCGGCTCCGTGCCAGCCAAACGGGCCCTCGGAGTTCTGTATCTGCAGGGCGAAGGCATCTTCCAGGATTTTGCGAAGGCCCGCACGTGGCTGGAAGCGGCCGCCAATGACGGTGACGCGGTGGCGCAGCGCGAGCTAGGAACGCTTTATGCCAAGGGCCTGGGCGTAAACAAGGACAATATCTGGGCCTACGTCTGGTATGACTTCGCCGCCAGAGGCTACGACCGCGAGTCCGAGAAGCTTCGCGGGGACCTCTTGAAAACCATGAGCGCGGGTGACATCGAGGAGGCGCAGAAGCTCGCCGCCAAGATCGCGCCGACGGTCTTCGGCGCAGAGAGCGGACAGGTCCAAGAAAAGCAGTGAGCCGGCGCCGCGAGCGAGAACCAAGCCGAGTTTGCAGTCTTTTCCGAACCGCCGGCATTTCTTCACTTCGGAGGGACTTAGATCGTTGGCATCACAATGGCAGTTTACGGCGTATTGGTCCTTCCGATCGGCTGTACGTTCGAACCTGCGGTTTGGGCATACGCGTTTGGAGTCTTCCTCAATCTAGCTGGAAGATCTCACCAACGACTCTCGAAAATGAATTGCTTCGGCCTGCCGTACTTTGCAACACGCCGGTCCGGCGGACGTTGATGTCGATCTGAGTGACCTAGGAGAACTCGCAATGATCATGGAAATCGATCACCTGAAAGTCAGCCTTGGCGGCGCGCCGATCCTGCACGACGTCAATCTCTCGCTCGGCGAGGGCGAGATCTACGGTCTCCTCGGACCGAACGGCGCCGGGAAAAGTACAACCATCGCGGCCGCCATCGGTCTCTTGAAACGCGACGGCGGCCAGGTCCGGATTATGGGCAAGGATCCACAGACCGAAGCCAAACCGATCCATGCGAAGCTCGGTGTCCTGCCGGAGCAGAATGGCTTCTACGATTGGATGACCGCGGAGGACTATCTGGGGTTCTTCGCCGCGCTTTACGACTTGCATCCCCGTGAGGGAGACCTTCAAGATCGGTTGGCCCGTTTCGGCCTCGAGCCGCGTCCAGGTCAGCGTATCGGCACCTTCTCGCGCGGCATGCGCCAAAGGCTAGGCCTGGCGCGCGCCCTGATCGCCGATCCGGCGCTCCTCATCCTCGACGAACCGACGAACGGACTGGACCCTCGTGGGCGGCGCGAGATTCACGACATCCTGATCGACCTCAGCGAAAATCACGGTGTTGGGGTACTGCTCTGTACCCACCTCTTGGACGACGTCGAGCGCTTGTGCAAGCGGATCGGCGTTATCGTCGAAGGCCGAACCGTGGCCGAGGGCACCATCGCGGATCTCGTTCGTAGCAATGATCGCCTGGTTCGGTTTCGACTCCATGTTAACGGGGATGTCTCCAAATCTGAGGTTCCACCGACGGTCACGGTCGTCGCACGCGACGGCGAGTGGTGCTCGGTCGCCCTGTCACCCGAGATCGACCCGCAGACCGCGTGGCGGGAGCTTCTGTTCATGGGATGGCCCATCACCGAGATTCGGCACGAGGGCGGCGGGATCGAGGATCTCTACCTCGGTCTCACCGAAGGGAGGGCGGCATGACCGCGACCGGCTTGATCGCCCGCAAGGAAGCCGGCGACCTCCTGCTCAGTCTGCGCGGCCTCGGATGGCTACTTACCATGGCGGTCGTGCTCTCCGTGTTCGGCCTGTTGCTGGTCGGCAATACCGAACTCAGCCTGCTCGACAATGCGCAGGTGGTTTATGACATGGGCGGCATTGTCACCGCGCTTGGCGCATTGCTGGCCGTCGTTGTCGGGACCGATGCCGTCGCCGGAGAGCGCGAGCGCGGCACGCTCGTCTCGCTCCTGCTTACTCCAGCCTCGCGCAACAGCATTCTCTTGGGAAAACTTGGTGGCCAGGCGATTGCCTGGGCCGTGATGTATGCCATCGCCCTGCCTTATTTCTGGGCGGTTGGAAGTACCGGTCAAAACCTTGTCGATGGCGCGGTCTCTGTTGCTTTGCTTGGCACGCCGGTTGTGCTCGGCTTCGGCTTCCTGGCCATGGGGCTGGGCGCGCGCCTCGATTCGGCTCGGTCGAGCTTGCTGCCCGGGCTCATCGTCCTTCTGCTGTCGGCGAGCCCCCTGCTCTTGGGGCCCAGCCTCCGGCAGTCCGCCATCGGCCGAGCATTCGACGCGGTCAATCCGTTCTCGGGCGCGCTCAATGCCTACGACGCCGTGATCATCGACTCGCAATCGATTGCCGCCCAAGTCCCACATTTCGCGGTCACGTTCGTCTGGCTGGCCTTGACCCTATGGTTTGCCGCGCGTGGCTTTAGCCGCGTTTCCCGTTAGGAGGCACGATTATGATACTCCGCACCCTGATTCTCGCCGGCGCACTGTTTTTGACGAGCGCCAGCGCGTGGGCCGCTCCACTCAGTGTCGACCTCACGGCGGCACCCAGCAATCCGGTCTCGCCGCAAATGGGCGACAACCTGAGCTTTCACACGGTTATTCGCAACGATGGATCCATCCCCGTCGACGGCTTGATCGCCTGGATCAGCCTGGTGCAGATCGACAAGGGCAAGGAGCAGCCGGTGGACCTTGAGGACTGGAGCGCCCACAAGGCAGTCACGGCCGCGAGCCTCGCGCCCGGTAAGACGTTGGAGACCGATTGGCCGATGCGGTTGATCCAGTCCGGAACATACCGCGTGGTTGTAAGCGCCGTAAGCCGCAGCGGCGACAACCTGACCGCAAGCCCCTTCGCCGACTTCACGGTACGGCAAAAGCCGGTCGTCGAGTCGCAGCGCGTGCTTCCGGTGGCGATCGGCATACCCTTCCTATTGGGCGGAATGATGCTCTGGCGCCGGCGGAAGGCCTAGCTGACTTCCGGGGCCAACAATCATCGAAACGGAAATTTCTACTTATTCTGATCAATTTCCCAAGGAACTGAACCCCTGACCTCGCAAGTAACTACCGCTTCGCAGAACCTTAACGGGAGCCAAACTTACAACCGGGTTCCGAAAGTTACTGTCAACCAGTTCGGCCGGCAATCACGCATCGCCCGCCCAGGCGATGTTGCCCAAACGGTGACGCAGCCGTCAGCGACACAGGTCAAAGAGAAGCAGGTATGGACCATCAGCGCAGACTGCGGCGGATCCCAGAGACCTTGCCGCCGGCCACCGGTGCCGGGATCGGACACGTCGGGAAGCCGACCATGGCGGAAGGTGCCCCCCAGCGCCGCGCGCGTAAGGCCTGCCGATCCGGCCGGCCCACTCCTGAATGCCCCAGTTTTTAAAGTCAGTGAGGAGACCTCATATGAAACTCGCTCGTTTCCTGCATGACGGCGTCACCCATATCGGCGTCGTGAATAAGGCCGCATCCTCATCGACGTCCCGCGCGATCGTGTCTTTGCCGCGCTGAACGATCCGGAGATTCTGTCACAGGGGATCCCCGGCTGTGAAGCGCTCGAGCGGACGGCCGATAAGGCCTTCGAGGCGACGGTCGCGCAGAAAGTCGGCCCACTGAAGGCCCGCTTCAAGGGACAGGTGACGACCAGCGACATCGTCGCGCCGGTCTCCTACAGCGTACAGGGAGAGGGCAAAGGCGGCGCTGAAGGGCGCGTCAAGGCGCGCTCGAAATTGCAGTTGGACGACGACGGTGCGACCCGCCTGCACTACGACATTCGAGCGGAGATCACCGGGCGGCTCGCCCAGCTCGGCGGCTTCATTGTCCAGCGCACGGCCAAGAACGTCGCGGCCAAGTTCTTCAACAGCCTGGAAGCGTTGCTCACGAAGGTCTCGGCCGGACCGCCCAACTGAAGCGGCCCAAGTTCGACTCCCCACGCGGTGCGGTCGTCCCTTGGCCAGCGGGCACTTGGGCGACGGCGCACGGCTGCACCGGAAAACCGGATCTTCTCCTCGAACACGGGCGCCGCAAACGAGCCGCCTCTGGCATGGTGGTCCAAAGTGCCCCCCATCGAGATTGCGGGCGCCCTCTTGATCACCGCGACGGCCTATTTTGGCGCGCTACTGGTTTACGACCTGGGCGTGAATGTCAGCCGGGCTGTCGGCAGCCGAGCAATTCACGCGGCGCCACGATCCAATGGCGCGGTGCTCTCGAACCGGCCTCCGAAAAGAAAGCCGTGTTCTTCACCGGCCCAACCCGCCCCGGCCCCGTCCCCCGGCCCCGTCCAGCGTGATTCTGCCGAAATGGCGCCATTTGAATGTTTCTATTTACAGTATGACAGGATAACTTATTTTGGTTGAATTGGTTGTTCAAACGGGGAGGGACACAAAATGAAGACAGGTTTCCGTCATTGCCTCATGGCCCTTGGGGCCATGCTGGCGCTGGGCCTTGCCATGGCCAACGGCCCGCTGGCCGCCCAGACCCTTATCAAGGTTGGGCACGACCAGCCGGAAAAAAGCCCGCACCACCAAGCCGCCCTGAAATGGAAGGAGCTGGTGGAGGAGCGGACCAAGGGCCAGGTCGAGGTGCAGTTGTTCCCTTCCATGCTGCTCGGCAGCGGAACACAGATGGTCGAGCAGTTGCAGGCTGCCGCCCTTGAGGTCGCGATCCTGCCGACCGGCTGGGTGGCACCGCTGGCACCCAGCGTGAGCGTGCTCGATCTGCCGTTCCTGTTTCCCAGCCGCAAGATTGCCTACCAGGTCATCGACGGACCCGTCGGCAAGAAAATCCTGGCGCCGCTGAATAAAGTGAATATCGAAGGCGTCGCCTTCTGGGAAAGCGGCTTCAAACAATTCACCGGCGATTTCCCGATCGCCACACCGGATGACTATAAAGGCCACAAGATCCGCACCATGCCGGCGCCGGTCATCCAGGAGCAGTTCAAGGCATTCGGCGCCACACCGACGGCGATCGATTTCAAGGAGCTCTACATGGCGCTCCAGCAAAAGGTCGTGGACGGCCAGGAAAACCCCATCGCCACCATCGCCTCTATGCGCTTCTTCGAAGTGCAGAAGTACATGACTCTGTCGGATCACGGCTTCCTGGCCTACATCTTCATGTTCAATAAGCCGTTCCTGGATCAGCAGCCGGCGGAGATCCGCAAGATTCTGGTCGATTCCGCTATCGAAGCCGGCGCCTACGAGCGCGAAATCATCGCCACGGCGGAAAGTGACCATCTCGAAACATTCCGCCAGGCCGGCATGCAAATCTCCGAGTTGACGCCGGAACAGCGAGATGCCTTCCGCAAGGCGTCGGAGCAAGTCTACGTATGGTATGCCGAGAAAAACGGCGGGGAGACGTTGAACCTGATCCGCAGCAAGGTCGCCGAGCTATCCGGTCAAAATTAGGGCGCCCTTCCGCGCACGATCGATGGCAGGTTTAACCGTTCGTCTGACAGACATGGCGGCGCGCGCGGACGCCGCCTTGTCCTTTCTCGAAACCGCCTTCATCGGCGTAGCGATAGCATTCGCCAGCCTGCTGCTGTTCGCCAACGTCGTGCTAAGGTATATCTTCCTCGCGCCGATTTCCTGGGCCGAGGAAATAAGCATTTATCTCATCATTTGGATTGTCTTCGTCGGCGGCAGCGTGCTGATACGCACCGGCGGACACATCGCCGTCGATCTCTTGCCACTCGCCCTGACGCCCCGGCTGCAACGCTATCTGCAGTTTCTGGTGTTGGGCCTGGCGCTCGTGTTCTTCGCTACATTCTTCTACTATGGCGGTATCCATACACTGCGCGTACGCTCCGCCGGGCAGCTGACCCCGATCATGCTCGCGCCCATGTGGCTGACCTATCTCGCCATGCCGGTCGGCAGCCTGCTTATGTTCCTGCGCACCAGTCAGAATCTTTGGCATGTATACCAAGCGGGCCCGGACCGCTCTGCGCATGGACCTATGGCCCATGATTGAGATCCATCCGGCCGCACCACCGCGATGACCGGCGGCGCGGGCATTCGGCGGACTGGCCCAAGCCAGCCACGCGCATGATATTGGCGCTGACATTCGGGCTTTTGTTCCTCGGCCTGTCGCTGAGCTTGCCGATCTTCATCGCGTTGTCGGGTACCGCCTTCGCCACATTCGCTCTGACCTCGCCGATTCCCCTGTCGATCCTGCCACAGCGCGTGTTCGCGGGGCTCGACAGCTTTCCCCTGCTCGCCATTCCCTTTTTCTTCCTGGCCGCCAACATCATGAGCAAGGGCGGCCTGTCGGCGCGCCTGATCCGATTCGTGCAGACGCTGGTCGGCCATCTGCCGGGCGGACTCGGCATTACGGTGGTGCTGACCTGTATGATGTTCGGCTCGATCACCGGCTCAAGCGCCTCGACCATAGTCGCGGTCGGCAGCATCCTCTTCCCCGCCCTCATCGCCGCCGGCTATTCGGAGCGCTTCGCGCTTGGCGTTGTCACCTGCTCGGCACTGATCGGCATGATCATCCCGCCGAGCAATGCCATGATCGTCTTCGGTGCCGTGGCCAACGTGTCGATTGGCGCGCTTTTCATGTCCGGAATCGGTGCCGGCCTGTTGTTTACCGTCGCCTATTGCGGCTATTGCGTGGTCTGGGCGACGGCCAACGACGTGCCGCGCACGCCGCGCGCGACGCTCCGCGAGATCGGCCGCGCGGCAGCCGAGGTGTTCTGGGGCCTCGGATTGCCGATCATCATTCTGGGCGGCATCTACGGCGGCGTGTTCACCGCGACGGAAGCGGCGGCGGTTTCGGTTGTCTACGCGGCCGTCGTCTGCTTGGCGATCTACCGGGAGCTGGATCTGGCGGGCCTGTGGCAAGCGTGCGTGGAATCCGCGCTCGCCACGGCCCGTATCCTGATTATGGTGGCCGCGGCCAGCCTGTTCTCCTGGCTTTTGACGGTCACGGGGACCGCGTCCAAGGTCGCCGCGCCGCTGGCCGGACTGCAATCGTCCCCCGAATTGATGATGGCCTTCGTCAACGTCCTCACCCTGGTGACCGGCATGTTCGTCGACGTGTTTTCAAACATTCTCATTCTGGTGCCGATCATTCTCGGGACGATCACTGCCGCGGGCATTTCGGGCACGCATCTTGGCATCGTCATGACCGTGAACACGGATATTGGCAACATCACCCCGCCCTTTGGTCTGAACCTGTTCGTTGCGAGCGGAACGTTCGAGAAGTCGTACTTCAGAGTGGTGGCCGCAACCCTACCGTGGCTGGCGATCGCGCTGCTGTGCCTGGTGGTCATTACCTATGTGCCGGAACTCGCCCTGTGGCTGCCGCGCCAGCATTATCCGGAGTTGAGATAGCCGGGCGATCTTTGGTCCGCAAAGAGAGTGGCCTCCGGCGCCCGATCAATCGATGAACGCCCGAAAGGGCGGGGGCAGAAGGTGTCGATCCGAGAGGAACAGCTTCATTGACATCTCCGGCTAGTCCCGCCTGCCGGCTCGACATCGCAGGCCCATGGCTCCCACGTCAACCGCGCGCTTAACCCGGCCATGGTATTAGTCTCTTCCGCATGATTTCTTCCAAACTCGGAAAGGCCGTGCGTGCAGCAGGGGGAACTGACTTCCAGTTGGCCTTCGTGGAATCTTTCTTGAAGTAATCAAAGGGTCGCGAACCGGGCCCCGTGGGTCGGCCGACGATGATCCGTCCAACCATCCCGGCCAATTCGTGGGGCGCGCAGAAATAGTCGTAGACGCCTTCCACACTCAGCTTGAGCTCGAAGGAATCGCCCGGGTTAACCAGGTAGTCAGAGTCCCAGGGCTCCGCCCCCTCAGGGATGCGGAGCGCATGGTCGTCATTGGCGGGATGGTAGGCCGTGGTCGTATGAACATCGGCCTCAATGATCCACCTTACCGTGGTTCCAGGACGCACGAGCAAGCCCACAGGGTCGAATCCCACGTGAGCGCCGCCCTCGACGCTGCGCATGCGGATTTCCACGACAGGTTCCGCCAGCGCCGGGATTCCGACCAAGCCGGTCGCGAGACCGGCGAGCACAAGCCCGCCGGTCCGTACTACATCGCGACGCGTAACCATGTTACTTGAGATCGACGTCTTTTTCGGGGACATGCCACAGCACCACGTGATAGTGCGGCTCCTCAACGCCCGGATGACCCGCGTTGTAGTACATGTCGACATCAACGACCTTGTCCGTTCCGACCGCGAGTTCATCGAATTTCTTCTGCGCCTCGATATCCTTGATCGGGATCATATAAATCGTGCTGACCAAGCGACCGCTCCGGTCGTAGGCGAGGAACGGCCCGGCCGGCAGCGTCGCCGGCTGGACGTAGAGCGTCCCGAGGCCCGGGATGAAGTCCGGCAATGCGACCAGCTTACTGACCTGCTGGTAGTCGCCACCCGGAGGCGCCTTCGTAACCTCGGCGGCACAGGCGGCACCCGTCAGGGCAAACAAGGCCACCGCGGTGGTGAGAAATGGTCTGAGCATTTAGTCCTCCTTTTTCGAGTTGCGGTTTGAAGTCGAGTCCTTGGGTTGAATTCTAGGCATTGGCCCAGGGGAGGCCTCAGCAAGCTGCTGCGCGGTTTCGTATGAGGGGCCGAGCCGGGTGAGCACGGCCGCGACGATGCGGTCACAATGCTGACCACCGAAGGCGAAGGCGGACGGCAAGAGGGCATCGAACTGCGCGCCGAGGCTGTCCTGGAGGTGGCGGCGCGCACGATGGAACCGGGTCTTGACCGTTTCCGGCCGGATCGATAGGCACTCGGCCGTCTCGGAGACGCTCAAGCCTTCGACAGCCCGCAAAACAAAGACCGCACGGAAATCATCGGGCAATGCATCAACGGCACCTTCGATCAACCGGCGCAACTCGCTATTCACGGCAAGTCTTTCGGGATCGGGTTGCTGGGTCTTCATTGTCTCGATGCGTCGAACATCGGCGCCTCCGTCCGCATCCGTCACGTAATCGTCAAGCGAGATCACACGTCCTCGCTTACGCAACCTTCCGAGCGCCTCGTTGGCCGCGATTCGGCAGAGCCAGGCCGAGAATCCGGTGGGCCCTATGAAATCGTCGAGCTTTTCGTAAGCCCGCACATAGGATTCTTGGACTACGTCTTCGGCCTCGGAGTCGTTTCTGAGGATGCTTCGCGCCAATCGAAAAAGACGCCGGTTGTAGCGGCGCATGATGAGTTCGAATGCAACCGGATCCCCGGCCCGAACGCGATCTACCAAGGTTGAATCGGCAAGGACCATCGCATCGGGTTGCACCGGAACGGGCGCTGGTTCGGCCATCTGTTGCTTCATTGTCATACCCCTAGGATGCGGAAGAGGCGAAAAGGTTCCCGGAAATCGCACGTAGCCGATTCCGTCCGTAACCCCATTTCGTCGAAGATCGCAAAACACGCGTTCGATGAGCCTCAATCGGTGGCCAACATAGTGCCGGCAGACGCCATCGTAGTTCGCCGGTTCGAATGTCGGATTGCCGACGGCTATTCTTCGACGCTCGGTTCACTTGAAGTCCCATAGAGCACGCTGAACGTTTGCTCGTAGGTGCTATCCCGGACCGTCCGGACGTTTTCTATCGCATCGGAGATTTGACCGATGAGATTCCGCTCCGCCTCGATCAGTGGGTGATTTTCCGGCAGAGGACTGCGGGTCTTGGACATGATCTCAGCCAGGACCGCGACGCCTCGCATCCACGGATTGATCGTCTCGGAGAACGCGTACCTGCTGGTACGCATCGGGTGCAGCCACTTGAGCGTTTCGGCGAACCACGGGTTCGCAGCCGCTTGGACCCAAGGGCTAACGAAGGTGCTATAGAACGCCTCGTTTCCCTCGGAGACCTTACGGACGTGCTCGAACGCCGCATCCTGACGCGCAAATTTGAGATCCTCGACTTGCCGCTCCTCAAAGCGCACGGTGTACT
>JAJFGI010000140.1 GCA_021776215.1 Kiloniellaceae bacterium | reverse complement strand
CATATGGACTACGGCAAGAAGGCGCCGGATCTGGGATGGCGCTTTACCGACGCCTGGCTGTCCATGGCCGGGGCCGGCGACAAGGGCATCCCGAACGGCTTGCCGGTCGATGAGTGGGGCATCCGCGTCGATGGCTGCCGCCCGGTGGGCGCCAGCGTCAGCCGCGGCGGCGCGACCAACGGCCCGGCCGCCAAGTACGCCCTGCGCAAGTACATGGAGTGGCTGCGCAAGTATGCGCCTCCGGGCGCTCTGGGCATGGACTTCTATCAGTCCCTGCCGAGCCTGGCGAAGGGCAACGTGGCCCAGCAGATCTTCTGGTACACGGCCTTCACCGCCTCCATGGTGGAGCCGGGCCCGACGGTCAACGAGGACGGCACGCCGAAGTGGCGCATGGCCCCCTCGCCGCACGGTCCTTACTGGGAAGAAGGCCAGAAGCTCGGCTATCAGGATGCCGGCTCCTGGACGCTGCTCAAGTCGACGCCGTTGGACCGGCGCAAGGCGGCTTGGCTGTACGCCCAGTTTACCGTGGCCAAGACCACGTCCCTGAAGAAGACCCACGTCGGCCTGACGCCGATCCGCGAAAGCGACATCCAGCACGCGTCCTTCACGGAGCGGGCGCCGAAGCTGGGCGGGCTGGTCGAGTTCTACCGCAGCCCGGCGCGGGTCGCCTGGACCCCCACCGGGACCAACGTGCCGGACTATCCGAAGCTGGCCCAGCTCTGGTGGCAGAACATCGGCGAGGCGGTCTCCGGCGAGGTGACCGTGGATACGGCGATGGACAACCTGGCGGCCGAGCAGGACAAGGTTCTCGCACGCATCGAGCGGAGCGGAGTCCAGGGCGATTGCGGGCCCAAGCTCAACGCCGAGATCGACCCGGAGAAGTGGCTCAGCCAACCCGGGTCGCCCAAGGCCAAGCTGGCCAATGAGAAGCCCCAGGGCGAGACGGTCGACTACGACAAGCTGATCCAGGCTTGGCGGGAAGGCCGGGTGCGCTAAGGGCCTCAACCGGCCACTGACCTTACGGCGTTTTACGAGAAGACGACGGGGCGGGGATCATTTCCCCGCCCCTTTTTCGTGCCTGGCGCCTCTAGTCATCAGAAACTGAAGTTCGTGGCATCAAGTGCGGGCCGGTCATCCCGGACGCGACTTTCCTCCAAATCTTTGATTTGGGTAGGAAAGTCAGTGATCCGGGATCCATGGCGCCACGATATCCCGGTGTCGGATAAGCGGCGACATGGATCCCGGATCGCAAGGCTCGCCACCCGAAAATCACAGATTTTCGGGCTCGCCTAACGTCCGGGATGACGGCGGACCAAATAATGAGTCCACAACCTAGTCCATCCAAACAATCCCGCGCAAACGGCCGGCTATGCGACAATCCAGCTAGAATGATTTATAAGTTAAGTTAATTATCATTGTTACTATTATCTATCAACTTACAGAATATCTACGAAGTATATATACCTGTTCTTACATTGTTCCTATTCTATTAACACGCTACTTACTATATACTTCCTGTGTCAAAAATGGGGCATTGACCTCTCTTGCGCGCCGGGCGCACTGCAGCCCCCTCGTTCACGGGAACGGCGGACGACTTGGATCCAATTGCGCCATATGGCCGCGGGCCCGATCGGTTACGACGGACCCCTCCTGCCGGAGGCTCCCGGGGCGCCGATTGGAGCGTCCCGGCCGCGGGTTCGTGTTTGGCAAAGGAACCATTAACGCGTGCTGGTCAAGAATGCCGCCGTGCACCTGCGGCAGGTGCACGGCGCTCTGGGTGGCGTGCGTCTTGGAAGGAGCAGATGATCTTCAGGTCGCTGAAGATATTCATCGCGACCCTCGTCTGTATCGCGGTTCTGGCGAGCGGCGGCCCTGGCGTGCGCCTGTTGTCGGCCCCCTTGGCCGCCGCCGCCGAGATATCCCGCGAATATCTGATCAAGGCGGCCTTTCTTTACAACTTCGCGAAGTTTACCGAGTGGCCGGCCGCCGCGTTCGCCGCCGCCGATGCGCCGCTGACCATCTGCGTTCTGGGGGAGGACCCGTTCGGCGCCGCGCTCGATGCCATCAACGGCAAGGAAATCCGGGGGCGGACGGTCGCCACGCGCCGACTTGCCGACACGACGGCGGCGGCGGAATGCCACGTCATCTTCATCAGCGTCTCCGAGCAAACGCGCCTGGCGGGGATTCTCGAGTCGCTGCGGGATCGGCCCGTGCTGACCGTCGCCGATATGCCGGAGTTCGCCCGCACCGGCGGCATCATCAATCTGAAGACCAACAAAGAGGACCGGATCCGTTTCGACATCAACGTCGGCAGGGCACAGCAGGCCGGGCTCCGCATGAGCTCGAAACTGCTGAGTCTGGCCGAAGACACCTATAACTGAGCTTAGAGGCTAGTCGACGTGCGCTTGCTAAGATCACTGACGTTGCGACAGAAGATCACCGCGCTCATCCTTGGGACGAGTTCCGTGGTCTTGTTGCTGTCATCGGCAATCTTTGTCAGCAGCCAGGTGCTGACCTACAAGCGACTGACCATCGGCGAGCTGGGGGCGATGGCCGATGTCATCAGCAGCAACGTCTCCGCCGCCGTTCTTTTCGACGATCAAGACTCCGCCGAGGAGACCCTGTCGGCGCTGCGCGTCAAGCCGGGCATTCAACTGGCGCGCATCTACCTGCCGGATGGGTCGCTCTTCGCCGCCTATGCCGCCGTCGGCAGCCAAGGCGCCGCCGCCCTCGATCTGCCAGGTCAGGCCATACCGGGATCGCGCGACCGCCTGTTTGCAAACGAACGGGGCTACAACCTACGGGTGCTCGCCGGTTACCTCGATCTTCATGTTCCCGTCCGTTTGGACGGCGACGTCATCGGCACCGTCTTTATCCGCTCCGATCTGAGCCAGCTTTACGACATCATCGACGCCTTCCTGGCGCTTGCCGGGCTGACGTTTCTGTTCCTGCTCGGCATCGCCTTCCTGATCGCGGCGCGCCTGCAAAAGGTCATTTCGCGGCCGGTACTCAATCTCTTGCAGACGATGCATGCGGTGTCCGCCAAGCAGGATTATTCCGTGCGCGCCGAGAAGCTTGGTGAGGACGAGCTTGGCCAACTCACCGAGGGCTTCAATGCCATGCTGGCGCAAATCCAGGCCAACCATGACGGCCTGCGTACGGCCTGGCACGAAGCCGAGGCGGCGAGCCGGGCGAAGACCGAGTTCCTGGCCAACATGAGCCACGAGCTGCGCACGCCGCTGAACGCCATCATCGGCTTCTCCGAGGTCATAAAATCCGAGATGCTCGGAGCGCTGGGTGTCGAGCGCTACCGCTACTATGCGCAAGACATCTACGACAGCGGCCACCACCTGCTCGCGGTTATCAACGACATTCTCGACATCTCCAAGGTCGAGGCTGGCGAGTTTGAGCTGAACGAGGAGGAGACCGATCTGGCCTATATCGTCGAGCAGTCGCTACGCCTGGTGCGCGAGCGCGCCACGAACCAGCGCCTGGACCTGATCGTCGAGCTGGACCCGGAGTTGCCGCATGTGCTGGTGGACCAACGATTGATCAAGCAAAGCCTGATCAACCTGCTTTCCAATGCGGTCAAATTCACGCCCGGCCCCGGCCGGGTGAGCGTGGGCGCCAAAATCGATGCCGACGGGTCCTTGACGCTCTCGGTCACCGACACGGGCATCGGCATCGCCGAGGAAGACATCGCCAAAGTGCTGCAGCCCTTCAACCAAGTGGAGAGCGCCTTTTCGCGCAGCCACGAAGGTACGGGCCTGGGCCTGTCGTTGGCCAAATCGTTTCTCGAGGTACAGGGCGGCGGCCTCGAGATCGCCAGCCGGGTTGGCGAAGGCACCACCGTGACCCTGCGTCTACCGGCCCAGCGCCTGTTGCACCCGCCCGGGCGCCTGGCCACGCCGGCTCTCTGAGAAAATCCGGCCCTCTGAGAAAGTACTGTCCGAAACCGTAAATTCGGCTATGCGCACGCCCAGCCTGACCGTGGCTCAGCGCCGCCGGATTTGCACTTTCTGCCGCGCGTGTCGCCGGTGCCGATCCTGCCAGCCGTACCACAGGGCTCGGCTCGCGGGATAAATCACCAAAACTGCCATGAGGCCGACGATCATTGCGGTAAAGATATCGGAGGTCATGGTCATACCCTCTCCGTGAACTCATCCGCAGACGTGTAAGTATCGCCAATGTCGAAGCCGCATGCAACAAGCAACAACACTCAATAATACAGCGAAGGGTGAATACTATAGTGCTTTTTATTTCAGAGTTTTAGATTATTATCCACAGGGTTATCCACGCCATTGTCCACATATCGGCGAACAGAGTCGGTTGGTCTACCAGCGCCAAAAGGCGCGCTGGAAGAGGACAAGGATGGTGAACAGCTCGAGCCGCCCCAGAAGCATGCCGGCCGCCAGAAGCCATTTCGCCCCATCCGGCAGTGTCGCGTAGGTTCCGGCCGGGCCGATGATCGCTCCAAGGCCGGGCCCGACATTCGCCAGTGCCGAGGCGGCGCCGCTGAGACTAGTCACCAGATCGAGGCCAAAGGCGGTCAGGCCCAGGCTCAAGGCGACAAACCCGCCAATAAAGGCGAACAAGAAGGCCAAGACCGACGGGGCGATGTCATCGGGCAGGACACGTCCGCCATAGCTCATCGGCGCCATACGGTGCGGCTGCAGGAGATGGCGCAACTGGCTCTGGCCGACGATCCACAGGACCTGAAAGCGAAAGACCTTGATGCCCCCCGCCGTCGAGCCGGTGCAGCCGCCCACGAACGTCAGTAGAAAAAAGACTCCAACAGAGAGCGGTCCCCACAGTTGGTAGTCCGCCGCGGCGTAACCGGTGGTCGTTACGATCGAGACAACGTTGAAAAGCGCTAGGCTCAGCGAGTCGAAGAATGGCTTGCCGTCGCCAATCCACAGCACGGCGAGAAGCGCGGCCACAGCCACGAGCACAATACCGAGCATGGTGCGCACCTGACCGTCCCGCCAGAGGACCGGCTCCCGGCCCCGCAAGGTCCGGATATAGGCGACAAAGGGCACGCTGCCGCTGAGCATGAACACGATCCCAATCCACTGCACGGCGGAGTTGGTAAAGAACCCGAACGATGCGTCGTGGGTCGAGTACCCGCCCGTCGAAACGGTGGTCATGGCGTGGTTGACCGCATCGAAGCCGGACATGCCCGCCAACCGGTACGCCGCCGCGCAGGCGGCGGTCAGTCCGAGATAGACCAGACCGATGTAGGCGGCCAGGTCCCATGGCCGCGAGACCACCTTGTCGGACCGGTCGGAGCTTTCCGCCCGAAACAATTGCATGCCGCCGACACGCAGGAACGGCAGCAACAGAATCGCCATGGCGATGATGCCCATGCCGCCCAGCCACTGCAGGATCGAGCGCCACAGCAAGATACCGGGCGGCAGCCGATCCAGGCCCACCAGGACCGTGGACCCGGTCGTTGTCAGGCCGGAAATCGCCTCGAAGAAGGCATCGGTGTAGGACAGCCTATCGCCCAGATGGGCGAACGGCAGGGCCGCGAACGCGGTCAGTATCGACCAACTGAGTGTCGTCAGCAGAAACCCCTGACGCAAATTGAGGGTAAACCCGCCCCGGCCGCGATAGGCCAGGGCCAGCAGCATGCCGACAAAGCCCGTGGGCAGGGCGGAAAAGACGAAGACTTGCCAGTCCGGGTTGGCCTGCAGCGCATCGGCCGTCGCCGGTAGCGCCATGCTCGCGGCAAGGCCGCAGAGCAGAACACCGATGACGAACAGTACGGGTTTGAAATCAGGCATTCGTGTCAGGAGCCACGCCGCTCGGATGGCGCGTGTTTCGGTTTTTGCCATGTGTTGGTGCGGGTGGTCGGACTCGAACCGACACTCTGTCGCCAGAACTGGATTTTGAGTCCAGCGCGTCTACCAATTCCGCCACACCCGCACTCATGCCGCCCCCCCCGTCAGCCTGGCGGCATCGGCGGCGGCGCATCATAGTCCAGCCGGCGCGCGTGGCAACAGGTCACATTAATCCGGAGGGTATTGTCGCAAACGGATGCAAACCGACGCAAAGGGCGGCGACACCCGCGCGACGCCGCCCGCAAGGCCCCGTTTTCTATGGCCCGAACACAGGATTTTCGCTAAAAAGTAACGTATTCAGCACAGGATCTTTGATTATTGCTTGAGGAAATTGAATGGAGTTTCGGCGGCCGTAGGCAGTAGCCCGACCGCTAATCGGCCAGATCACCGGCTCGCGACAATAAGAGCGCCACTTCACCAACATGCGATCGCCAATGCACGGTCGGGACAGGATGCCTCGACCGAGACCACGGACAGCATCGCGGCGGACAGCGTCAGCTTGCGGCGGGTCGGACAGGATTTAGGCCGGCATCAATTGGAGCACCCGCGCGTATGACGACCTCCTTCAACTCGGATCGCTCCGAGATCACCCACCGCCAGATCACCGCCACCGTGAAATGGTTCAATCCCACCAAGGGCTTTGGTTTCGTGCAGCCGAGCGACGGTTCGGCGGACGCCTTCCTGCACATTTCCGTCGTCGAGCGGTGCGGCCACCGCAGCCTGCCCGAGGGCGCGACGATCATCTGCGATCTGTCCGCCGGTCAAAAAGGCCCTCAGGTCGCCGAAGTACATAGCGTGGAATCTCTGCCAGAGGCGGCGCCTCAGGGCGGCGATGGCGGCGGTACCGAGGTCGAGGGCACGGTAAAGTTCTATAACGCGGAAAAGGGCTTTGGCTTCATCGTCCCCGACGACGGCGGCAAGGACGTGTTCATTTCGGCGCGCGTCTTGGAGCGTGCCGGCATGCAGAACCTCGGGCCGGACCAGCGCGTCCGCGTCACAGCCCGCACGGGCCAGAAAGGCCCGACGGCCGACAGCATCGAGATTCTCTAGGCGGACCGAGACGGCGCCTTACTGCACCGACTCCGCCGGCTCCTCGCCGGCCAGTTCCGCCGGCAGGGCCTCGCACGGCCCGGCCTGGTGATGCATCAGCAGCCAGGCATCGCCCTCTTGAACGAAAACGTTGCTGGCCGCCAGCACGGTAGCGCCAATCACCTCGTAACAGACCACCAGGCCCACATCGCCCTTGGCGACAGCCTGCGGACCGCGGCAGATGATGCTCGGAGCGCGCGGATTGCCCAGAATAGCGCGCCAGGACTCCATCACCTCGTCGCGCGACGTGAGCGTCTGCCAACCCGGATGAATGCAGGTCACCGACGTTTGCCGTGCCCAAAGCGCGTCCATGGCCGCGGCATCCCGGCTGCTGAAGGCGTTGTAAAACGCGTCGTTGGCGAACAATAGCCTGGCCCTCTCGTTTATCACCGACGTCTCCACACACACCTATACTCGGTCCATTAACGCACCAGCCGTCAAATCAGCCTAGCAGACTTCGCCCGCGGTTGCCCACTCGCCGGGCGACTGCTACACGGGCGAGCCCGAACGGGTGATCGGCGACGGCGGCAGGACCACGAAGCGCATGCTTTACCGGCTCTATGACTGGACCATGGGCCTAGCGGCCCATCGGCACGCGATGTGGGCGCTGGCCGCCATTGCCTTCGCCGAAAGCTCGTTCTTCCCGATCCCGCCGGATGTGCTGATCATCCCCATGATCCTGGCGGCGCGGGAGCGCGCCTGGCGAATTGCCGCCGTGGCGACGGCCGCCTCGGTCCTCGGCGGCCTGTTCGGCTATGGTATCGGCGCCCTGTTGTTCGAGGCGATCGGCCGGCCGGTGCTGGACCTCTATGGCTACATGGATAAATTCGCTGAATTTCAACGCTATTTCGCCGAGTGGGGCGCCTGGATCGTCGCCGGGTTCGGCTTCACCCCCTTCCCCTACAAGGTCATCACCATCACCAGCGGCGTGGTCCATCTCGACCCGGTGGTCTTCATGATCGCCTCCGTCATTTCCCGTGCCGGGCGCTTTTTTCTGGTCGCCGCCTTGCTTTGGCACTTTGGACCGCCGATCCGCGTCTTCATCGAGAAGAACCTGCCGGTATTGACCCTGTTGTTTTTCCTCTTTCTGTTCGGCGGCTTCGTGGCCGTGCGCTACCTGTTATGAGAGCGGCGCTCGCGCATCCGCGGCTGGTGCCGGCCCTGATCGTCGCCGTCAGCCTGGGCGCCCTTGGCACCGCCTTGCTGGCGCAGTACGCCGGCGATCTGCAGCCGTGCATCCTATGCGTCTATCAACGGTACGCCTACGTCGGCGCCCTGGCCGCCGGCATCGCCGGCATCGCGGTTGCCGGCAACCCCGCCGTGCGGCGCCTGGCCATTGGCCTGGCCGGCTTGGCCTTTCTCGCCGGCGCCGGGATAGCGTTTTTTCATGTGGGGGTGGAGCAATTGTGGTGGCGCGGCACCGCCGAATGCCACGCCCCGGCATTCGACCCCAACGCCACCGCCGCCGATCTGCGCAAGCAGCTCCTGCGGACT
Organism: Kiloniellaceae bacterium; assembly: GCA_021776215.1. Taxonomy (GTDB): domain Bacteria; phylum Pseudomonadota; class Alphaproteobacteria; order Kiloniellales; family J153; genus JAJFGI01. The sequence continues at coordinate 4,746 of JAJFGI010000140.1, read as the reverse complement.
GATTTCGTCGCCTGCGACCAGGTGCCCTGGTCCCTGTTCGGCATTTCCATTGCCGGCTACAATGTGCTGGCATCACTCGCCTTCGCGGTGGCCAGCTTGTGGGCGACGCTGCGCATGGGAAAGAGCACCGGCCGATGACCAGGAAACCCTCTGCCAAACGTCCCCAAAAGACTTCGGCGAAAACCGCGGCGGCACCCCTGCCCGGCGACCTGGACAAGGACGACTTGATCGACCGCATGCTGCGCGTCGACCACGCCGGGGAGTACGGCGCCCGGCGCATCTACGAGGGCCAGCTTGCGGTTCTCGGCCGGCAGCCAAGCGCCGTCCCCATCCGCCGCATGCATGCCCAGGAGCTAGAGCATCTGGCGCACTTCGAGGCCCTGGTGGCGGAGCGGCGGGTGCGGCCGACAGCCCTGCAACCGCTGTGGCACGTCGCCGGATTCGCCCTGGGCGCGGCCACCGCCCTGATGGGCGAACGGGCGGCGATGGCGTGCACGGTCGCCGTCGAAGAGGTGATCGAAGAGCACTATGCCCAGCAGATCGCAGCCCTCGGCGACGACGAGGCGGCGCTGCGGGACAAGCTAACGGCCTTTCGCGAGGATGAGTTGGAGCACCGGGACGTCGGCTTGGCCCACGAGGCCGAGGCGGCGCCGGCCTATCCGGCGCTGAGCGCGGCGATCAAGTCCGGCTCGCGGCTGGCCATCTGGCTCTCCGAGCGGATCTAGGTCGTGGACCCGTCAAATGTTGTCGCGCGTGGTGCTGCCTTTCGGTCAATGTCAGTTATCGGAACATTTGTGAGGCGCAACGAGTTGCGCCAAACAGCCCCCGATCATTTTCTGAACAAGTTTGTGACGGGTAGGCCTGGCCGAAACACATAGTGGGATGGTGCCATGATCGAAGGCATAATGGTCGCCTGGTTCGTCTTGACCGGCCTGTCGCTGGCTTTTGTCGTCGTCGATATCCCAAAGACTCCTGAGTCGACGGTTCTCAAATGGGCGTTCGTCATCCTGGTCGTCTTCACCGGCCCGTTCGGTGCGTTTTTCTACGTGCTTGGTTGCCGCGAGCCGCTGAAAGGCATGCACGAGCAATACGTTTCCGCGACATGGCGCCAGGTGCTTGGTTCGACGATGCACTGCGCGGCCGGCGACGGTCTCGGCATCATAGCCGGCGCGGCCATCGGCGCCGTCCTGCACCTCTCGCCGTGGCGAGACTTCGCGCTTGAGTACGCGCTTGGCTTTGGTTTCGGATGGGCCTACTTCCAGGCCTTCGCCATGCGCGACATGTTCGGCGGCTCCTACATTCTGTCACTCAGGGAAACCTTCATTCCCGAATTGGTATCGATGAACCTGCTGATGACCGGCATGATTCCGACCATGAAAATCCTCATGCCCCGAATCGAGGGTGCCGGCGATCCCTTTCAGCCGGCGTTCTGGTTCACCATGTCGATGGCGCTGATCGTCGGATTCGTGCTGGCCTATCCGATAAATTGGTGGCTGGTCGTCAACAATATGAAGCACGGCATGCTGACCGTTCGCCCGATAGATGACAGGGGCGCGAGACACGGCTCGCACGGTGGACATGTCGATGCCGAGGAAAATGGCGGCCATGGTGCTTCGATCGACCGCGACTCGGGTGGTCACGACGAGCACGGCGGTGGCGAACGACCGGGGTCCGGTACGATCCTCGTCATGATCGTGATCACTTTCGCCTCCCTGGTTGCTGGGCTTTGGATCGCGGGGGGATTTTTCGGCTAGATCGCCGTCAACCCGGATGCCTCAGCCGCTCCGTCGCGACGCACCTCATCTGACGGGGCGAAGCCGCCAAATGACCAGGTCCCTTGTGACCATCGCTGCCCTGCCGATAACTCAACTCTCGGCTATGAGCCTACGATCTAAGACTCCAGCTCGCTGTCCCAGTAGAGGAAGTCGCGCCAGCTTTCGTGCAGGTGGTTCGGCGGGAACGCCCGGCCGTTCTGCTGGAGCTGGTGGGTGGTCGGCGCCGCGACCGGGCGCAGCGGATACATGTCGCAGATTTCGGGCGTGCGGTCGCCCTTGACCAGATTGCAGCTTTGGCACGCGGTGACCACGTTGTCCCAGGTGGTGCGCCCGCCGCGCGACCGCGGGATCAGGTGATCGAACGTCAACTCCTCCGACGGCAGCGCCCCGTCGCAGTACTGGCAGCGGAAGCGGTCGCGCAAAAAGACATTGAACCGGGTAAACGCCGGGCGCCGGTCGAGGTGCACGTAGTCTTTCAGGGCAATGACGCTGGGCAGGCGCATCTCGATGGTCGGCGAGTGCACCTTGCGGTCGTATTCGGAGACGATGTTGACCCGGTCCAGGAAGACCGCCTTGATCGAGTCCTGCCAGCACCAGAGCGAAAGCGGGAAGTAGCTCAACGGGCGGAAATCCGCGTTGAGCACCAGTGCGGGCCAGTGTGCCGCCGCCGCGTTCACGCCTCGGGTCTCCTTGTGCCGTTATCCTGTCTTCCGCACGTGCCCATTGCCCGTTCTACCTGGAGCCTAGCGATGTGATACTCGACCGCCGGCCCTTGCACAAGCTGTGCGGGAAGGCCGCCCCTTGCGATTCGGCGCCTGCATCCAAACATTATGCAGTTGTAAGGTCTAGGAAATCTTAACCAATTGGGAAGGAATTGCCGCATGAGCAGCAAGCTTGAGGCCGGTTCGACAATGCCGGAAATATCGTTGCCGAAGGTGGGCGGCGGCAGCATACGGCTTGGCGGACCCGGGCGCTGGCAGCTTGTCGTCGTCTATCGGGGCAAGCACTGCCCGATATGCAAGAAATACCTGGCGACCCTGCAAGAGCTGAAGTCCGACTACGATGCCTCGGACACCGAGGTGGTGGCGGTTTCGACCGACCCGCGGGAAAAGGCCGAGGCACAGGCGAGCGATGAAGGCCTCAGCATGCCGATCGGTTATGACCTGTCGATCGCCCAGGCGCGCGATCTGGGCCTGTACATTTCCAACCCGCGCTCACCGCAGGAAACCGATGCGCCCTTTGCCGAGCCGGGCACGTTCGTCATCAACCCGGATGGCCACCTGCAAATCATCGATATCTCGAACGCCCCCTTTTCGCGGCCGGATCTGGCCGCCTTGCTGCGCGGACTCAATTTTATTCGCGAAAAGAACTATCCGATCCGCGGCACCGCCTGACCGCGAGCGGCTCAAGCGCCCAAGGTTTGCTTGAGCATCGCGGCGCCGAAAGCCATGCCTTGCTCGTCGATACCGTGCCCCAGCCCGGGCCGAGGCTCGCAATGCACCGGAACGTCGTTGGCAAGCAGCGCCTCGGCGCTGCGGGCCATGGCGGAGAACACGATCACCTCGTCCGCTTCGCCGTGCACCAGCAAGACCGGCGGCCGGCTTTTGATTTCGCCGGCCAGGATCTCCGGCGCGATCAACGCGCCGGAATAGCCGACCACGGCGGCGCACGGCGTCGGCCGGCGCAGACCGACATGCAAGGCCACCATGGTTCCCTGGGAAAAGCCGAGCAGGGCCAGCCGATCGTCGCTCAGATCGTGGCGCGCCAGCTCGGCATCGATGAAGGCCTTAAGAATCGGGGCCACCGCCCGCACCCCGGCGAGGATATCGGGCTCCGCCTGGCTGTGAAAACTGAACCATTGGCGGCCCATGGGCGCCATGTCGCAGGGAAAGGGCGCATGCGGCGACACGAAGGCGGCATCGGGCAGGATCTGCCCGAACGCTGGCGCCAAGCCGATCAGATCGTTGCCGTCCGCCCCCAGCCCATGCAGCAGAACCACCAAGGCGCGTGGCGGGCCACCGGAGGCCGGAGCCTGGCGCGGTCCATCGAGGGCGGTCGGCATGGTCATGGCAGCGATCCCTTCGGCAAGAACAGTGCGCCCTTGATAGAGCATCGCCGCGCGTCGGTCACGCCCCGGCCACCCCGGAACCGTCCGGCACCCCAGGGTGGCTGTAGATGTGCCAGAGCAATCGGGCGGCGGCGCTGCGGTAGGGCCGCCAGGGCTCGGCCAGCTCGATCATTTGCGCCCGCGCGGGCCGCACCGGCAGATCCTTGAGTCGCTGGACCGCCGCCTGCACCGCCAGATCGTCGGCCGGCCACACGTCGGGCCGGTCCAGCGCCGACATCAGATAGATCTCCGCCGTCCAGGGGCCGATTCCCGTGACCTGAACCAAATGGGCAATCGCCGCCGTGTCGTCGGTCGCCGCGAGACCGTCGATGTCGATGCGCCCAGCCAGCACATCCGAAGCCAAGGCGCGGCCGTAGCGTACCTTCGGCCCGCTGAAGCCGATGGCGCGCAGCGCCGCGTCGTTCAGGGCCAGAAACGACCGGGGGGTGAGCGGCCGCGCCGCCGCATCCAGGCGGCCGATGATCGCCCGCGCCGAGGCGGCGGACACCTGTTGCGCGCACATGATGTGCAGCAGGCTGGCGAAACCCGGCGGACGCCGGCGCACCGGCGGCAGGCCGCACCTGGCGTACCAGTGGGCGACATCCGGGTCGCGCGCCGCCAGGGCCTCCAGGGCCGGGCGCAGGGTTTCATCCGGTGGGGCCGTGTCGCTCATGGCTGGACTTTACGCATCGGCTCGGCTAGGGCCAATGGCATGTCGGCGATTACCCGTTTCGCCCCCTCGCCCACGGGGCTTCTCCATCTCGGTCACGCGCACGCGGCACTGTTCGCCCGGCGCGCCGCCGGCGCCGACGGTCGCTTCCTGTTGCGCATCGAGGATATCGACCCGGGCCGCTGCGATCCGGC
>JAJFGI010000139.1 GCA_021776215.1 Kiloniellaceae bacterium | reverse complement strand
TGCGCCAGGATCTGCTGGACCCAGGTCGTGCCCGACTTCGCATACGTGGCAACGACAATATCGTCGTCGCGAAACCTGAAGTCGTCCCAGATCGTCGAATCGAAATGATGATTGTGGAAATCTCGGACTTTCTTGGGCCATTCTATGGGTCTTGCCGTCATCGTTTCGCGCCTCCTCCCTAGCTCCGCTACTCACCGCGAGGCACCGCTATCGGTGGACTTCACCGCCCTTGCGGCCCTATAACCCGCTGCATGAGCGCCCTTCCCTTCGTCAAGATGCACGGCCTGGGCAATGACGTGGTCATTTTCGATGCCCGCGCCGAGCCCTTGCCGCTCAGCCCCGATGCGGCGCGCCGGATCGCCGACCGGCGCCGGGGCGTGGGCTGCGACCAGGTGGTGGTGGTCGAGCCACCGGCGAACGGCCGCGCGGACGTGTTTCTGCGATTCTACAACGCCGACGGGGGCGAGGCGCAAGCCTGCGGCAACGGCACCCGCTGCGTTGCCGCCCTGCTCATGGGCGACAGCGGCGCCGAGCATATTACCATGGAAACGGTTGCCGGCCTGCTCGCGGGAAGCCGCGCGGCGGACGGCCGGGTGACCGTGGATATGGGCCCGGCCAAGACCGAGTGGCAGGAAATCCCCTTGGCGCGTGCCGGCGATACCCTGCATGTGGACCTGGCGCTGGGACCGCTCAGCGATCCGGTTGCGGTCAACATGGGCAACCCGCACGCGGTTTTCTTCGTGCCCGACGTGGCCGCTGTCGACATCGCCGCCTTGGGGCCGAAGCTGGAGCATGACCCGATCTTTCCCGAGCGGGCGAACATCGGCATCGCCCAAGTGACCGGCCCCGATCATTTACGCCTGCGCGTATGGGAGCGCGGCGCGGGGCTGACCCAAGCCTGCGGCAGCGGCGCCTGCGCGGCGGCGGTCGCCGCTGTCCGCCGCGGCCTGACCGGGCGGACCGTGACCCTGGATCTGGACGGCGGTCCCATCGAGATCACCTGGCGCGAGAGCGACGGCCACGTGCTGATGACCGGGCCGGTGGCGACCGCCTTCACCGGCAGCCTCGATTTGGACATCGGCGCATGAGCGGCACCGCCTTGGCGGCGGCGAAGGTGATCACCTTCGGCTGCCGATTGAACGCCTACGAATCCGAGGTGATGCGCGATCACGCGCGCGCCGCCGGGCTCGACGAGGCGGTGATCGTCAACACCTGCGCGGTCACCGCCGAGGCCGAGCGGCAGGCGCGGCAGGCCATCCGCCGCGCTCGGCGCGAGCATCCGACGGCGCGCCTCATCGTCACCGGCTGCGCGGCACAAATCGATCCCGCGTCCTACGCCGCCATGCCGGAGGTGGATCAGGTCATCGGCAACGCCGAGAAGATGCGGGCCGAGAGCTTCGCCCCCGAAAGTATCGCTCTGCCGCACCAACGGATGCGCGTGGCCGATATCATGACCGTGCGGGAAACAGCGGGACACCTCATCTCCGGCTTCGCCGGGCGCGCCCGCGCCTTCGTCGAGGTTCAGCAGGGCTGCGATCATCGCTGCACCTTCTGCGTGATCCCCTATGGGCGCGGCAACAACCGCTCCGTGCCCATGGGCGAGATCGTCGCCAAGGTGCGCGCGCTGGTCGCCGGCGGCTGCGCCGAGGTCGTCCTCACCGGCGTCGACATCGCCTCCTACGGCGGCGATCTGCCGGGCCGGCCGCGCCTGGGGCAGATGGTGCGGCGCCTGTTGCGCCTGGTGCCGGAGCTGCCGCGTTTGCGCCTCTCCTCCCTCGATCCGGCGGCGATCGACGATGATCTGCTGCGCGCCGTCGCGGAAGAGCCGCGTCTGATGCCGCACCTGCATCTGTCATTGCAGGCGGGCGATGATCTGATCCTCAAGCGCATGAAGCGGCGGCATCTGCGCGCGGAAGCGGTGCGCGTCTGCGAGACCTTGCGCACCGCGCGGCCCGATGTTGTCTTCGGCGCCGATTTGATCGCCGGCTTCCCCACGGAAGACACGGCGATGTTCGACAACACGGCCAAGCTCGTTGCCGACTGCGGTCTTACTTATCTGCACGTCTTTCCCTATTCGCAGCGGCGCGGCACGCCGGCGGCGCGGATTCCGAACCAGGTCCCCGTCGCGGCGCGCAAGGCGCGGGCGGAGCATCTGCGCGCCCTCGGCACGGCGGCGACACGAAGCTTCCTGGAAAGCCGTTTCGGCGGCACCGCGCGGGTGCTGGTGGAAAAGCACGGCTTCGGCCATTGCGAACACTTCGCGCCGGTCGCCGGTGTCGGCGGCGCGCCCGGCGAGATCGTCGAGGTGCGCCTCACCGGCATCGCCGAGGGCCGGTTGCAGGGACGTGTCGTTGAGCGATAGCGCGGCGAAACCCACGGGTTGGCTCGGCCGCCTGAAAGCCGGACTGGCCCGCTCGTCGAGCAAGCTGAGCGATGGGCTGACCAATATCCTCGCCAAGCGCCGCCTCGATGCGCGCGCCCTGGAGGATTTGGAGGAGCTTCTGATCAGCGCCGATCTGGGTGTCGCCACCGCGGCGAAACTTGCCGCCGATCTGGGCAAGACCCGGTTCGACAAGGACATCGATCCCGCCGAGGTGCGCCGGGCCCTGGCCGAGGATATCGCCGGCATCCTGGCCCCCGTCGCCAAGCCTTTGACGCTCGATCCGCCGTTACACCCGCGCGTGGTCCTGGTGGTCGGCGTAAATGGCAGCGGCAAGACCACCACCATCGGGAAATTGGCCAAGCTATATCGCGGCCAGGGGCATAGCGTGCTGCTGGCCGCCGGCGACACCTTCCGCGCCGCCGCCATCGAGCAACTCCAGGCGTGGGGGCAGCGCAGCGATTGCCCGGTCATCGCCAAGGCACCCGGCGCCGATGCCGCCGGCCTGGCCTACGAAGCGGTGGAGACGGCGCGCCGCCAGGGCAACGATCTGCTGCTCATCGACACTGCCGGGCGCCTGCACAACAAGGCCGGTCTGATGGCCGAGCTGCAGAAGATCATCCGGGTGTTGCGCAAGCTCGACCCGGCGGCGCCGCACGATGTGCTGCTGGTCCTCGATGCCACCACCGGCCAGAATGCCCACGCCCAGGTGGAGACCTTCAAGGAGCTGGTGAATGTCACCGGCCTGGTGGTCACCAAACTGGACGGCTCGGCGCGCGGCGGCGTGCTGGTCGCTTTGGCCGAGCGTTTCGGCCTGCCGGTGCACGCCATCGGCGTCGGCGAAAGCGCCGACGATCTGCGCCCCTTCGACGCCGACGATTTCGCCCGCTCGCTGCTCGGCCTCGGCGACTAGATCACCCCGCGATCATCCCGGCGGACTTCACCGTCGGTAGCCTTCCATGCTACTATTTTCAACCTGAGGGAGGCGGTATCCGGGAAATCTCGGCCGGCAGCACATGATTGACACCCAGCGTTGGCGTCGAGTGCTGGTCAATGACGTCTTGCCGCGACGCCTGAAACTGACCGCGGTCGCCTCCGGCATCATCAATAATCGGCGTTACCGGAAAAAGGCGTTGGAGCTGGCGCGCAACAACAGCGCCATAGACTTCGATCGCGTGAAATCATTTGTCGACAAACGCGACTACCGCAATGCCTGGAGCACGATCTATTATCCGGTCGTCGGCGACTATATCGATACAATATCAGAGGTCGAATACTACTGTGTCATCGAATACTCTCTGAACCATATATTGTATTGCGATTTGGTGAATGGACAAAAAGATTACAGAGCATTGGGACTGAACTTTCCCATGCTGCCGACGGTTGCCTTCATTCGCGAGGGGAAACTTTACGCCACTCTCGAAAGCGAGCCCATCGAACCGGACCGCGATTACGTCGCCAAGCCTGCCGGCATAGACTCCGGTGCCGGCCGGGCCGTCACGGTCGTTTCCGGCCGCGACCTTCCTGATAGATTGGACGCGCTTTCCCGCCTTTCGAAACTTCTCATCGTTCAACCCGTCTTCCGGGGCCATGAATTCTTCCGGTCTCTGAATCCGTCATCCTTGAACACGATTCGATGCATGACACTGATGGATGGCCGGCAGCCTCGTTTGCTCTCGGCTGTGCTCCGGGTGGGACGACAGGATAGTGTGACCGACAACTTCGATTCAGGCGGGATCGCCATTGGCGTGGACGATCGCGGATGCCTCAAGGACTATGCGATAGACAAGGATCTGCGGCGCCATCAACACCATCCCGATACCGGCATGTCCTTCGCCGGCCTACAGATACCCCACTATCGATCCATGATCGATCTATGTCTTGAGGCCCACTCGGGCTTGAGGAATTTGGGCGTCCTCTCCTGGGATGTCACACTCTCGGAAGACAATGCCCCCGTCATTGTCGAGATAAACTGTTCCAACCAGTCGATCAATTTGCATCAAGCCGCCAATCCGGGTTGCCTGATTCCCCTGTCGCCCTATCGCGTGGGTTGGTGGGAGAGAATGAAACACGTTTGGTCGCGCTACCCGACCAACAGCGACCTTCGGGTTGTGTAGCGGCTAGGCCACAATCGTGCCGTAGCCGACGATTTGCTCGAAGACGGCATGGGCCGGATCGCGCGCCGGGCCGATGGCCGGCGCACCGGCAAAGCGCAGGGCCAGGAACCGTTCTGCGACCAGCGCCTTGCGCGCATCGCCCTGTGCCAGAT
>JAJFGI010000138.1 GCA_021776215.1 Kiloniellaceae bacterium | reverse complement strand
GCGCCTGAGCGAGCGCGACCATCTGGTCCTCGATCGGGTGGTGCCACTGGAGCGCACGCGGGCCGTCGGCACCACCGTCGATCCGGTGATGCTGGAGGTCTTCAACAACCTGTTCATGTCGATCGCCGAGCAGATGGGATCAACCCTGGAGAACACCGCCTACTCGGTGAATATCAAGGAGCGCCTGGACTTTTCCTGCGCCCTGTTCGACCCGGCCGGCGATCTGGTCGCGAACGCGCCGCACATGCCGGTGCACCTGGGCTCCATGAGCGAGAGCGTCCGCGCCGTCATTCGCGCCCGTGGCGAGACCATGGCACCGGGCGATGTATATGTGCTCAACGCGCCCTACAACGGCGGCACCCATCTGCCCGACGTCACAGTCATCACCCCGGTCTTCGACGACACCGGCGCGCGCATCCTGTTCTTCGTCGGCAGCCGCGGCCATCACGCCGATATCGGCGGCATCACCCCCGGCTCCATGCCGCCGGACAGCCGCACGGTCGAGGAGGAAGGGGTGCTCATCGACAATGTCACCCTCGTCGACCGGGGCCGCTTCCGCGAGCAGGAGATCCGCGAGCTCCTCGCCTCCGGCCCCTATCCCGCACGCAATGTCGAGCAGAACATCGCCGACCTGAAGGCGCAGATCGCCGCCAACGAAAAGGGTGTGCAGGAACTGCGCCGCATGGTCGAGCATTTCGGCCTGGACGTGGTGCATGCCTACATGCGGCACGTGCAGGACAACGCCGAGGAGCAGGTTCGGCGGGTCCTCGACCGGCTGGGGAACGGCCGGTTCGTTTACCCCCTGGATGGCGGGGCGCAGGTCGCGGTGAGCATCACCGTCGATCGCCGGGCGCGCAGCGCCACCATCGACTTCACCGGCAGCAGCGCCCAGCTCCCCGACAATTTCAATGCCCCGGCCGCCGTCTGCCGCGCCGCCGTGCTGTACGTCTTTCGGACGCTTGTTGACGACGAGATCCCCATGAACGAGGGCGTCCTCAAGCCCCTGAACCTGGTCATCCCGGAAGGCTCCATGCTCAACCCGCGGTATCCCGCCGCCGTCGTCGCCGGCACCGTGGAGACCAGCCAGATCATTACCGATACCCTGTACGGCGCCCTGGGGGTCATGGCGGCATCGCAGGGCACCATGAACAACTTCACCTTCGGCAATGACCGCTACCAATACTACGAAACCATCTGCGGCGGCGCCGGCGCCGGGCCGGATTTCGACGGGACCGACGCGGTGCACACGCATATGACCAACTCGCGCCTGACCGACCCGGAAGTGCTGGAGTGGCGCTATCCGGTGTTCGTCGAGTCATTCGAGATCCGCCGCGGCTCCGGCGGCAAAGGTCGGCAGCACGGCGGTGACGGCACCCGCCGGCGCATCCGCTTTCGCGAGGCGATGACCGCCGCCATCCTGGCCAGCCACCGCAAGGTCCCGCCCTTTGGCATCGACGGGGGTGCCCCCGGAGCGCTCGGCCGCAACTGGGTCGAGCATGCCGACGGCAGGGTCACCGAATTGTCGGGCACCGATGCGATCGACGTGACCCCCGGCGACGTCTTCATCATCGAAACCCCCGGCGGCGGCGGTTATGGCGCCCCCGAGGAAAATCGGCAAGGCAAGCGCAAGGCAGCGGAATGAGCGGCGAAACCCCCGGCAAACGCGCCATCGTCTCCTCCTCCCATCTGGTCTCGGAGCGGGCGGCGGAGCTGAGCGAGTTCGAATTCGGCCTGATTATCGCCAGTCACGCCTTCGACCGTTGGGCCGTGCGCTGCATGGCGGCGGCGGGGTTGGCCGATCTGAGCCGGCTGGATGTCCTGGTGCTGCATTCTGTCAACCACCGCGCCCGTGACAAGAAACTGGCGGATATCTGTTTCGTGCTCAATGTGGAGGATGCGCATACCGTCTCCTATGCCCTGAAGAAACTGGTCCGATTGGGCCTGGTCGAGGGCACCCGGCGCGGCAAGGAGATCCATTATGCGACCGCCGCGGCCGGCCGTGACGCGTGCGAGCGGTATCGCCAGGTGCGTGAGGATTGCCTGGTGGCCGCCCTGGGCGTCGTCTCCGGCACGCGCGGCGGCGATTTGAACTTGCAGATCGGCAACCTGGCCGACCTGCTGCGGGCGTTGTCGGGTCTTTACGATCAGGCGGCACGCGCCGCCACGTCACTGTAGAAGCATGACCGGGGTGCTGGACAAGGCAAGTCCCCGGCGTTTACCGTTCCAACAGCAAACAGGGAGGACCTAAGATCATGAAAAAAGCTATTTCCCTCATCTCCGCCGGCATGACGGCGGGAATGCTCTCCGCCTCGGTCATGGCCGCCGAGACGTGGAACATGCCAACCCCCTATCCGGACAACAATTTTCATACAATCAATATCCAGACGTTCGCCGACGACGTGAAGGCGGCCACCGGCGGCGAGTTGGATATTGTCGTGCATGCCAGCGGCGCATTGATCAAGCATCCGGAGATCAAGAACGCGGTGCGCGGTGGTCAGGTGCCGATCGGCGAGATCCTGCTCTCCCGCCTGTCCAACGAAAACGCGGTCTTCGGCATCGACTCGGTGCCGTTCCTGGCGGCCAACTACGACGACGCCAAGCGGCTGTGGGAGGCGGCGCGGCCGCAGACCGAGAAGCTGCTCGAGGCGGAAGGCCTGCAGGTTCTGTTCGCGGTGCCGTGGCCGCCGCAGGGGATCTACGCGAAGAAGGAGATCAACAGCACCGACGACCTGAAAGGTCTGAAGTTCCG
>JAJFGI010000137.1 GCA_021776215.1 Kiloniellaceae bacterium | reverse complement strand
GTTCGCCACCTGGACGCCGTCGGTGCGCATATAGGTGATTAGACCCACCGTCTCGCCGCCAAGGTCGATGCCTTCGTACAGCTTCTGCGCCACCCGCATGGTTCGCGTGGCGCCGAAGCCAAGCTTGCGCGAGGCTTCCTGCTGCAGGGTCGAGGTGGTGAACGGCGGATAGGGATTGCGCCGGACGGTCTTGCGCTCGACCGTGGCGACGGCGAATGTCGCGGCGGCCTCGAGGACGCCGGCGGCTTGGCGGGCCGCGGCCTCGTCAGCCAGGTCGTAGCGGTCCAGCTTGCGCCCGTCCAGATGGGTCAGGTGCGCGGTGAACGCCTCGCCGTTGGGGGCGATCAGGGTGGCATCGACGGTCCAGTACTCGCGCGGCCGGAAGACCTCGATCTCCGCCTCGCGCTCGCAGATCATGCGCAGAACGACGGATTGAACCCGGCCGGCCGAGCGGCTGCCCGGCAGCTTACGCCAGAGCACCGGGGAGAGCGTGAATCCCACCAGGTAGTCCAGCGCCCGGCGCGCCAGATAGGCCTCGATCAATTCCTGGTTTAGATCGCGGGCGTTCTCGAAGGCCTGCACCACGGCGGAGCGGGTGACTTCGTTGAAGACGACGCGCTTGACCTCGATGTCGCCCAGCAGCTTGCGGCGGCGCAGCTCCTCGGCGATGTGCCAGGAGATGGCCTCGCCCTCGCGGTCCGGGTCGGTCGCCAGGTAGAGGCGATCGGCGCCCTTGAGCGCCTGGGCGATCTCCCGAAGGCGCTTCTCGCCGCGTTCGTCCACCTGCCACAGCATGGAGAAGTCGTGCTCGGGATCGACCGAGCCGTCCTTGGCCGGCAGGTCGCGCACGTGCCCATAGCTGGCCAGGACCTGATAGTCCTTGCCCAGGTACTTGTTGATGGTTTTCGCCTTGGCAGGCGATTCGACGACGACGACGTTCATTTGCGGGGCTGCACTGCGGCGCACGGGCTCTGTCAAAAGGAAACGATCGGTACCCGCGAGACCTCAGTCCGGAGCACCGGCGATCAGCGCCACGCGGTTGCCCGGGTGGCGCTCCAGGCGACCGGCAAGCTCGAGTTCGAGCAGGACAAGATGCACGATCGCGGCAGACACTTGGCATTGTCGGATCACTTCGTCAACCGCCGCCGGTGTCGGACCCAGCAATTCCTCGACCATCCGGCGCCCCTCGGCGAGGTCTGATTCGGGTGGCAGAACCGGGTCCGCGCCCAGGAATTCCGCCGCCGCGGGCTCCTCGGCAGGAGTTCGGAGGGTCGCCTCGAGGGCCCGCAAAACGTCCGCCGCAGATTCCACCAGTACCGCGCCCTGGCGGATCAGATCGTTGCAGCCGCGGGCGCGCGGGTCGAGCGGCGAGCCCGGCACGGCGAAGACCTCGCGCCCCTGATCGAGAGCCAGGCGGGCCGTGATCAGCGACCCGGAACGCGGCGCTGCCTCAACCACCAGCGTCCCCATGGCGATTCCGGATATGAGCCGGTTGCGGCGCGGGAAATGACGCGCCTGCGGCACCGTGCCCGGCGGCATTTCGGAGAGCACCACGCCGCGCGCCTTGATCTCCGCATGGAGGGCCGCGTTCTCCTCCGGATAGATCACGTCGATGCCGCCGCCGACCACCGCCACGGTGCCTGTCTCTAGCGATCCCTGGTGCGCCGCCGCATCGATGCCGCGGGCCATGCCGGAGATGACCAGCAGGCCGGCGGCGCCCAACCCGCCGGCAATCTGCTGCGCCAGGCGGCGGCCGTTGGCCGAGGCGTTGCGGGCGCCGACGACCGCCACGGCGTTTCGCTGCAACAGGCGCGTGTCACCGAAACAATTCAGTACCGGGGGTGCATCGTCCAAAGCCGCCAACGCCGGCGGATAATCGGGCTCGACCAGGGTGATCAGATGGGCTTTCAGCGCTTCGAGAGTATCCATCTCGCGCTGCGCTGCCGCCATCGGACACGCGCGGATCGGCCGGGCCCGCCCGCCCCGCCGCGCCAGATCCGGTAATGCGTCGAGCGCCGCCTCGGCGGAACCGAAGCGCCGCAGCAACTGGCGAAAGGTGATAGGGCCAACATTCTCGGTGCGAATGAGCCGCAGCCAAGCCAACCGCTCGGCCTGACTCAAGACACGCGGGGCGACAGCTTCCATGGCGCAACCTTGGGCGTCCTGCGCCGCTGCCGTCAAGTCAGGGAGACTTGCGGCCGATCCTGGGTTCCTCGCCGCGCAGCAGGCGTCGGATATTGGCGTGATGGCGCCACCAGACCAGGAGGGCGACCACCGCGGCGAGCTGCACCAACTGCAGATCGCGCATGAGCAGCCAAGCGTAAGCCGGTGCCGCGGCGATAGAAATCAGTGCCGCCAACGAGGAAAAGCGGAACACGGCGGCAACCGCCAGCCACGTGGCGCACGCCGCCACCCCGACCGGCCAGGCCAGGCCGAGAAGCACTCCCAGCGCGGTTGCCATGCCCTTGCCGCCCTTGAAGCTTAGCCAAACCGGGAACAGGTGGCCGAGCACGGCGCCCAAGGCGGCGGCCAATTGCATATCCGGGCCCCACAGGCCGGCGAGCAGGACCGCCGCCGTCCCCTTGCCGCCGTCGAGGATGAGCGTGGCGGCGGCCAGGCCCTTGTACCCGGCGCGCAGGACGTTGGTGGCGCCGATGTTGCCGGACCCGATCTTGCGGATATCGCCCAGACCGCCGATGCGGGCGAGGACAAGGCCGAAGGGGATGGAGCCAAGCAGGTAACCGCCGGCCAGCGCCGCCAGCAGGTAGGGCCAGGCAAATTCCCAGGAAATCGGATCGGGCATGATGCTTAGGCCTCGGCCTCGTAAAGGGGGCGGCCATCGACGATGGTCGCCAGGACTTTGCCCTGGACCGGATGTTTGTCGAAAGGCGAATTCTTCGACTTGCTACGAAAACGGTCCGGATCGATCAGCCAGGGGTGTTCCGGATCGAACAGCACCATATCCGCCGGCGCGCCCTTCGACAGGCGGCCGCCTGGCAGGCCGAGGATCGCCGCCGGCCGCGCGGAGAGGCGCGCGAGCAGGTCCAGCAGGCCGATGCCCCCTTTGTGATACAGCGCCAGGGAGAGCGGGAGCAACGTCTCCAGCCCCGCGATACCCGCCTCGGCAATGGCGAAGGGCAGGCGCTTGCCCTCCTGGTCGTGCGGGCTGTGGTCGCTGGCGATGGCATCGATCGTGCCATCGGCGACGGCTTCGGCGATCGCCTGGCGGTCCTCTTCGCTGCGCAGCGGCGGCGAGACTTTGGCAAAGGTCCGATAGTCGCCGACGGCAGTCTCGTTCAGTGTGAAATAATGCGGCGCCGTGTCGCAGGTCACGGCCAAGCCGCGGGCCTTGGCGCGGCGGATGGCCTCGACCGCCGCCGCCGTCGAGACATGGGCGGCGTGGTACCGGCCGCCGGTCAGCTCGACCAGGCGCAGGTCGCGCTCCACCATGATCGTTTCCGCCGCGGCGGGAACGCCCTCGAGTCCCAGCCGGGTGGCGATTTCGCCCTCGTTCATGACACCGCCGGCCAGTGCCGGCTCCTCCGGGTGCTGGACGATGATCTGATCGAAGGCGCGGGCGTAACTCAGCGCGCGGCGCATCACCTGGGCGTTGGCGATAGCCTTGAGACCATCGGTAAAGCCGCGGGCGCCGAATTCGGCCAGCAGGCCGATTTCGGTGATCTCCTTGCCCTCCAGGCGGCGAGTGGCGGCGGCATAGGTGTAGACCTTCACCAGCTTCGCCTCGCGGGCGCGGCGGGCGACGAACTCGACCCCGGCGACGTCGTCGATCACCGGCTCGGTGTTGGGCAGCGCCACCACCGAGGTGACGCCGCCGACCACCGCGGCTTGCCCGGCGGTGGCGATGGTCTCCTTGTGCTCTTCCCCTGGCTCGCGCAATTGCACGCGCATGTCGATCAGGCCCGGCGCCAGGCAATGCCCGGTGCAGTCCACCCGCCGCGCTCCCTCGGGCACGCCCTCGGCGAACAGGCGGGGGCCGAGATCGGCGATGCGGCCGCCCTCGACCAGCAGGCCGCCGGTTACGTCCAGGCCGCTGGCGGGGTCGAGCAGGCGGGCGTTCACGTAGGCCGTGGCGCTCATGAGACGTCTTCCCGGCCTTCGTTGCGGCGCAGCCTGCGGGTCAGAACGTCGAGGCAGGCCATGCGCACGGCGACCCCCATCTCCACCTGCTCGCGAATCAGCGACCGGTCGATGTCGTCGGCCAATTCGCTGTCGATCTCGACGCCCCGGTTCATGGGTCCGGGGTGCATGATCAGGGCATCGTCCTTGGCGGCGCGCAGCTTGTCGCGGTCGAGGCCGTAGAAACGGAAATACTCCCGGATGGAGGGGACGAAGCTGCCGTGCATGCGCTCGGTCTGCAGGCGCAGCATCATGACGATGTCGCAGCCCGCCAGCGCCTTGCGCATGTCGAAGAAGACCTCGACGCCCATGCGCTCGATGGCCGCGGGGAGCAGGGTGGGGGGTGCCACCAGCCGCACCCGCGCCCCCATGGTGCCGAGCAGATGAATGTTCGAGCGGGCGACGCGGCTGTGCAGGATGTCGCCGCAGATGGCGACCGTCAGACCCTCGAGCCGCCCCTTGCGGCGGCGGATGGTCAGGGCGTCCAGCAGGGCCTGGGTCGGATGCTCGTGACTGCCGTCGCCGGCGTTGATGATGGCCCCGTTGACCTTTTCCGATAGCAGTTTGACGGCGCCGGAATCCGGATGACGGACGACCAGCACATCCGGGTGCATGGCGTTCAGGGTCATCGCCGTATCGATCAGGGTCTCGCCCTTTTTGATCGAGCTCCAGGCCACCGACATGTTGATCACATCGGCGCCGAGGCGCTTGCCCGCCAACTCGAAGGAGGTCCGGGTACGCGTTGAATTCTCGAAGAAAAGATTGATGACCGTTCGGCCGCGCAGAAGGTCGGTCTTCTTCTGCTCGCCGCGGCTCAGGGTGACGTAGCTGTCCGCAAGATCGAGGAGAAAGGAGATCTCGTCCGCCGATAGACCTTCGATGCCGAGAAGGTGGCGCTGCGGAAATCCAGGATCGTGCGGCCGAAGCCCCAAAGCAGTCATTAAAGCGGCCTTATGGCACCGCCGCCGAGTCGGTGCAAGACATGACTGGCGCACGTTCCGGATAGATCGCGTCGCACCGGATGGACTAGCTTACGCCCGCACACGTTCCGAACAAGAGGGCGCACAATGCAACGGGCGGCAATGACCCGCAGAGAATGGACATTTCTCATCACGCTGTCGCTGTTGTGGGGCGGCTCGTTCTATTTTGCGGAAATCGCGCTGGTCGATTTCGGGCCGCTGACCGTGGTGCTCGGCCGGGTCGGGTTTGGGGCGTTAGGGTTGCTCGCCTGGCTGTTTGCCAGCGGCGGTCGCCTGCCCGCGGATGCCCGGACGTGGGGTGCCTTCCTAATCATGGGCGTGTTGAACAACGCCATCCCCTTCAGCCTGATCGTCTGGGGGCAGGTCTCCATCGACAGCGGCCTGGCCTCCATCCTCAATGCCACCACGCCGCTGTTTGTCGTGCTCCTCGCCCACGTCTTTACCCGTGACGAGCGCCTGACCCGGGCGCGCCTGGCCGGTGTGGCGTTGGGGATCGCCGGCGTGGCCGTGCTCATCGGCCCGGCGGCTCTGCTGCGCGTGGGAGACGGTGTGATGGGCCAGCTCGCGGTCCTGGCCGCAGCTTTCGCCTACGCCTGTGCCGGGATCTATGGCCGTCGCTTGCGGGGCCTGCCGCCGCTGGTCGCGGCCACTGGCATGGTGACATGCGGCGCCATCGTCTTCGCCCCCATCGCGCTGTTGATCGAAAAACCATGGCAGGCGCAACCCGGGGCAGCGGCGGTGGGCGCCGTGCTGGGACTGGCGGTTCTATGCACGACGCTGGCCTACTGGCTCTACTTCCGCATCCTGCGCACGGCGGGGGCCACCAACCTGCTTCTGGTGACCTTCCTGATCCCGGTCAGCGCCGTGCTGCTCGGGTGGTTGCTGCTGGACGAGCGCCTGGCCTGGACCGCGTTCGCCGGCATGGCCCTGATCTTCGCCGGCCTGGCGGCGGTGGACGGCCGTGTCTTTACCCTCGCGCGATCGCGCCGCGTCGTGGAAGGAGCCCGTGAGGGTTAGGCCGGGCCAATTGGGCAAATGACATCGGACGGATTTGCCTAAGATTTGGTCGCAAACGGGCCGCGCATGCCTAATCCCGAGCCAGCAAACCTCGATCGGGCCGGCTGATCACCGACAATCCCCACGCGAATGCCTGGCATGCATCTTGCGTAAAAGTGGTTGCCGGCGGATCGGCCAGAGATCGGTCCGTTGGACAGTCCGCGACCATTTGCAGCAGATTCGTATGCAGGCACCACTGGGACCGTAGATACATGGCAACTGACGATGTCGGCGCCGACGTGCGCGATGCATCCGTCGACTTTCGCGATCTCTTCCGGGATCTGCGCACCACCCTGAGAGCCGGGGGTGAGGACGCGCAGCAGTCCCTTCAGGCCATCGTAGAACTGCTTGCCGCGCACTTCCGCTCCGACGTTTGCTCGCTCTATCAACTCGATAGCGCGGGCGATGATTTGTTTCTCAAGGCCACCAAGGGTCTGCGCGCCGAGGCCGTCGGCCGAACCGTGTTGCATCTCGGTGAGGGGCTGGTCGGGACCGTCGCCGAGACCCGCCGGCCGCTCGCTCTGGAGTGCGCCCAGGCGGACGCGAGGTTCATCTTTCGCCCGGAAACTGGCGAGGAGATCTATCAGTCGTTCCTCGGCGTCCCCCTGATCCGCGCCCGCACGCTGCTCGGGGTCCTGGTCGTTCAGCATCGTGAGGCGCGCCGCTATGGCGCCGAGGAAATCGAGGACTGCGAAACCGTGGCGCAGTTCCTCTCTGAAATGCTTCAGCAGGTCTCGCACCGGCCCTCGGCGCGCGATGACCCCAGCCCGCAAAGCTCGCTGCGCTTTTCGGCCGTCCCTTTGAGCCCCGGCTTGGCCGTGGGCAAAGTCGTGCTCTATCTCAAGGACATCGTCATTCGACGCTGGCGCGCCCCCGATCCGGCGCCCGAAGTGATTCGCGTCCAGATCGCGCTCCAGGATGTGGAAGACGCCCTGGAGGCTCTCCTACATCTGCCGGACGCCGTGGCCGATCCGGAAATGCGGGAGCTTCTCGAGGCGGACCTGATGCTCGCCCGGGACCACGGCTGGCGTGAAAAGATCGTGGCCATGATCGGGCGGGGTTTGTCCGCGGAGGCCGCGGTGCAAAGCGTCCGCGAAGACCTCAGGGAGCGCATGAAGGTGGTCAGCAACGACTACATTCGTGCCCGCCTCATGGATCTCGACGATCTCAGTCACCGGGTGCTGGTCAAACTGACCGGCGAGGGTCACCGGAACCTGTCCGACGGCTTGCCGCCGGACTCGATCCTGGTGTGCCGGTCGCTGGGCACGGCCGAATTGCTTCAGGTCGGCCAGAAGGGCCTGGCCGGCCTGGTGGTGGTGGATGCAACACCCTCTTCGCATCTGGCGATCATCGCCAGCTCCCTGAGGATTCCCGCCCTGGGTCAAGTGCCGCGCACGCTCACAGACCTGGAAGACGGGGATCTGATGATCCTCGACGCCGTCAACGGGCAGCTTGTCGGCCGGCCGAGCCCGTTCGTCGTGGCGGAGTTCGAGGCGCACATTGCCGCGCGGCGGACTCGCGATGCGCAAGAACGATCCGTTGCGTCGCTGCCCTGCCAAAGCCGGGACGGCGTGCCGATGCAGATGATGGCCAATGCCGGCCTTTTGCTGGATCTCGAAGAGATCGACCGGTTCGAAACGGTCGGCGTCGGCCTTTACCGCACCGAAATGGCGTTCCTCATTCGCGCCGATTTGCCAACGGTCGACGAGCAAGCGCAGCTATACCGCCGGATTTACGAGCGCATGGGCGAACGGCCGGTGGTGTTTCGCACCTTGGATATCGGGTCCGACAAGAAGCTGCCGTATCTGGAAGACCACCCGGAGGAGGCCAACCCGGCTCTCGGCTGGCGTGCCGTCAGGGTCGGTCTCGACCATCCGGATTTGCTGCGCGACCAATTTCGCGCGCTCCTATTGGCGGCGGATGGCCGTGCCCTACGGGTCATGTTTCCGATGGTCAGCGAGGTCGAGGAGTTCGGGGTGGCACGCGGGCTTTTGACCAGCGTACTGGAGGATCACCTGGCCAACGGCGGCCCGGCGCCCGACCCCTTGGAGGTTGGCGTCATGATCGAGGTTCCGGCCCTGCTGTGGGACCTCGAAAGGCTTCTGGAGCGCGTCGATTTCGCCTCGGTGGGAACCAATGATCTGTTGCAATTCCTGTATGCGGCGGATCGCAACAACGCCCGGACCGACAGCCGCTTCGAGGTGCTGAAGCCCGCCAACCTGCGGCTTCTGACGACGATCGCCGCGACCGCCGCGCGCCTGGGCACGCCGGTCAGCGTCTGCGGCGAGCTGGCCGGTACGCCGCTCGGCGCGATCGCCCTCGTCGGCTGCGGGTTCCGGACTTTCTCGATGGGCGCCGCGCGCCTCACCCAGATCAAAAGCGTCCTCCGGGCCCTGGATGTCGCCGTGGTGGAAGAGCGCGTCCAGGCTCTTTCCCAATACCTGGGCGGCAACGTCCGCGGCGAGATCGTGGATCTGGCACGGGAATTCGGTCTCGACAGTCTCTAGCCACGCCGGCCGGCCGGTCAAGTTGGTGAGAGACAAAGGGGTCTAACTTCCGCTCGGAGTGACTCCCGGTCGGTTGCCGAGTTCGTTCTGGTTGACCGGAGCGGATCCGTCAGCGGACATCGTTACTCGCGACACCAGTCGGCAAATTCTTCACCTAGATGATCCCCTTGGCGCGTAGCGCCGCGACGTCGTCGGGACCGAGATCGAGTAATTCATCGAGCACCGCCTCCGTATCCTGACCCATCTGGGGTGGCGGCAGACGGTAGTCGACCGGAGTCGCCGAGAATTTGATCGGATTGCCGATGAGATCCGCGTGGCCGCCGGCGGCACCGGGGTAGGGGACCGAGACCTTCATGCCGCGATGCTGGACCTGCGGGTCCTCGAAGACCTGGTCGATGGTGTGGACCGGGCTGCAGGGCACACCGAGTTTGGCCAGGCCATCGATCCAGTCGGCTTGCGTCTTGCGCCGGGTGATATCGGGCAGCAGGGCATAGAGCGATTCGCGGTTGCGCACGCGCTGCGCGTTTGTGCCATAGGCCGGCTCGTCGGCTAGGTCCGGGGCCCCGGCGAATTCGCAAAATCGGCGGAACTGGGCGTCGTTGCCTACCGCCAGGATAAAGTGCCCGTCGGCGCACGGCAGCACCTTATAGGGCACGATGTTGGGATGCTCGTTGCCCAGGCGGCGCGGCACCTGCCCGGAGGTCAGGTAGTTGAGCCCCTCGTTGATCAGCCAGGAGACCTGGGTATCCAGGAGGGCCAGATCGATGTGCTGGCCGGTGCCGCCCTTCTCGCGGTGATGCACGGCGGCGAGGATGGCGCTGACGGCGTACATGCCGCACATCACGTCGGCGATGCCCACGCCGACCTTGACCGGTTCGCCATCGGGCTCGCCGGTGATGCTCATGATGCCGCCAATGCCCTGGGCCAGGAAGTCGTAACCGGCACGCGGGGCGTACGGGCCGGTCTGGCCGAAGCCGGTGATCGAGCAATAGACCAAGCGGGGAAAACGGTCTTTCAGGTCGTCATAGCCCAGGCCGAACTTGGCCAGGCCGCCGACCTTGAAATTCTCCACCAGGATATCGCAGCGCGCCAGGAGGCGCTTGATCAGGTCCTGACCCTCGGGTCTGGCGATATCAACCGTCAACGACCGCTTGTTGCGGTTGGCGCACAGGTAGTAGGCGCTCTCGGTGGTGTCGGCGCCGTTCTCGTCCTTGAGAAAGGGCGGTCCCCATTTGCGGGTGTCGTCGCCCTCGCCGGGGCGCTCGATCTTGATCACGTCGGCACCGAGGTCGCCGAGAAGCTGGCTGCAGGTGGGTCCGGCCAAAATGCGCGTGAGATCAAGGACGCGCAGGCCGTTCAGGGGGCCGCTCATGGTCGCCTATGTCCGTCCGCCGAAATTGCCTTCGCCGGGTTGTCGCCCGCCGTCGCAGCGGCGTCAAGCGCGTGCACACAATGTCGTGATTTGCCCGGATCAAAGGCTGGCGGCATGACAGATCGGTTCATGCTGTTGAATGGCAAGGTTGGCTA
>JAJFGI010000136.1 GCA_021776215.1 Kiloniellaceae bacterium | reverse complement strand
TGTAGATCAGAAACAGCCCGATCGCGACCATCCACTTGTTGTGCGGGTTGATGTTGCGCGGGGTGCCGTCGGGGGCGAACTTGCCGATCCGCGGACCCAGCGGGATCAGCACCCCCAGCGCCGCACCGCCCGCGATCGCGTGGATCACGCCGGAGGCATAGGCATCGTGATACCCCAGTAGCTTGACCATCCAGCCATCCCAATGCCAGCCCCAGGCGGCGTCGATGATCCAGGTCACCGACCCGACCATGACCGCGACCACCCAGAAGGCGCCGGAGCGGATACGCTCGATCACCGCACCGGAGACGATCGAGGCCGCCGTCCACGAGAAGAGCAGGAAGGCTGCCCAGAAAACGCCGTTCAGGCGCGCCCAGATCGCTGTTTCCTCGGC
Source organism: Kiloniellaceae bacterium (assembly GCA_021776215.1). Taxonomy (GTDB): domain Bacteria; phylum Pseudomonadota; class Alphaproteobacteria; order Kiloniellales; family J153; genus JAJFGI01. Next base: position 2,875 of record JAJFGI010000136.1, on the reverse strand, counting down.
GGTTACGCCTGCGCTCGCCGGCGGCCCGCCCAAATGCGGACCCATCAGCTCGCTCCACGGCAAGGCATTTGGCGCCGGGATCAGGCCCTTGCCCTCGAAAATGAACGGACCATTCGGAAAGGCGAAATAGATCCACCAGCCGAAGAAGAAGAACGTAACGGTCACCAACGGGATCAGCATCGTGTTCTTCATCAAGGTGTGCATCATGTTTTTTTGTCGCGATGCGCCCACCTCGTACATGCAGAACCCGATGTGGATGAGAAACATGATCGCCACGGTCAACCAATAATAGAACTCGGTGAATATGACCGTCAGGGCTCCAATATCCGTGTCCATCTCTAGTCACCCCCCAAAATGTGATTGATTGTTTCGGTGCGGGCGCTCTGGCGGCGCCTTGCATGTCCGGGCATCTTTGCGCCGGTTATTGGCGCCTTACCTTTTTCCCCGTGGCGACGCCAATGCCTGTGACCGCATCCTAAGGCGGTCGGACCAATTGGCTCAGAATCGGTCCGATTGGTTAGCAGGATGGTTCCGGATCGTACACGCGAGTTTCCTGTCAGGCAACAATCTTTCCCCTTGGTTTCCCGGTGCCTAGCGCAAACGGGCGGCGATGGCGACGGCAAAAATCAGCAATGCGCCGACGGCCAGATGTCGGAGCGCCACCCGTTGGCGGAGCTGAGCAAGGCCCACCGCGAGGACCGAGGCGTCTCGCCGCCGCCCTCACGCCACCAAGCGAAACGCTTCGACAACGTCGGCCTTGCCCTTCACCTGGAAAGTTCCGGCGGGTTCGAGGACGAAATCGTCGTTCAAGAGACGGGCGATTGCGCCGCTGACGAGGATGGTGACCGCATCGCCCCGGTCCGCGTCCTTGCCCATGGTTTCCAGGCGTTGGCAAGTGTTCACCGTGTCGCCGACGATGGTGTAGTTGATGCGCCCCGGCCAGCCGACGTTGCCGACCACCACCGGGCCGCAATGGATGCCGATGCGCAGGCGGATGAGCGGCTTGCCGGCGGCGCAGCGCTTGGCGTTGTCGGCGTCGATGGCGCGGGCGATCGCGCGGGCGGCGCGGCAGGCGCGGGCGGCGGTGTCGTCCTGGGCATCGGGCGCGCCCCAGAAGGCCATCATGGCGTCGCCAATGAACTTGTCGATGGTGCCGCCCTCCGCCTCGACGCAGGTGCCCAGCAAGGCGAAATGCTCGTTCAGGAAAGTGGCGACGTCGCTGGCCGGATGGTTCTCCGACATGGTCGTGAAATTCTCGATATCGGTGAACATGATCGCCACCTCCCGCTCCTCGGAGATCACCTCCCGATCGTGGGACTTGCCGATCAGGCGGGTGACCAGGGAGCGGGGCACATAGGTCTCGAAGGCGCGCAAGCCGCCGAGCATGGTGTTGAACGCACGCGCCTGGTCGTTCAATTCGCGGATGGCGCTGGGCGGCAGGCGATTGACCCGGCTCAGGTCCAACTCTCCGACCAGGGTCGCGTTCGCCGCCACTCGGCCGATCGGCTTGGCGATCTGGCGGGCCAGGAGCACCGCCGCCGCGATCGCCAACACCAAGACGGCGATGCCTACCAATCCGGATAGCCAGAGGCGCTTCAGATCGCCGCTGACATCGGCCTCCGGGAACCAGGCGCCGAGCACCCACGGCACCGCGCCGTAATCGCCGATCCACTTGTAGATGAAGATATAGGACCGATCCGCGATCCGGCTTTCGACGACGCTGACGCTTTGCGCGGCCGCCTGTTCGAAGCCGGCGACCGGCGTGCCATTCCACAGATTGCTGAGGATCAAGTCGCCCACGTTGTTCAGGCGGACCACCGGGTTTTCCCGCGACTGGTCCTCGTGAACGGCCGTCAGGAAGGGGTGCGCCAGCACCCGGTCGCGGTCATAGAGGATGAAGGCCGTCGCCTCGAACTGGTCGCCGGTCTGAATCATCAACTCCGATAGGCCGGGCACGGTGATCACGGCAACCAGGAAGCCGATCAATTCGCCATCGCGGCGCAGCGGCCGGCGCAGATTGATCAAGGTGACGCCGCTGAAGACGAGCTCGCCCCAGAACGGGCCGTCGGCATCCGCCATTTCACCGGCGGCCTTGCGGATCGCCGGGTCGTCGCGGGCATCGGCCTCCATGAGACGCGTCCCGCCGTCCGGATCGCGGCGCACGCCGACCGACCGCAGATCGTTGTCCCAACTGGCGATGGCGGCAATCTGCGGGACGCCGGCCAGGGACCCGGTCAGGAAATCAGTCAGGCGCGCGGTATCGTTCAGGTCGTAGGCGCCGCTTTCGATCTGCCGGGCGATGAACTCCACCTGATCGACGGCCGGATCGAGGTAATGGCGAATGTCGAACTCGATCTGGCGGACGATGGCCTGCGCCTTGTCGTTCAGATACTTGAAGGTGGTTATCTGGCTCGCCCGGAATTGCAGCGCCAGCACCGTGGCGACCGCCAGAAGAACCAGCAGACCCATGCTGAACCCAAGGGTGACCGAAAAAGAAAACGGCCCGAAACGCGGCGCGAATGCCGGCGGGCCGGTATCGGGGCGATCGGGAGAGTCTGCGCGGGTTGTCATCGTATGGGCGCTTTCGGATTCGGTTTTGCACAACACGTGCCATTGGCATTTACAGCGGCGGAGTGGTCTGCGACGTGACGCCGGCGCCTCTCTATAGTAAAAACCGGGACAGTATGGCAGCACCGACGAAAAAAAATAGCCGGGGACGACGGCCCTCTTCCCCATCCGCCGCGGTCGCCGACGCCGAGCCGAAACTTGGCAGCCTGGAGGCGGCCATCGGCCGGCAGGTGCGCGAATTCCGCCAGCGCCTGCAACTGACCGTGGTCGATCTGGGCAAGCTGGCCGGCGTTTCCCGCGGCATGGT
>JAJFGI010000135.1 GCA_021776215.1 Kiloniellaceae bacterium | reverse complement strand
GTACTCCCGCGCCTCCTCGCCTTCCGCCTCGGGCCGCACTACGATCCGGCGCTTATTCTTGTAGTCCTTGCCGAACTCCACCCGGCCCTCGATCTCGCTGATGATCGCGTAGTCCTTGGGCTTGCGGGCCTCGAACAGCTCCGCCACCCGCGGCAGACCGCCGGTGATATCGCGTGTTTTCGAGGTCTCGCGCGGGATACGGGCCAGGACGTCGCCGGCCTTGACGGGGGCCCCGTTGTCCACCGACAGGATGGCGTCCAATGACATGAAGTACCGTGCCTCCATGCCGTTCGCCAGGTTGATGACCTCACCCTTCTTGTCGCGCAAGGTGATGCGCGGCTTGAGTTCCGAGCCCCGCGACTGCTGCTTCCAGTCGACCACGACGCGGTTGGAGATGCCGGTGGTCTCATCCATTATCTCGCGCACGGAGACGCCTTCGATGAGATCCACGTAGTTCGCCGTCCCTTCCTTTTCGGTAATGATCGGAATGGTGTACGGATCCCAGTCGGCCAGTTTCTGGCCCTTCTCGACCTTTGCCTTGTCCTCGACCAACAGGCGGGCGCCGTATGGCACCCGATGGCGGGCCCGCTCGCGGCCCGCCTCGTCGCTGAGGACAATCTCGAGATTCCGCCCCATGACGATCGGAATGCCCTCCGAGTTGACCACGACGTTGCGGTTTTTGACGGCGACCGTGGCGTTGACCGAGGCTTCGACGCTCGACTGCTCGGCGCCGCGCTGGGCGGCACCGCCGATGTGGAATGTGCGCATGGTCAGCTGGGTTCCCGGCTCGCCAATCGACTGGGCGGCGATAACACCAACCGCCTCGCCGATGTTCACCTTCGTCCCGCGGGCCAAGTCACGCCCATAACAGGCCCCGCAGACACCGCCAGCGGACTGGCACGTGAGTGTCGAGCGGATGAGCAGCTGGTCGATCCCCGCCTGTTCGATCCGGTCGGCCGTCTCCTCTCCGATCAAATTGCCTTTCGCGACAATCAAGTCGCCGGACAGCGGATCGACCACGTCGTCGACGGTGGTGCGCCCAAGCACCCGTTCGCCCAGCGGCGCGATGACCTCGCCGCCTTCGATCACCGCCTTGATGGTCAAGCCGGTTTTGGCACCGCAATCCTCTTCGATGATGATCGCATCCTGCGCCACATCGACCAGGCGGCGGGTCAGATAGCCGGAGTTGGCGGTCTTGAGCGCCGTGTCCGCCAAACCCTTGCGAGCGCCGTGAGTGGAGTTGAAGTACTCCAACACGGTCAGGCCTTCCTTGAAGTTCGAGATGATCGGCGTCTCGATGATCTCGCCCGATGGTTTCGCCATCAGGCCGCGCATACCGGCCAGCTGCTTGATCTGCGCCGCCGAACCACGGGCGCCGGAGTGCGCCATCATGAACACCGAGTTGACGTTCCGCCCGGTCTGCCCGGACATCACCTTCATCATCTCGTCGGCGACCCGGTCGGTGCACTGGGACCAGACGTCGACCACCTTGTTGTACTTCTCGCCGCGAGTGATGAGACCATCGAGGTACTGTTGCTCGAACTCCTTGACCTCGTTCTGTGCCGCTTCGACAAGCTTGATCTTGGCCTCGGGCACCAACAGGTCGTCCTTGCCGAAGGAGATGCCCGCCCTGCAGGCATAGCCAAAGCCAAGGGCCATCAGCCGGTCGCAGAAGATGACCGTCTCCTTCTGCCCGCAATGGCGGTAGACCACGTCGATGAGCTCGGTGATCTCCTTCTTGGTCAGCAGGCGGTTGACCATGCTGAACGGAACGGCCTTGTGCCGCGGCAGGGCATCGGTCAGAAGCATGCGGCCCGGCGTCGTATCAACGACGGTGACAATGTCCTTGCCCTCGGAATCGACGGTCGCGTAACGCGCCTTGACCTTGGCATGCAGCGTCACCGAGCCGTTCGCCAGGGCGTGGTCGATCTCGCCCATGTCGACAAAGGCCATGCCCTCGCCCGGCTCGCCATCCGATTCCATGGTCATATAGTAGAGGCCGAGAACGATGTCCTGGGATGGCACGATGATCGGCTTGCCGTTGGCCGGCGACAGGATGTTGTTGGTCGACATCATCAGGACCCGCGCCTCGAGCTGCGCCTCCAGCGACAGCGGCACGTGCACCGCCATCTGGTCGCCGTCGAAGTCGGCGTTGAAGGCCGTGCAGACCAGCGGATGCAGCTGGATCGCCTTGCCCTCGATCAGCACCGGCTCGAACGCCTGGATGCCCAGGCGATGCAGGGTCGGGGCGCGGTTCAGCAGCACCGGGTGTTCGCGGATCACCTCTTCCAGGATGTCCCAAACCTCCGGCCGCTCCTTCTCGACCATGCGCTTGGCCGCCTTGATGGTCGAGGCCATGCCGTAGATCTCGAGCTTGGAATAGATGAACGGCTTGAACAGCTCGAGCGCCATTTTCTTCGGCAGGCCGCACTGGTGCAGCTTCAGCTCCGGGCCGACGACGATGACCGACCGGCCGGAGTAGTCGACGCGCTTGCCGAGCAGGTTCTGCCTGAAGCGGCCCTGCTTGCCCTTGAGCATGTCCGACATGGATTTCAGCGGGCGCTTGTTGGCGCCGGTGATCACCCGGCCACGACGGCCATTGTCGAACAGGGCATCGACGGATTCCTGCAACATGCGCTTTTCGTTGCGCACGATGATATCCGGCGCCCGCAACTCGATCAGCCGCTTCAACCGGTTGTTGCGGTTGATGACGCGACGATAGAGATCGTTCAAATCCGAGGTGGCGAAGCGGCCGCCGTCGAGCGGCACCAGGGGACGCAGCTCCGGCGGGATGACCGGCACCACATCCAGGATCATCCACTCCGGACGCGCGCCCGATTCGATGAACGCCTCGACCAGCTTCAGGCGCTTAACGAACTTTTTGCGCTTGGCCTCGGAGTTGGTCTCGCGCAACTCGGTGCGCAGGGTGGCGCGCTCCTCGTCCATGTCGAGGCCGCCCAGCATCATTTTCAAGGCCTCGGCGCCGATCATCGCCGTGAAGGCATCCTCGCCGAACTCCTCCTGGGCGTTGAGGCATTCCTCCTCGCTCAGAAGCTGGCGCATTTTTAGCGACGTCAGGCCCGGCTCGGTGACCACGAAGCTTTCGAAGTAGAGGACCCGTTCCAAGTCCTTCAACGTCATGTCGACGAGCAGGCCGATGCGGCTGGGCAGCGACTTGAGGAACCAGATGTGGGCGACCGGGCTGGCCAGCTCGATGTGGCCCATGCGCTCGCGCCGGACCTTCGAGAGCGTCACCTCCACGCCGCACTTCTCGCAGATGATGCCGCGGTATTTCATGCGCTTGTACTTGCCGCACAAGCACTCGTAGTCCTTGATCGGCCCGAAGATGCGGGCGCAGAACAGGCCGTCCCGTTCCGGCTTGAAGGTACGGTAGTTGATCGTCTCCGGCTTCTTGATCTCACCGAACGACCAGGAGCGAATGCGTTCCGGACTCGCGATCGAAATGCGAATCTGGTCGAAGCTCTGGGGACCGGTGGTCTGGCCAAAGATGTTCATCAACTCTTTCATCGGTATCTCCCGAAAAGTAGGGATATGTCCGCCAACCAATGGCGGCGCCGAACACTAGCTGTCATGTTCAGTACTGCGTCTGCTTCAGTTCCACGTTGAGGCCGAGCGAGCGCAATTCCTTGACCAGCACGTTGAAGGATTCAGGGATGCCGGCCTCGAAGTTATCGTCGCCCTTGACGATGGCCTCGTAGACCTTGGTACGGCCGGACACGTCGTCCGACTTGACCGTCAACATCTCCTGCAAGGTATACGCCGCGCCATATGCCTCCAGCGCCCAGACCTCCATCTCGCCGAAGCGCTGGCCGCCGAACTGCGCCTTGCCGCCCAGCGGCTGCTGGGTGACCAGGCTGTACGGCCCGATGGAGCGGGCGTGGATCTTGTCGTCGACCAGATGGTGCAGCTTGAGCATGTAGATGTAGCCGACGGTAACCTGCCGATCGAACGGCTCGCCGCTACGGCCATCGACCAAGGTGACCTGGCCCGAGGTCGCTAGGCCGGCCTCGGTCAGCATGGCATTGATGTCATCCTCGCGCGCGCCATCGAAGACCGGCGAGGCGATGGGAACACCGTTGCGCAGATTCTCGCTCAGCTCCTCGACCTCGCCATCGCTGAGATCGCTGATCTCCGCCTTGTAGGTCTTGTCGCCGTAGATCTGCTTGAGCCGGCGTTTCAGGTTGTCGTTCTTGCCGCCACGCTGGTACTCCTCCAGCAGATCGCCGATCTGCTGGCCGAGGCCGTGACAGGCCCAACCCAGGTGGGTTTCCAGAATCTGACCGACGTTCATGCGGCTGGGCACGCCAAGCGGATTGAGAACGATATCCACCGGTGTGCCGCCCTCCGTGTAGGGCATATCCTCGATCGGCACGATCTTGGAGATGACGCCCTTGTTGCCGTGCCGGCCGGCCATCTTGTCGCCCGGCTGCAGCTTGCGCTTCACGGCGACGAAGACCTTGGCCATCTTCATGACGCCCGGCAGCAGTTCGTCGCCGCGCTGCAGCTTGTCGACCTTGTTGTCGAAGCGCTTGGTCAGCTCGCCGATCACGCTGTCGAACTGCTTGTTCAGAGCCTCCAGATCGGCCTGCTTCTTGGCGTTCTTGACCGCGATTTGCCGCCACTGTCCCGGCGTAAAGTCGGACAGCACCTTCTCGGTGATGCGGGTATCCGCACTCAGGCCCTTGGGGCCGCCGGCAACAGTCTGACCCACGAGCGAATCCTTCAAGCGGCTATAAAAGCTGCGCTCGAGGATCGCCCTCTCGTCGTCGCGGTCCTTGGCCAGACGCTCGATCTCGGCCTGTTCAATGGCCAGGGCGCGTTCGTCCTTGTCGACGCCGCGGCGCGAGAACACCCGGACCTCGACCACCGTGCCGCCAACACCCGGCGGCACCCGCAGCGAGGTGTCGCGCACGTCCGAGGCCTTTTCGCCGAAGATGGCCCGCAGCAGCTTCTCTTCCGGGGTCATCGGCGACTCGCCCTTCGGCGTGACCTTGCCGACCAGGATGTCGCCCGCGTTCACCTCGGCGCCGATGTAGACGATGCCCGCCTCGTCCAGGTTGCGCAGGGCGTCCTCGCCGACATTGGGGATGTCGCGGGTGATCTCCTCCTGGCCCAGCTTGGTGTCGCGGGCCATGACCTCGAATTCCTCGATGTGGATCGAGGTGAACACGTCTTCGCGGACGATGCGCTCCGAGATCAGGATCGAGTCCTCGAA
>JAJFGI010000134.1 GCA_021776215.1 Kiloniellaceae bacterium | reverse complement strand
TTTACGCTGGTGACGGTCAAGCTGATCCTCATCCTGATCTTTCTTCTCTATACCAACCCCACCTCCAGCTATGCGCTGGCCAATGCCGCCTTCACCGGCGGGTTGCAGCCATGGCTCGGCAAGAAGGAGGACGGGTCATCGAAATCGTCGTAGACATCGTCCTGCTGTCTTTCCTGGCGGTCATGGCGGTGGGCATCCTGCGCCTGCACAACCTGTTCGCGGTGGTCATGCTGAGCGGCATCTACAGCCTGATCTCCGCCAGCCTGTTCGTCACCATGGATGCCGTGGACGTGGCCTTTACCGAGGCGGCGGTGGGCGGCGGCATTTCCACCGTGCTGATGCTGGGCACCCTGGCCCTGACCACGGACCGCGAGAATCTGCGGGTCGCCGATCTGCAAATTCTGCCGCTGATCGTCGTGCTCATCACCGGCGCGGCGCTGATCTACGGCACCTTGGACATGCCCAGCTATGGCGACCCGCAAGCGCCGGTCCACCAGCATGTCGCCGACCGCTACATCGCCGAGGGGCCCACGGCCACCGGCGTGCCGAACATCGTCACCGCCGTGCTGGCCAGTTACCGCGGCTATGACACCATGGGCGAGCTGACGGTGATCTTCACCGCCGGCATTGGGGTCATGCTGCTGCTCGGTGCCGGCACCCGGCGGCGCAAGGGTTAGAGGGAGGTCGCCTCATGCGCCGGCACCTGGTTCTGCGGGTCACCACCAAGCTGCTGATGCCGTTCATCCTGCTGTTTGCCCTCTATGTCCAGTTTCACGGCGACTTCGGACCCGGCGGCGGCTTTCAGGCGGGCGTGATCTTCGGCGCCGGATTCATCCTCTACGCTCTGGTCTATGGCGTGGAGAATGCCCGCCAGGTCGCGCCAGACCCCGTGATACGTGTGATCATCGCCGCCGGTCTGCTGCTCTACGTCGGCGTCGGCTTCGCCGGCCTTTTTCTCGGTGGCAAGTTCCTCGACTACAACGTGCTCGCAAGCGACCCGGTCAGCGGCCAGCACCTGGGCATTCTGCTGGTCGAGTTTGGGGTGGGCACCACCGTGGCGGCGACCATGATCACGATCTTCTTCACCTTCGCCGGGCGCGGACAGGACGGGTCGTAGGCGATGGACGTACCCGGCCTGTTCAACTACTGGATCGTCATCGTGCTGATGATGACCGGCTTCTACGTCGTCATCTCGCGCGGCAACCTGATCAAGAAAATCGTTGGTCTGAACATCTTTCAGACCTCGGTCTTCATCCTGTACATCAGCATGGGCAAGATCATCGGCGGCACGGCGCCCATCGTCGCCCCCGGCGTGACGGTCTATTCCAACCCCTTGCCGCATGTGCTGATCCTCACCGCCATCGTCGTCGGCGTGGCGACCACCGCGCTCGGCCTGGCCCTCATCGTGCGCATCAAGGAAGCCTTCGGCACGGTCGAGGAAAGCGAAATCCTGCAACAGCGAGACGACGACGCGTGATCGCCGCCCACCTGCCCGCCCTGCAGATCGTGGTGCCGCTGCTGGCGGCGCCGCTGTGCCTGTTGCTGCGCCGCGGCGCCCTGGCCTGGGGCTTGGCGCTGGTGGTGAGCTGGGCAACCCTGGCCATGTCGGCCATGCTGCTTTCCCAGGTGCTGCAAGACGGCGTCATATCCTATGCCCTGGGCGATTGGGCAGCACCTTGGGGCATCGAGTACCGGGTCGATTCGGTCAATGCCTTCGTCCTGCTGATCGTCGCGGCGGTCGGCGCCGTGATCCTGCCCTATGCGCGGCGCAGCGTGGCGCACGAGATCCCGGCGGAACAGCACAGCGCGTTCTATACCGCCTTCCTCTTGTGCCTGACCGGCTTGCTCGGCGTGGCGATCACCGGCGATGCGTTCAACCTGTTCGTCTTCCTCGAGATCTCCTCGTTGTCGTCCTATGTGCTGATCGCCCTCGGCCGCGACCGGCGGGCGCTGACGGCGGCGTTCCAGTACCTGGTGATGGGCACCATCGGCGCCACGTTCATCGTCATCGGTATCGGCCTGTTGTACATGGTCACCGGCACCCTGAACATGGCCGACTTGGCCCTGCGGCTGCCGCCCTTGGGGCCGAATCGGACGGTGCTGGTCGCCTTCGCCTTCCTCACCGTCGGCGCCAGCCTGAAGCTGGCCCTCTTCCCGCTGCATATCTGGCTGCCGAACGCCTACACCTACGCGCCCTCGGCGGTCACCGGGTTCCTGGCGGCCACCGCGACCAAGGTGGCCGTTTACATCCTGCTGCGCTTCTTCTTCACCGTCTTCGGCTTCAGCTTCTACATCGGCGCGCTGACGTTACAGAACCTGTTGATTCCGCTGGCCGTGCTCGCCGTTCTGGTGTGCTCGACCGTGGCCATCTTCCAGGACAACATCAAACGCATGCTGGCCTACTCCAGCCTGGCGCAGATCGGCTACATGATCCTGGGGATCGGCATGGCCACGCCCACCGGCCTGACCGCGGGCATCGTGCACCTGTTCAACCACGCGATGATGAAGGGCGGCCTGTTCCTGGCCCTGGGCTGCGTCGCATTGCGCGTCGGATCGGTGCGGCTTGAGTCGATGCAGGGCCTGGGCCGGACCATGCCGTGGACCATGTTCGCATTTGTCCTGGGCGGCTTGAGTTTGATCGGTGTGCCGTTGACCGCCGGGTTCATCAGCAAGTGGTACCTGGTGCAAGCGGCCCTGGAGCAGGACTCCTGGATGCTGGCCATCCTGGTGCTGGTCGGTTCGCTGTTGTCGATCATCTATGTCTGGCGGGTGGTCGAGGTGGCTTATCTGCGCCCGGCCCCGCCCGGTGCCGCTGCCGTGCGGGAGGCGCCGCTGTCCATGCTGATCCCCACCTGGGTCCTGATTGGCGCCAGCATCTACTTCGGCATCGATACGTCGCTCACCGTCGGCGTCGCCCGCCAGGCCGCCATCATGCTGATGGGCGGCACCCCATGACCCCGGCAGCGGCGATCCTGCTGTCGGTGTTCATTCCGCTGGCCGGGGCGGTGCTGATCGCGATCAGCGGCCGCTGGCCGAACCTGCGCGAGGGCGTGACCATCGTCACCGCCACCCTGTTGTTCCTGGCGGTGGCCTCCCTTGTCTCCACGGTCTTCGCCGGCGGGCGGCCGCAGGCGACCCTCATCGAGATGCTGCCGGGCCTGCCCCTCTTCTTCGAGGTGGAGCCGCTGGGCATGCTTTTCGCCCTGGTGGCCTCCGGTCTGTGGATCGCCAACTCGGTCTATTCCATCGGTTACATGCGCGGCAACAACGAGGCGAACCAGACGCGGTTCTACGTCTGCTTCGCCCTTGCCCTGGCCAGCACCATGGGCATTGCCTTCGCCGGCAACATGATGACGTTGTTCGTATTCTACGAGGCGCTGACCCTGACCACCTATCCGCTGGTCACCCACAAGGGCACGCCCGAGGCCATGCGGGCGGGGCGCACCTATCTGGGCATCCTGCTCGGCAGTTCCATCGGCCTGCAGCTTCTCGCCATCCTGTGGACCTGGCAGATCGCGGGGACCTTGGACTTCACCGCCGGCGGCATCCTCACCGGCAAGGTATCCGGGCCCATGGTCGGGGTGCTGCTGCTGCTCTACATGTACGGCATCGGCAAGGCGGCGCTGATGCCCCTGCACCGCTGGCTGCCGGCGGCCATGGTGGCGCCCACACCGGTCAGCGCCCTGCTGCATGCGGTCGCCGTGGTCAAGGCCGGCGTCTTCACCGTCATGAAGGTGGTCGTCTACATCTTCGGCATCGATTTCCTGCGCGACAGCGGCCAGAACCAGTGGCTCCTGTACATCGCCGCGGCGACCTTGCTGATCGCCTCCCTGGTGGCGCTGACCAAGGATAATCTGAAGGCGCGGCTGGCCTATTCGACGATCAGCCAGTTGGCCTATGTGGTGCTCGGGGCCGCCCTGGCGACCCGTTGGGGGGTGATCGGCGGCAGCATGCAGATCGCCATGCATGCCATGGGCAAGATCACCTTGTTCTTCTGCGCCGGCGCAATCTACACCGCCACCCACAAGACCGAGATCAGCGAGATGACCGGCCTGGGCCGACTGATGCCGTTTACCTTCGGGGCGTTTCTGATCGGGTCCTTGAGCATCATCGGCCTGCCGCCCCTGGGCGGATCGTGGAGCAAATGGTACCTGATGCTCGGCGCCGCCGAGACAGGCGAGATCTTGATGATCGCCGTCTTGATGCTCAGCTCGCTTTTGAACGTCGCCTATTTGCTGCCCGTGGTGGGACGCGGTTTCTTCCTGCCCGCGGCGCGGCCGGCATCGGTCGGCGCGGCGGCCGCCCCCGCGCGCGGCGGCATTCAGGAGGCGCCGCTGTTCTGCGTGGTGCCGTTGTGCATGACCGCCTTCGGCTGCGTGCTGCTGTTCTTTTTCGCCGACTCCGTCTTCCGGCTTCTCGAGCCGATCGTGCAACCGTGAGAGACGAGACCGTGAACCAGCCTGACACCCCCCCGCCCGACCGGAACGGCCATTGGATTTTCCGCCGCCGGACCATCGATGGCGCGTTTTGGGGCCTGGTTCTGATCTGCGCCCTGCTGGCCTTGGTGGAACTGGTCTACCACCGGCACACCGTCTTCGCCTTCGAGGGGTTCCCGGTCGCCTACGGCATCTACGGCTTCGTCTGCTTCGCCGGCATCGTCTTCGCCGGCAAGGGCCTGCGTAAGGTGATCATGCGGGACGAGGACTACTATGATCGCTAACCTCTCGCCCGGCCTGATCTTGATCGTCGGCGCCTTGCTGGTGCCGTTCCTGCCGGGCCGGTTGCGCTATGTCTACATGCTCGCCCTGCCGGTGCTCGGCGGATTGCAACTGGCGGGTCTGGAGCACGGCGCCTACGGGCAGACGGAGATCTTCGGCTACACGCTGACCCTGTTGCGGGTCGATGCCTTGAGCGTAGTCTTCGGCACCATCTTCCTGATCGCCGCCTTCCTCAACGTGATCTACGGCATGCACGAGCGGGCGCCGATGCAGGAGGTCGCCGCTCTGGTCTATGCCGGCTCGGCCATATCGGCGGTCTTCGCCGGCGATATGATCACCTTGTTCGTCTTTTGGGAGATGACGGCGATCTCGTCGGTCTTCCTGATCTGGGCGTCGCGAACCGAGGCGGCGTATCGCGCCGGCATGCGCTATCTGATCATTCAGGTCGGCTCCGGGGTCATTCTGCTGGCCGGGGTGATCCTCTATGCGAATGCTACCGGCTCCATCGCCTTCGACTATCTCGGCGTGAACGGCCTGGCGACCGTATTGATCCTCATTGCTTTCGGCATCAAGTCGGCGTTCCCGCTGTTGCACAACTGGCTGCAGGATGCCTATCCCGAGGCGACGGTGACCGGCACGGTGGTGCTCTCGGCCTTCACCACCAAGCTGGCCATCTATGCCCTGGCGCGCGCCTTCCCGGGCACCGAGGCGCTCATCTACATCGGCGCCATCATGACCGCCTTTCCGGTGTTCTTCGCGGTGATCGAGAACGACCTGCGCCGGGTGCTGGCCTTTTCCCTCAACAACCAGCTTGGCTTCATGGTGGCCGGCATCGGCGTCGGCACGCCGCTGGCCTTGAACGGCGCCATCTCCCATGCCTTCGTGCATATCATCTACAAATCGCTGCTGTTCATGAGCATGGGCGCGGTCCTGCACCGCACCGGCACGATCAAGGCCTCTGAATTGGGCGGGCTGGTGCGCTCCATGCCGCTGACCACCGTCTTCTGCATCATCGGCGCCGCCTCGATTTCGGCCTTCCCGCTGTTCAGCGGCTTCATCGCCAAGTCGCTGACCCTGAGCGCCACGGCGGAAGGCGGCTATGTCATCGCGTGGCTGGTGCTGGTCTTCGCCTCGGCCGGCGTGCTCGAGCATTCGGGGATCAAGATCCCCTACTTCGCCTTCTTCGCCCACGACAGCGGCATCCGCTGCAAGGAGGCGCCGCCCAACATGCTGATCGCCATGGGCATCGCCGCCTTCCTGTGCATCGCCATCGGCGTCTATCCGGCGCCGCTCTATGCCATGCTGCCCTACGTCGTGGAGTACGAGCCCTACACCACCACCCACGTCCTGACCCAGTTGCAACTTCTCTTCTTCGCCATGCTGGCCTTCGCTCTGCTGGTGCGCACCGGCCTGTACCCGGCCGAATTGCCGTCGGTCAATCTCAACACCGACTGGATCTACCGCAAGGCGCTGCCGGTTCTCATCCGCCGCATCGCCCTTCTGATCGAGCGGCTGCGCACCGGCACCCTGGACCGCCTGCAGCGGCGCCTGGAGCGCTTCATCAGCCAGGTCTACCGTCACCACGGCCCCGAGGGGCTGATGGCCCGCACCTGGACCACCGGCGGCACGGTGCTCTGGGTGGCGCTGCTGCTGGGCGGCTATCTGATCTTCTTCTATCTTTGAGGCCGGCCCTCGCTCCGCCGGCATGGATTCCCTGGGCCCTCTTCGCTACACTCCCGTTCGAAGGGGTCTTGCAATGAAGCGGCGACTGGCAGCCATACTTGCCGCGGACGTGGTCGGCTACTCGCGCCTCATCAGGGCCAACGAAGAAGGCACGTTGGCCGCCTTCAAAGGGCTTCTCTCGGACCTCATCGACCCAAAGATCGCCGAGCACTATGGGCGCATCGTGAAGCTGATGGGCGACGGTGTGCTGGTCGAGTTCGCCAGCGCCGTCGATGCGGTCCGCGCCGCCGCTGAGATTCAACAGGCAGTCGCCGCGCGCAGCGCGGATACTCCAGAGGAAAAAAGGATCGAGCTGCGCATCGGCATCAACTTGGGCGACGTGGTCATCGATGGCGACGATATCCAAGGCGACGGGGTTAATGTCGCGGCGCGGCTGGAGGAGTTGGCGGAACCGGGCGGCATCTGCATTTCCGGCGGTGTCTACGATCAGATACGCGATCGCCTCGATTTGCCGTTCGAGGACATGGGCCCTCAGGAGGTCAAGAACATCGGCCGACCGGTGCCAGTGTGGCGCTGGAATGCACATAGCGCAGGCGCCGCCTCAAGACCCGGCAAGGGCGCCTCCCCCATGCCCCTGCCGGATAAGCCGTCGATCGCCGTCCTGCCGTTCGACAACCTGTCAAGCGACACCGAGCAGGAGTTTTTCGCGGACGGCATCGTCGAGACGATCACCGCGGCCCTGTCGCGCATTCGTTCTTTCTTCGTGATCGCGCGAAACTCGGCCTTCACCTACAAGGGCCGGGCGATGAAGGTGCACGACATTGGGCGTGAGCTCGGCGTTGCGTATGTGCTGGAGGGCAGTGTGCAGCGCGCCGGCGAGCGCATTCGTATAACCGTGCAGCTGATCGAAACGCAAGGGGGCGCGCACGTTTGGGCCGAGCGCTACGACGGTACCATCAATGACATATTCGACCTGCAGGATCGTATCACCGAACAGGTGGCCGGAGCCTTGCAGCCGTCCATTCGCTTTGCCGAGATCGAGCGTTCGCGGCGCAAGCGGCCGAACGACCTCGGGGCCTACGATTACACGATGCGCGCGATGCCCCATGTCTGGGCCCTGGAGAAGGAAGAGAGCACCAAGGCTCTCGCCCTTCTGGACAAGGCGCTGGCGATCGATCCGAACTACCCGCTCGCCCTGTCGTTGGCTGCCTGGTGCCACGCGCAGCGCTCGGTCTACAACTGGGTCGACGACATCGGCCATAGCCAGGCCGAGGCGCTGAAACTGGCCGAGAGGTCCGCCCAACTGAGCGGCGACGATCCGTTGACTCTGGCGGTGCTCGGCGCGGTGCACACATTTGTCCGTAATTACGGTACCGCGCGCGTGCTCCTCGAACGGGCAATCGCCATCGACCCCAATGCCGCGTGGGCATGGAGCCGCCTTGGCTGGCTGGAGACCTACTCCGACCGGCCGGCGGCCGCACTCGAGCATTTCGCGCACGCTTTGCGCCTCAGTCCGCTCGACCCGATGAATTTCAACAACTACGTCGGCATGGCTTCGGCGCAAGAAGTCGCGCAGGAGTATGACAAAGCCGTCCAATTTTACCGGCGCGCGCTCGAGGAACGGCCGCATGCCGACTGGATCTACCGCAACTTGGCGACATCCCTAGCCGGCGCCGGGCGGATGGATGAGGCGAAGGCCGCCTATGCGCGCATGCTGGAGAGCTATCCCAATCTGACTGTCTCGAAGTTCAAGCAAGCGATGGTTTTTTCCGCCGCCGCCCTCGATCGCATGGGCGCCAACCTCAAGAAGCTCGGCCTGCCCGACTGACCCGACCATTGCGCGCCGATTTCCTCACGCTTTTGCCGCAAGGTGGGAACTCGGCGTCGTGTGCGAAATCTTCTGCTCTTCGTCCGTCATGTCGGCCGGAATATCCGCGAACAGCGGGGTGCTCAGATATCGCTCGCCCGTATCGGGCAGCATGCAGAGGATTGTCGCGCCCTTGGGCGCCTCCGCACATACGCTGAGCGCCCCGGCAAACGTTCCGCCGGAGGTAATGCCAACGAAGATACCTTCCTTCGCGGCCAATTCCTTGCTCCAGCGAATCGCGTCGGCATTCGAAATCGTCAGAACCCGGTCGATGACATCCATATTGACGGCATCGTCGGTCAATTTCGGAATGAAGTCGGGGTTCCAACCCTGCATCGGATGGGGCTTGAACGCAGGATGACTCGAGGCCGCTGAGCCGTCGGGGTTTCTTTCCTGCTTGGTCCCACTGGTGAGCAACGGCGCATCCTCCGGCTCGCAGACCACGATCTTTGTTTCCGGTCGTTCCTTCGCGAGCACGCGGGCAACGCCCTTCAGCGTGCCGCCGGTGCCAAACCCGGTGACCCAATAGTCGAGCCGCTCGCCCTCGAAGTCGCGCATGATCTCCCGGGCCGTCGTGCGTGAATGAATGTCCGGATTGGCCTCGTTCTCGAACTGGCGGGTCAGGAACCAGCCATGAGCCTCGGCAAGTTCAACCGCCTTCTTGACCATCCCGGTGCCTTTTTCGGCGGCTGGGGTGAGCACCACCTTGGCACCGAGAAAGCGCATCAGCCTCCGTCGCTCGACGCTGAAGCTTTCCGCCATCGTGACCACCAACGGATAGCCCTTTTGCGCGCATACCATGGCCAGCCCGATGCCGGTGTTGCCGCTTGTCGCTTCGATAACGGTTTGCCCGGGTTTGAGTTTTCCCGACCGTTCGGCGTCCTCGATCACCCCAAGCGCCAGACGGTCTTTCACCGAGCCGAGCGGGTTGAACGCCTCGATCTTGACGAAAAGGTTCACATCCGGTGGCGCTAGCCTGTTGATCCGGACAATCGGCGTATTACCAATGGTTTCGAGAATATTTGCGAATTTGCGCCCCATGTTATCCGTCACCCCTCTTGCTTTTCGGTCCTGCCGGCAGGACAAACGCCGCATAATGCTCCCGCGAGCCAGGTAAGCCTAGTTCTGTTAGTGAAGTAGCCCAGGAGGCCCAAAGTCCACACTTCTTCGACGATGACGGCACTGTGATTTGACCGCAAGCCTCGGGCACGTCAGCTAAACCGGCGTAGGGCACCATCCTCAAACCAATGGGGCGCAAGCCATGTCATCGATCCGAAATTGGACCCCTATTCTTGGCGTCGTCGCCGGCGCCGTCCTGTTGCTGGCCGCATCCGGCCTGCAGGCACAGCAGGCCACGGTCATCGAGCTGACCCAGGTCCCCTGCCAGTTCCTGGAATCGGAGAACGGCATCGACCGCGGTTTCACCAGTACGAAGAAGGCCGACTGCGACGCGATCAACGCGGATACTGGCGAGGGCCGCCTAGCCGAGGCTCAGGTCCTGGAACTGAAGCCCGGCCCCTATATCTTCCGGGTGACCAACAAGAATGTGCCCTACGAGCTGGGCTTTTGGCTGCGCGACGAGGACTACAACTGGGCCAACCCGATCCACAAGCTGACCAAGACCAGCGTCTCCGGCGGCGGCCTGACCACCGGCAAGACACAAGACTATGCGGTCGAGCTCAAGGAGGGTGACTACCTC
>JAJFGI010000133.1 GCA_021776215.1 Kiloniellaceae bacterium | reverse complement strand
CCCGGCCGAATTGGCGGCTCCAGGCCCCCAGGGAGGCGCGCGGGCCCCCCGGCGGACCCCCGGCCGACCCCTGGCGAAGGCGTGCCCGATGGCATTGTGCTATGCAAAATGCGAAAGGCTGTCATACGCCGCAGGCCATGTAAATTCATGGTTTACGGCTCTTTTTTTCTTGTGCGGCGCAAAAAAATCCCTATATTAGTGGTATACCACATACCACCAATAGAGGCGCGGAGCGGCAAGAACCATGACCAGGCAGACGTTCGAAGCGACTTACCCGAAGGCTCCGTTTGCGGAGTTGATCCGTCTTGGGGTCGCCTTCGCCCACTGGTTGGCCCGCCAGCGCGCCAAGCACAGCGACACGGCATTGCCGTCAGGGACGGTGCTCGGTCACTGAGGGACCAAGCGGCTATTGAGGGACGGCGCAGCAGTTCGGCTGCGGTCTCAATCGGGCGTGCCGCGGCGCCAATTTGACTATAACTATCAATTGTAGCATGATTAGGACAATAATATGAAAGAGGTCAGGTCCTGGCGAGCTCGGGGGCACCGACCGGAGCCGACGAGGCAGGGAGACGGGGCTCATTGTCCAAGGAAATCAAAACGTCTGAGCCTTGGCGCGTAGGCGTCCTGTTCTCGGCGACGGGATTTATGGCCGTCATCGAAGAAACACAGCTGCGCGGCACTCTGACGGCGATCGAGGAAATCAACGATTCCGGGGGGATAAATGGGCGTCCCCTGGAGCCGGTCCTCTATGACCCCGGCTCGGAGGCGGCGGCTTTCGGACGTTGCGCCAAGCGCCTGATGGTCGAGGAAGGTGTCTCCACGATCTTCGGCTGCTACACCTCCAGCTCCCGCAAGGCGGTGCTTCCGGTGGTCGAGCGGCTCAACGGCCTGCTCTGGTATCCGACGCTGTACGAGGGCTTCGAGTACTCGCCGAATGTAATCTATACGGGTGCGGCGCCGAATCAAAACAGCGTAGAGTTGTGCGCCTTTCTGATGGAACGGTACGGCACGCGCTTTTTCTTCGTCGGCTCCAACTATGTTTACCCCCGCGAATCCAATCGAATCATGCGCGAGATGGTGCGGCACAATGGCGGCGAGGTGGTCGGCGAGCGCTATCTGAGTCTTCGTGCCAAGCGCAACGATTTCATTCCCGTGATGCAGGAAATCCGCGCGGCCCAGCCGGACGTCATCTTCTCCACGGTGGTTGGTGACTCGACGACGTATTTCTATCAGAGTTACGCCGATTGCGGCTTCGATCCCAAAACCATGCCGATCGCCAGCCTGACCACGACCGAGGCGGAGATCCAGGCCATGGGGTGCGACGTCGGCGCCGGACATCTTACCGCGGCGCCGTACTTCGAAGGCATCGGCGGCGCCAGCGGCTTGAATTTCGTGCGCCGTTACAAGAAGCGCTACGGCGAGGACGCCAGCACCAACATGTGCCTGGAGGCGGCCTATTTCCAGGTGCATATCTTCGCCAAGGCCCTGGCGCAGACCAATTCCCTGGATACGGAGGTCCTCCGTCCGACCGTCCTGGGCAGCGAATTCGATGCGCCGCAAGGCCGTGTTTCGATCAACTCCTACTGCGCCCATACCGATCTCTGGACACGGATCGGCCGCGCGAACGATGAGGGCCAATTCGACATTCTGCATGAGTCGGCGGCCCCGGTACGGGCCGATCCTTACCTCATCGGCTATGGCCGCACGGTCGCCTTCGGTTAGCGCGGTTATGCGACATGACAAAGAGTGAGCTTTCAATACGTCCCAAAGGGGACCACGGCGGGGCCTCAGGGAAGCTGACGGCAACTCAGGACACCGGTATCAGGACCGGCATGCGCCAACGTGGCGCCGACGATATGCCGGGCGCCGCGCCGATGCCTTTTGCCGATCTGGATATCGGTGTCTTCGCGCGCCGCGATGATCCGGGCGATCATCTGATTCGCGAGCTGCAGCGGACGCGGGCCCGGGTCCGCCATGTCTGGCCGATGCCGGAGCAGATCTCGGTCGACTACGACTTGATCTTCTGCGAATTTTGTCCGGATCTGCCGAAACGCCTACCTTGGCTGCCGGGCTTGCCCAGCGCCGCGCTGATCCTTGTGCTGCCGGTTGGCGTGCCTCTGGATCTAGGCGTCCTGCACCTCTGTGCGCCCCATGCGGTGGTGCACATGCCGGTCACGCCCGATGCTGTCTTGTCGGCCTTGGCCATAGCGCGTAGCCACTTTCTGTACGAACGGCGGCTGCGCAGTCGCATCGACAAGCTCGACGACAACCTGCGAACCATGCGCAGCGTCGAGCGCGCCAAAGCGATTCTGATCGAGACCAAGAAGCTGAGTGAGCAGGACGCCTATCACTTCCTGCGGCGTACGGCGATGGAGCGGCGGGTGTCGATTGGTGCTCTGGCGGCAATGATTGTTGACTCGCAAGAACTGCTGGGATAGCGTTTATAGAGCAGTTTCGGCTGCGCGAAAAAAAAGCGGCAACGGCGCCGCTTTCTGAAAATTGGCAGGCAATGTAGCCCCGACGGACTTGGCCGGGCGGCCAACCGTGCGGGGTTTTTTGTTGCCTGTTCGATCCCAGGAGAGCGGCCGAGGGTGACCCGAGAGGGACCCGTGACAATGGGTCACGGATTTCGGGGAATGCGAATAGGGAGGCAAGCATGACGGTCAAAAGGCGGACATTCTTAAAGGGAACAGTGGCGGCAGGTGCTTTTGCGGCCACCGGGTTTCCGCACATCTGGATAAAGGACAGCTCCCTCGCTCGCGCGGCTGAGGGCGAGATCAAGGTCGGCGTTCTCTTCTCGCTGACCGGTACCACCGCGATCGTCGAGGAGTCGCTCAACAAGGCGACCGTGATGGCGATCGAAGAGATCAATGATCAAGGCGGGATCAACGGCATGAAAATCGTGCCAGTGATCGAGGATCCCGCTTCCGATCCGGCGACTTTTGCCGAGAAGGCGCGCAAGCTGGTGCTCGGCGACAAATGCGTCAGTGTTTTCGGTTCCTATACGTCGGCCAGCCGCAAGGCTGTTCTGCCGGTGTTCGAGAAGCGCAACAACCTCTACTTCTATCCGACCCTCTACGAAGGGCGGGAATGCTCGAAGAACGTGATTTACACGGGCGCCGTGCCCAATCAGCAGCAGGATGAATTCGTGCCCTGGCTGGTGGAAAAGTTCGGCAAGCGCTGGTCCCTGATCGGTTCCAACTACATCTATCCAAAAGAAGAAAACAACTACTGCAAGAAGCTGCTCGCGGGACTCGGCGCCGAGGTGGTGAACGAGGAATACGTGCCGCTCGGCCATTCCGAGTTCTCCTCGGTCATCAACAAGTTCCAGAGCGATAAGCCGGACGTCATTTTCTCGACGGTCGTCGGCGATTCGGTGGTTGCCTTGCATCGGCAGTATCGTGCCGATGGCCTCGATCCGGAGAAAATGCCGATGGCCAGCCTGACGACCTCCGAGAATGAGGTTGCGGCCATGGGCGGCGACGCGGCGGCGGGACACTTTACCTCGGCCCCCTATTTCATGGTTTGGGATTCGCCGGAGAACGTCAAATTCGTCGATGCCTATCGCAAGCGTTGGGGCGCTGACAAGGTCACCCACTTCGTGTCCGAGCCCTGCTACTTCCAGGTCCACCTCTTCAAGCAGGCGGTGGAAAAGCTGGCGCCCAGCGACATCACGCCGCCGAACATTCGCGAGGCGATCAAAGGTGAAGAGATGATCGCCCCGCAGGGCAAGGTGCGCATCGAGAAAAAGAACCTGCACACCTGGTTGTGGCCGAAGATCGGCGTTGCCAAGTCGGACGGCCAATTCGAGATCCTCAAGCAATCCGCCGACTGGTTGGAGCCGGTTCCGTACAAGGCCTACGAAAACCAGGATTGCACCGAGGAAGGCTTGAAGGAATCCTGAGCACGGATTGCTCGGGCAATACGTTGGGGCCAATGGGCGGGGGGCTTCGTGCCTCCCGTCCGCCACGCAGCAGCAGCAGCGAATAACGGAACAATGGAAACCCTCACGGCACAGATCGTTACCGGCCTGAGCATCTCATCGATTCTGCTGCTGGTGGCGCTTGGCTTGGCGATCATTTACGGCACGACCGGCGTCATCAACATGGCGCATGGCGAATTCGTCATGCTTGGTGCTTATAGCGCCTGGTTCCTGCAAACTTTCTTCGGCATCGGCTTGATCGAGAGCCTGGTGGTGATCTTCGCCATGGTGGCTGCCCTCGGCTGGGTGATCGAGCGGGTCGTCATTCGCTATCTATACCGCCGGCCCTTGGATACGATTCTGGCGACGTGGGGCATTGGCGTCATGGCGCAGCAGGCGATCCGCCTAAGCGTCGGCGGCGAATTGCGCTACGTCGAGATGCCGCCGGTGATGGATGGCAGCATCGTCCTGCTCGGGATCGAGATGTCGGCCTTCCGGCTTTTTGTGCTAGTGCTGGCGATCGCACTCTTCGCGTTCACCTGGTATCTCATGTATCGGACCACGATCGGCATGAAGCTGCGCGCGATAACGCAGAATCGCGAGATCGCCAGTTGCTTCGGAATCAACAGCGGCCGCATCTACAGCTTCACCTTTGCCTATGGCGCCGGCTTGGCCGGCCTGGCCGGCGCGCTGGTCTCGCCGCTCAAGAGCGTGTCCCCGGAGATGGGGACCACCTATGTTGTCGATGCGTTCATGATCGTCGTGCTGGGCGGCGTCGAGAGCCTGATTGGCACGATGGCAAGCTCGGCGATCCTCGGTCAGCTCTATGGCTTCGTGGCCTTTTTTAGCAACGACACGTTTGCCAAGGCGCTGGTGCTGCTGGCGATCGTCGTGGTCATCCGCTTCCGGCCGCAGGGTCTCTTCGCGGCCAAGGTCCGGGCCTGACCGTGTCGCGCCGCACCGCCGTGCAAATAGCTGTTTACGGCATCGTGTGCCTGGCAATCCTGCTGGTTCCGACTTTTTACGACGATGCTTTCGTCCTGAATAAGTACAGCCGCTATCTGGTGCTCGGCATCCTGGCCATCGCGCTCAGCCTGTCCTGGGGTTACACGGGCATTCTCAACCTCGGCCAGGCGACCAGCTTCGGACTGGGCTCCTATTGCATGGCCATGGGGCTCAAGCTGCGCACCGTTCCCGTGCATACGGGCTCGGCGGGCCTGCCGGATTTCATGGTCTGGAATAACGTCGATAAGCTGCCCTGGTTCTGGGAGCCGTTCAATTCGATGACCTTCGCGATCTTCGCCGGGATCGCGGTGCCCGTCATCTTCGCTGTTCTGCTCGGCTGGTTCATATTCCGGGGGCGCGTCACCGGCGTCTATGTGGCCATCATCACCCTGGCGGTTCTGGTGGTGGTCAATCTTCTGATCATCGATCAGCAGCGCTTCACCGGCGGCTTCAACGGCATCACCGACCTGGCGCAGCTGGAAATCTTTGGCCTGACCTTCGATGCCTACGGCAGCTCGTCCTACTACCTGATCGCCGTGTCGCTGACCTTCAGCCTGTTCTTTGCCCTGGCGATCACCAAGAGCAAGGCCGGTCTCATCCTGCAGGCGATCCGCGATCAAGAGAACCGGGTGCGCTACTTCGGCTACGATGTGGCGACCTTCAAGATGTTTTCCTTCGCCGTTTCGGCGGGCATCGCCGGACTGGCGGGCATGCTCTACACCATCGTGATGGAGTTCGCCTCGCCGACCTTCCTCGGCG
Source organism: Kiloniellaceae bacterium (assembly GCA_021776215.1). Lineage (GTDB taxonomy): Bacteria > Pseudomonadota > Alphaproteobacteria > Kiloniellales > J153 > JAJFGI01. The sequence continues at coordinate 9,578 of JAJFGI010000133.1, read as the reverse complement.
TGCCGCTCAGCCTGGCCATCGTGATCTGGTGTGCGGTCGGCGGCCGGCAAAGCCTGCTGGGCGCCATGCTCGGCGCCATCGTCGTCACGGGCATGCAGGGGGCGCTGTCGGAGTCGGAAACGTTCCTCGACACCTGGACCCTGATCATGGGCTTTCTGTTCGTGGTTGTTGTCCTGTTTCTGCCCAAGGGTCTCGCGGGTGCCGCCGAGATGCTGCTCGACCGCATCTGGCCGAGTGCCGGCAACGGCAACGGGAGAGCCAACAAGTCGACGTCGCGTAACACGCTACCGCGGAAGACGGAGCCGGCCGAATGAGCGGCGATACGTCAAGTCATCTGGTCCTGACCGATGTGGTGGTCACCTTCAACGGCTTTCAAGCCGTGAACGGCCTCCACATGACCGTGGGGAAAGGCGAGCTGCGGTGTCTGATAGGCCCCAACGGGGCCGGCAAGACGACGGCGCTCGATACGATCTGCGGTCAGACCAAGCCGGCATCCGGCAAAATCATGTTCAAGGGGAAGTCCCTCAACAAGCTGGAAGAGCACCAGATTTCGCGCGCCGGAATCGGGCGCAAGTTCCAGGTGCCCAGCGTGTTTCGAGAATTGACGGTGCGGGAAAATCTGCAGGTCGCCTACTGCAAGCACACCGGCGTTCTTGCCAATGCCTTCCGCTTCGGCCGCGGCCAGGAGGCGGATGGCCTGGAAAAGCTGGCTGAGTTGGTGGGTCTCCAGGGCCAGCTCAACACCTCCGCCGGCCATCTGTCGCACGGCCAAACTCAATGGCTCGAAATCGCGCTTCTGCTCGCCCAGGACCCGGAGCTTATCCTGATGGACGAACCGACGGCCGGCATGACGGTGCAGGAGACCCGCAAGACGGCCGATCTCTTCAATCGTCTCAAGGGTCGCCACACCCTAATCGTCGTCGAGCATGACATGAGCTTCGTCAAGGAGATTGGCGAGGTTATCTCGGTCATGCATCAAGGACGCATGCTGGCGGAAGGGACGGCGCAGCAGATCGAGCGGAACCAGGAAGTCAGGGAAGCTTATCTCGGCTCGGGAGGCATCACCGGTGCTTGAGCTGAGTCGCGTCGATGCCTTCTATGGCAATAGCCGAGCTTTGCAGGATGTGAGTTTTTCTGTCGAGTCGGGCGATTTCGTGAGTGTTCTCGGGCGCAATGGGGTCGGTAAGACGACCCTGATGCGCTCCATTATCGGCCTCATGGATCGCTGCGACGGCAGCATCCGCCTCGGCGGCGAAGAGATCAACGGCAAGCCGCCGCACGAGCGCTCCAAGGCGGGCATCGGCTACATTCCGCAAGGTCGCGGCATCCTGCCCAAGTTCACCGTGCGCGAGAATCTTATGCTTGGCACCTTTGCCAGCAGCAATGGGAAGGGGCAACTCGACGACCGGGTGTTCCAGCTCTTTCCCGTGCTCAGGGAATTCCTCAATCGTCGGGGCGGCAACCTTTCCGGCGGTCAGCAGCAGCAGCTTGCGATCGCGCGCGCGCTTCTCACCGACCCGAAAATTCTGCTGCTCGATGAGCCGACGGAGGGCATCCAGCCCAATATCGTCGAACAAATCGAGCATGTCCTGCTAACTCTCAACCGGGACCAGGGCATGACCATCGTCCTGGTGGAACAGAATGTGGCGTTTGCCCGCCGCGCATCGAAGCGTTTCCTCCTTATGGATCGTGGCAGCGTGGCGGCTCAAGGATCCGTCCAGGAGCTGACGGATGATCTCGTTCATCGGCACATGGCGGTGTAGCTGGATGAGCGGAAGGCGTTGAACCCAGAACCCTGTTTTTCTCATATGGGAGGTCAGTATGTACCACGGCGATATTTCGAGCAGTAAGGACACGGTCGGTGTTGCCGTCGTGAACTACAAGATGCCCCGCCTTCATACGAAGGAGGAGGTATTGGCGAATACGCGCAACATCGCCAGCATGGTCGAAGGCATGAAGGTCGGGCTTCCGGGCATGGATCTCGTGATTTTCCCCGAGTACAGCACGCACGGGATCATGTACGACGAGAAGGAGATGTACGAGACGGCATCGGCCATCCCCGGTGAGGAAACCGAGATTTTGGCCGCGGCATGCCGCAAGGCCAAGACGTGGGGCGTGTTCTCGCTAACCGGCGAGCGCCACGAGGAGCATCCGAACAAGGCGCCCTACAACACCCTGATCCTGATGAACGACAAGGGCGAGATCGTGCAGAAGTACCGCAAGATCATGCCCTGGGTGCCGATCGAAGGCTGGTATCCAGGCAACTGCACCTATGTCAGCGACGGACCGAAGGGCCTCAAGATCAGCCTGATTATCTGCGACGACGGCAACTATCCGGAGATTTGGCGTGACTGCGCCATGAAGGGGGCCGAGCTGATCGTGCGCTGCCAGGGTTACATGTACCCCTCCAAGGATCAGCAGGTGCTGATTGCCAAGGCGATGGCCTGGGCCAACAACTGCTATGTCGCGGTCGCCAATGCCGCCGGCTTCGACGGCGTCTACTCCTACTTCGGTCATTCGGCGATCATTGGCTTCGATGGGCGGACCATGGGCGAATGCGGCGAGGAAGAGATGGGCATTCAGTACGGCCAGCTCTCCGTCTCTCTGATCCGCGACGCGCGCCGCAACATGCAGTCGGAGAACCACCTGTTCAAGCTGCTGCATCGCGGCTACACCGGTAAGATCAACTCCGGCGAGGAAGACACCGGCGTTGCCGCCTGCCCTTACGACTTCTACAAGAAGTGGGTCACCGATCCGGAGGGCACGCGGGAAATGGTCGAGGCGATTACCCGACCCACCGTCGGCACCGACGAATGCCCGATCGAAGGTATTCCGAACGAGAAGAAAGCGGCGCACCGCTAAACTTCTGCGAAGAGGCGGGAGCTTGGCTCCCGCCCCTCTCGCTTGCCGGCGTTGGCCGAACGGACTAGGAGTGCGCATGCAGTTAACCGACTACCTCGTGGGCGAGGAGCCCTACTACCGTCCGGTCAGCGGCGAGATTCGCCTCTTCGAGGCGGCCTACGCCGTGCGCATGCCGATTATGCTGAAAGGGCCGACCGGCAGTGGCAAGACCCGCTTCATCGAGCACATGGCTTGGCGCCTGAAGCGCCCCTTGATCACGGTCTCCTGCCACGAGGACATGACGGCGTCCGACTTGGTCGGCCGCTTCCTGCTGGAGGCGGAGGGGACCGTGTGGCACGACGGGCCGCTGACCCTGGCGGTGCGTCACGGGGCGATCTGCTATCTCGACGAGATCGTCGAAGCGCGTCAGGACACAACCGTGGTGATCCATTCCCTGACCGACGACCGGCGCATCCTGGCGCTCGAAAAGAAGAACGAGGTGATCAAGGCGCACCCGGATTTCCAGCTCGTGATTTCCTACAATCCGGGCTACCAGAGTGTTCTCAAAGATCTCAAGGAATCCACCAAGCAACGCTTCGGCGCCATCGACTTCGGGTATCCAGCCGCCGACATCGAATCCGAGATCGTCGCGCACGAGGCCGGCATCGACGCCGGCCTGGCGCGTCAACTGGTGCAAATCGCCGAACGTTCACGCAATCTCCGGGGCCACGGCCTGGACGAGGGCGCCTCGACTCGCATGCTGGTCCATGCCGGGCAACTGGTGTCGAAGGGTGTGCCCATGGGCGAGGCGTGCCAAGTGGCGCTGGTCCTGCCGATCACGGATGATCCCGACATGCGTGATGCCTTGAGTTCGGCGATCGCCGCGTGCTCGTAGGGCCATGGTCGACAAGGCAAGAGCGTTCCTGCGCGTGGTGTCGGAGCCGGGGGAGGAGCCTTGGCCCTTGATTGACGGGGCACAGGACGCCTTTCCGGATGGCTTGACCGCCCGCTGGCTGCGCGCTTGCCGGAAGCTGGCCGATGCCGGTTATGGCGAAGGCGTCGTCATGGCCTATCGGCAGCATTCCATAGTCGTCGCCGAGTTGATTGGCCCGGAAGCGGCGCTCGATATGGCGGAGATTGTCTCCGTCGTCGCCATCAAGGCGGGCCGGCGGGCGGCATCGACCCTGCCTTGGGCGGCCGTCAAAGCGGCCGCTAAGGTTACCGATGAGCCGAGATTCCGCTCCTGGCTGAATCTGATGCAGCGCTTTGCCGCGCTGGCGCCGGAATCGACGAGCCTGGTCCTGGACCGGATGGAGACCCTGCTCTCGCATCTGAACGTGTCGCGCCTCGAGGCCTGGCTGCTCGCCGGTGTCCGCGCGGCCGGCGGCGATGCGGAGCGGCGTCGGCGCTTCTTCTCCATGGAAGATCCGGAAGCCGAGCGCTGGTTGCAGCGCGAAGCCGGCGAGATCGTCTTCGCCGACGTGGAGCGCCGCCTCAAGGCCTACCTGACGGCGCTGTGGAAACTGCGCGTGCCGATTCGCGAGCCCTCCTTGCGGGCGTCGGAACAGTCCCGGCGTCGCACCAGCTTCGATCGGGGACTGGTGCGCATTCCGGCGACCTATCCCGGCTATCGCGGCGCCCGGGCCGAGGATGTCTTTCGCGCGGCTTTGGCGCACGTCGCCGCGCATCTCATCTATTCGACCGAGAAATTTCCGGTCCGTAGCCTGAAGCCCATCCAGATCGCGCTCGTGTCATTGATCGAGGACGCCCGGGTCGAGCAGCTGGCGATGCGGGAGTATCCCGGCCTGCGCCGGCTTTGGCTGCCCTTCCACATCGCCCAGTCGGGTGGCGCCCTGACCGCGCCCAGCCTGCTCGCCCGCCTGGCGCGGGCCCTGATCGATCCGGACTTCCACGACATCGACGGCTGGGTCGAGAAGGGCAAGGCCATGTTCTTCCAGCGCGAGGCGGACTGGGAGAACGCCGCGATCAGCCGGCAGATCGGCGATCTGCTCGGCAACGATTTGGGGCAGTTGCGGATCCAGTTCAACCCGCGCACCTACGTGGTCGAACCGCCCTACCGTGACGACAACATGGGGATTTGGGATTTCGGCGATCAGCAGTCGCCGGAGATGGAGGACGCCGAACTGCTGTTCGAGTCCATTCGCATCGAGCAGCAGGAGAAGGACGACACCACGCCGCCGGATCGCGAGCGCCAAGAGGCAGAGGAGCAGGAGGACGAGGCCAACCGGGCCGCCCTGTCGCCGGAGGCCTATGAGGACGAGGGCCTGCCGGTCGCCCGCTATCCCGAATACGACTACGTGACCGGCCACGAGAGAGGGGAGTGGACGACCCTGGTCGAGTATCAGCCGGTGCCGGGGCCAGCCTACGTCATACGCGAGATACTGGACCGGCGGCGCGACGTGGTGAACCGTTTGACCGGGTTGATTCGCTCCGCCAGGGTCAGCCGTCCGCAGCGCCAGAAGCGCCAAGCCGAGGGCGACGCCTTGGATTTCGACGCCTGCGTGGAGGCGACGATCAGCCGCCGGATCGGCGACACGCCGGATCCCCGCGTCTATACCACCACGCAGCGCCGCTTCCGCGACCTCTCCGTGCTGCTCCTGCTCGACATCTCGGAATCGACCAAGGACCGGGTGAAGAACAGCAGCAGCTCGGTGCTCGATCTGGAACGCGAGGCAACGGCGCTTTTCGCCCATGCCATGTCCGAGCTCGGCGATCCCTTCGCGATCGCGGCCTTCTGCTCCAACAAGCGCGAGGACGTGCACTATCTCAGGATCAAGGATTTCGACGCGCCGTACGACGGGCTGGCGCAGTCTTATCTGGCCGGGCTGACGGGCGGCCTGTCGACCCGGATCGGCGCCGCCATGCGGCATGCCGGCGCCGACCTGAAAAATCGGCTGACCCATCGCCGCCTGCTGCTCGTGGTCACCGACGGCGAGCCCTCCGATGTCGACGTCTCGGACCGCAAATATCTGGTCGAAGATGCCCGCAAGGCGGTCATCTCGCTGGGCAACGACGGCATCGACGTCTTCTGCGTCGGCCTCGATTCCGGTGGCGACGACTACCTCGCGCGGATTTTCGGCCGGCGCAACGTCGTGCAGATCGATCGCGTGGAACGGCTGCCCGAACGGCTGCCGATGCTCTATTTGCGGCTGACCGCCTGACCACAGAAAATGATAACCGAAGGAGGACGACCATGACCTTGCGTAGACCGTCCGATACGGACCTGATCGACATCGGCGAGCGGTATCACCTCCACCTCACGGAAGACGAGCTGGACGTCATGGCGGAATTGGTGAGCGCCGTCATGGAGGGCTATGACGAACTCGAACAGTACCCGGACCCGCTCCGCGAGGTCATCCCCGCCGTGCGCATTCCGGGCGCGCGTCCGGGGGCGGACGAGGACCCGTGCAACGGCGTCGTGCGGAACTGCAGCGTGAAGGCGGTTGGCTCGGCCAAGGGGCCGCTGGCCGGCAAGAGAATCGGCATCAAGGATACCGTCTGCATCGCCGGCATTCCCATGTCCTGCGCCTCGCGCCTGCTCTATGGCTTCGTCCCGGACATCGATGCCACCGTGATCACCCGCATCCTCAAGGCCGGCGGCCATATCACCGCGGTTCTCAACACCGACGACTTCGCCTTTTCCGGCGGCGGCCATACCTCCGCCTATGGGGTCGGCCTGAACCCGACCGATCCGAAGCATGCCGCCGGCGGCTCCTCCTGCGGCTCGGCGATCGCCCCCGCGAAGGGCATCGTCGATATCGCGCTCGGCGGCGATCAGGGCGGATCGATTCGCATACCCGCGTCCTGGTCGGGTATTGCCGGGCTGAAGGCGACCCACGGCCTGGTCCCCTATACCGGCATCGTCGGCTTCGACCAGACCATCGACCACATCGGGCCGATGGCCAAGACGGTCGCCGACGTGGCGCTCATGCTGCAGGTGATCGCCGGCACCGACGACACGGCAAAGGATCCTCGTCAGCCGGACCGGATCAAGGTGCCGCGCTACGCCGATGCGCTCGGCGGGTCGGTCAAGGGCCTGAAGATCGCCGTGGTCAAGGAAGGCTTCGGCACGCCGGACTCGATGCCGGTCGTGGACAAGGCGGTGAAGGAGGCCGCGGCCTATCTCAAGAAGCTAGGCGCGTCGGTGAAAGAAATCTCGGTGCCCGAACATCGCGCCGCGGTGCCGATCTGGAACGTTGTCGCCATCGAGGGCGGAATCGACAGCTTCTATCACGGCCACGCCGCCTATCAGAACAAGGGCTGGTACAATCCCAAACTGATGTCGGCCATGAGCCGGGCGATCAAGACCAATGGCGGCGATTTCTCGCCGACGGCGAAGCTCGGCGCGCTGCTGGCCCACTACATGCGCGAGCAGTACCACGGCGTGTTCTATGGCCGCGCCCAGAACATGTCGCGGGCCCTCACGGCGGCTTACGACCGAGTGCTGGAGGACTTCGACCTGGTCCTCATGCCGACGACGCCGCAGACCGCGCATGCGATTCCGCCCATGCCCGAGGTCGACCGCAAGGCCCATATCGTCGAGGCGCTGAACATGATTCGCAACACTTGCGTCTTCGACCTGACCGGGCATCCGTCGATCTCGGTTCCCTGTCGGGACGTGACCGGCCTGCCCGTGGGCCTTATGCTGACCGGGCGCCATTTCGATGAATCGACGGTGCTGCGGGCGGCGCACGCGTATGAGACGGGGCGCTAGCCAAAACTGGAACGGCTGGGGCCATGCGCATCGACGACTTGCGGAAATATACCTGCGAGTTCATCGGAACCTTCAGCCTGGTGTTTTTCGCCGCCGGGGCGGTCATGGTCGGTGCCGTGACCGGTCAGCTCGGATCCATCGGATCCGGGCTGATTTCGGGGCTGGTCATCACCATCGTCATCTACACCTTCGGCCATGTGTCGGGGGCGCATGTCAATCCGGCTCTGTCGATCGCCGCGGCCTATCTGGGCAAGCTGGAGAAACGCTTGCTGCCCGGGTACATTGTTGCCCAGATGGCCGGGTCCGCCGCCGGCGCCCTGCTTCTGCTCGCCTGCGTCGGCCAGGTCGCCGATATGGGCGCCAATCTGCCCAACGGCGCGCTCGGGGCGACGCCGGGCATCGCGCTGGTGATCGAGCTTTTCCTGTCGTTTCTCCTCATGTGGGTGATCTGCGGCACGGCCTTTCACGGCAAGGCCGATATCGCCTTTGCCGGTCTGGCGATCGGGGCGACCGTCGGCATCGAGGTCATGCTGATGGGCGCCTATGCCGGGGCGGCGATGAATCCGGCCCGGGCCTTTGGCCCCTATCTGGCGCGCGGCGACTTCACACACTTCTGGATCTATGTGCTTGGTCCGATCGCCGGCATGCTGGCCGGCGCCGCCGCCTTTCGTTTCACCCACGCCGACGGAGCGCGCGTTATCGGGCCGGACGAATCACCGTTGGCCCCGGCTAAGAGCCCGGCCAAGTCTCAAGCTAAAAAAACGACACACCGCGTGGCCGCCGAAGACGATCGGCGGGTACTGTGACGACGCGGATCTTCATCGGACCTGATTCTTGGCGAGCCCGGCAATCGAATTTTCTCGGTAAAGACCTGAATCGACATGATAAAAGTGGGTCGAAACACGGCATATGCGATTTACTCGGCGATGGACCCTGTGCTAAAGCTATAAAAAACGTGGGGACATTTTGGAATCCGTTGGGGATCTCCAATTTGGCTCTCAATTGGGGAGGCAATGATGAAACGTAGGAAAAGATATGGGCGCGGCATGCCCGGAATTGTCGGTGCGGCGACAGCCGTCGTTCTCGCCGGCCTGCTCTGGGCCACACCGTTCGGGGCTGTCGCCGTTGCCGACAGTGACACGCTCGTGGTGGGACTGGTCGCGGAGCCCGTCACCTTCGATCCACCGCAAGTCACCGATCTCAACACGGCTCGCGCGGTGCGGCGGATTTACGAGGGTCTTACGGGTTTCATCCCGGGCACCTACGATATCGAGCCGGCGCTTGCCGAGTCCTGGGATATCTCGGACGACGGTACCGTCTACACGTTCAGACTTCGTCAGGGCGTGAAGTTCCACGACGGCTCGCCGTTCGACGCCGAGGCGGTCAAATACAGCATGGAGCGGCAGATTATCGACGATCACCCGGCCCATGCGACCGGGAAATATCCCTTTGCGAAGAACTACCTAGGCAATGTCGATACGATCGAGGCGGTGGACAGCCATACGGTCAAGTTCACGCTCAAGGAACCGTTCGCTCCCTTCCTCCAGTACCTGACCCATCTGTCCATCCGCATCGTCAGCCCCAAGGCGTTGCAGGACTGGGGCGCGGATATCGCCACCCATCCGTCGGGAACCGGCCCCTATAAGCTCGCCGAGTGGCAGCCGGGCGTGAAAGCCGTGTTCGAGGCCAACGAGGACTATTGGGACGGCGCGCCGAGCGTCAAGAAGCTGGTCTTCGTGCCCATCGTCGAGGCCCAGGCGCGCCTGAGCGCGATCACCACCGGCGAGATCGACCTGACCTACGACGTGCCGACCGAGAGCCTCGAGGCCTTGCGCGCCGAGCCGGACCTGGCCGTCCTCGAAGGCCTCAGCGCCCATGTCTGGTATTTCATCCTGAATACGAAGCTGGAGTCGCCGCCGTTCAACAACAAGCTTGTCCGCCAGGCGATGAACTACGCGGTGGACAAGGAGGCGATCGTTACGAACATCCTCCAGGGAACCGG
>JAJFGI010000132.1 GCA_021776215.1 Kiloniellaceae bacterium | reverse complement strand
CACGAATTCCGCCACGTAAGCATTTGCCGGGTTTAGGACAATCTGTTCCGGTTCGCCGTACTGGACGATGCGGCCGCCGTCCATGATGGCGATGTGGGTGCCGATCTTCAGGGCCTCGTCCAGATCGTGGCTGACGAAGATAATGGTCTTCTTCAGGCTGCGTTGCAGGTCCAGCAATTCGTCCTGCAAATGGTCGCGGATCAACGGATCGAGGGCCGAGAACGGCTCGTCCATGAGCAAGATGTCGGCATCGGTTGCGAAGGCGCGCGCCAGACCCACGCGCTGCTGCATCCCGCCGGACAGCTCGTGCGCGAACTTGTCCTTCCACTGGTCCAGACTGACCAGCTTCAGCTTTTCGGCCACAATGCGCTCGCGCTCGGCCTTGCTCATGCCACGCAACTCAAGGCCCAGGCCCACGTTCTCCGCCACCGTCCGCCAAGGCAGCAGCGCGAATTGCTGAAACACCATGGCGATGCGGTTCATGCGCAGACGGCGCAACGTGCCGGCATCGCACTTTGCGACATCGATCACGGTGTCGCCGTCGCGCACCAGAACCTCGCCGCGGCTGATCTTGTTGAGACCGTTGACGCAGCGCAGCAAGGTAGACTTGCCCGAACCGGACAGGCCCATGAGCACGCATACCTCGCCCTCCTCGATGGCGATGGAGGCATCGGCGACACCGAGCACTTGGTCGGTCTGCGCGAGAATCGCCGGCCGGTCCTCGCCTGCGTCGAGAAGGGCCAGGGCCGCCGCCGGGTCCTTGCCGAAGATGACGTCGACGTTGCGGAATTCGACCGCCGGCACCGGCCGTTATCCGCTGTCGCCCGCACCGCGGCGCTTGCACACGCGGTCGAGCAGAATGGCGACGATGACGATGGCCAGCCCCGCCTCGAATCCCTTGGCGATGTTGACCGTGTTCAGGGCGCGGACCACCGGCTTGCCCAGGCCGTCGGCGCCGACCAGGGCGGCGATCACCACCATGGAGAGCGAGAGCATGATGCATTGCGTCAGGCCGGCCATGATGGTCGGCATGGCATGGGGCAGCTCGACCTTCCAGAGAAGCTGCCGCTTGGTGGCGCCGAAGGACTCGCCGGCCTCGATCAACGGCTGCGGCACGGCGGAGATGCCCAGATAGGTCAGGCGGATAGGCGCCGGAATGGCGAAGATCACGGTGGAAATCAGCCCCGGCACCACCCCCAGGCCGAAGAGTATCAGGGTTGGAATCAGATAGACGAACGTGGGGATGGTCTGCATCAGGTCCAGGACCGGCCGGATTGCCGTATAGAGCCAGGGCCGGTGCGCCGCGGCGATACCCACCGGCACGCCCACCGCCATGCACACGGAGGTGGCGAAGACCACCAGGGCCAGTGTCTCGGTCGTCTCCTGCCAATAGCCCAGGTTGATGATGAGCAGGAGGGAGGCCAGGATCGCCGCCGCCAGCTTCCACGAGCGATGCAGCCAACCGGCCAGGGCGGCGAAGAGCACGACCAGCAGCAGCGGCGGCATCCACTGCATCATGTCGATCAAGCTGACGATGAGAAAACCGAGAACGTCGGCAATCAGATCGAAGAACCAGGCCGCGTGGTCATTCAACAACTCGACCAGCGAATTGATCCAGGCCCCGAGCGGGACCTTGTTTTCGGTCAGCCAATCCATCGGGCCACCCTCTCCGTAGTCGGCGCGGCGCCGACGGCCGGGCGGTTAGGGCGCCCGGCCGTCCACGTGTCAGACTATCAGAGACCGAGGCTCTTGCGCACCGCCGGCAAGCCCTCGCCACCGTCCGCTGTGGTGACACCGGCCAGCCAGCCGTCGAGGACACCCGGGTTTTGCTTCAGCCAGGCGGCCGCCGCATCGTCCGGATCCTTCCCGTCGTTCAGGATCGCGCCCATGATCTCGTTCTCCAACTTCAGGGAGAACTTGAGGTTGTTGAGCAGCTTGCCGACGTTGGCGCACTCAGCGGCATAACCCTTACGCACGTTGGTATGGACCGTCGCACCGCCGAAGTCGGGGCCGAACCAATCATCACCGCCCGACAGGTACGTCATGTCGAAGTTGGCGTTCATGGGATGCGGCTCCCAGCCGAGGAAGACCACCCATTCCTTGCGCTTCACCGCCCGGCCGACCTGCGACAGCATGCCCTGCTCCGACGATTCAACGACCGAGAACCCTTTCAGGCCAAACGCGTCATCGTCGATCATTTGCTGGATCAAACGGTTGCCGTCGTTGCCCGGCTCGATGCCATAGATCTTGCCGTCCAGCTTGTCGCGGAACTTGGCGATGTCGGCGAAGTCCTTCAGGCCGGCATCGGCCACATGCTTGGGGACGGCCAGGGTGTACTTGGCACCTTCCAGGTTGACCCCCAGCACGTCGACCGAACCGTCATCGCGGTAGGGCGCCAGATCGGCCTCCATGGTCGGCATCCAGTTGCCGAGGAATACGTCGATATCCTTATTCTTCAGGCTGGCATACGTCACCGGCACCGAAAGCACCTGCGCCTTCGGCTCGTAACCGAGGCCCTTGAGAACCACGGACGTCGCCGCCGTGGTCGCCGTAATGTCGGTCCAGCCCACATCGGAAAACCGCACGGTCTTGCACGATGCCGGTTCGGCCGTCTGGGCCGCGCCGGTCGTTGCGCCCAAGGTCACTGTGCCGGCCGCTACAACAAAAGCCGTGCCGGCTGCTATCGTCAGTCGTCGAGACCAATTCATTTTTCCATTGCCTCCTGTGTTCGGCGGTCGCGCAACCTCTGACGGGCCGCGTACGAGCGCACGGGAATCCCTTGTTCGGCGGGTCCTTGCACGAGAGTTCGCCCGCCTGTTCCACAAGTCAACGAAGAAACGCGGACACGGCATTGCGTCCTATGCCCCGCCACGAACTCCGCATTCGTCCCGCCCGATGGTTGTACCGCCGTCGCGGGTTTCTTTTTTTATTGAACATTCAATATAAAATCAATAGCGTGGTGCCAATCGCTTTAGTTTTATGGGTCGGTCGACGTGCGGCGACGGCGCGACACGATCGCGACGATCCCGGATCTGGAGAATGGAGGCGGCGTGCCCAAGCTCGGAATGGAACCCATCCGCCGTCAACAGTTGATTGCCGCTACCATCGATTCGATCCACAACGACGGCTTTTCCAACACCACGATCGCCCGGATCAGCCGTCGCGCCGGTTTGTCCTCGGGGATCGTCGCCCACTACTTCCAAGACAAGGCCGGCCTGCTCGAAGCCACCATGCGCACCCTGGCCGAAGATCTGCGCCGTCAGGTCGTCGACTATTTGACTCAGGCGCGGACCCCGCACGAGCGCGTCCTGGCGGTCATCGATGCGAACTTCGCGCCGGAACAATCGGCGCCGGAAGTCGTCACCGCCTGGCTGGCTTTCTGGGCGCAGGTGCGTCAGTCGCCCAAACTGGCACGCATTCAGCGGATCTACCGGCGGCGCCTGCGCTCCAATCTTCTGCATGCTTTGCGGCAGATGCTGCCGGCGGACCGGGCCGAGACGGTGGCGACGGGCCTGGCCGCGCTGATTGACGGCCTATGGTTGAATAGCGCCCTCGTCGAGGATGCCATTTCGGCGGACCAAGCCCGTGCCATCGCCCGCGCCTATTTGGCCGCACACATGGCGGGCTAACCCAGCAGCGGAGCGATCATGCGCAACCTGCCCGAACAAAAGCTCTATATCGGCGGCGGCTATCGCGACGCCCTATCCGGCGACACGTTCGAAACGGTCAACCCGGCGACCGGCGCGATCATCTGTCGGGTTCACGCCGCCGGCAGCGAGGACGTCGAGGCCGCGGTCACATCCGCCGAGGCCGGCTTTCGCGAGTGGTCGGCCCGGACCGGGGCGCAACGCGGCCGCGTCCTCATGGACGCGGTGAAGCTGTTGCGTGCGCGCAACCGGGAGCTGGCGGAGATCGAAGTGCTGGATACGGGCAAGCCGATCCAAGAGGCGGAAAGCGTCGACGTGCACTCCGGCGCCGACTGCCTGGAGTACTACGCCGGCCTGGCCGCCTCCCTGCACGGCGAGCATCTCGATTTCGGCGGTGCCTTTGCGTACACCCGGCGCGAGCCGTTGGGCATCTGCGCCGGCATCGGCGCCTGGAACTATCCCCTCCAGATTGCCTGCTGGAAGTCGGCGCCGGCGCTGGCCTGCGGCAATGCCATGATCTTCAAGCCGGCGGAGCTGACTCCCTTGAGCGCCGCGAAGCTGGCCGAGATATACAGCGAAGCCGGCGTGCCCGACGGGGTCTTCAACGTGGTGCAGGGCGCCGCCCCAACCGGGCAATTGCTGACCCGCCATCCGCGCATCGCCAAGATCTCGCTGACCGGCGAAGTCGGCACCGGCAAGCGGGTCATGGCCGATGCCGCCGGCACCCTCAAACACGTGACCTTGGAGCTGGGCGGCAAGTCGCCGCTGATCGTCTTTGCCGATGCGGATTTGGACAATGCCGTCGCCGCCGCAATGATGGCCAATTTCTATACCCAAGGGGAAATCTGTTCCAACGGCACTCGGGTCTTTGTCGAGGAATCGCTGCACGATGCGTTTCTCGAGCGTCTGGTGGCGCGGACCGCCCGCCTGCGCATCGGTGACCCCATGGACCCGGAAACCCAGGTCGGCGCCCTGATCTCCGAAGCGCACATGGAGAAGGTGCAAGGCTACATCGAGGCCGGCACGGCCGACGGCGCCAAGCTTGCCCTGGGCGGTGGCCGCCCGGCGGATCCGGCCCTGCGCCGCGGCTATTTCGTCGAGCCGACCATCTTCGACGGCTGCACGGATTCCATGCGCATCGTGCGCGAGGAGATCTTCGGCCCGGTTCTCTCGCTCCTCACGTTCCGCGATGAGGACGAAGTGATTGCCCGCGCCAACGACACCGAATTCGGCCTCGCCGCCGGGGTCTTCACCCGCGACCTGGCCCGCGCCCACCGCGTTGTCGCGCGCCTGCAGGCCGGGATTTGCTGGATCAACAATTACAATATCACGCCCATCGAAATGCCCTTCGGCGGCGTCAAACAGTCCGGTCTCGGCCGCGAGAACGGCCGCGCCGCCATCGAGCATTACACCCAGATCAAGAGCGTCTACGTCGAGCTTGGCGACGTACAGACGCCGTACTGAGCCCGCCACATGGACAGTTTCGATTATGTGATCGTCGGCGCCGGCTCGGCCGGCTGTGTACTCGCCAACCGGTTGACCGAGGATCCCGGCGTGACCGTGCTGTTGCTGGAGGCCGGCGGCGGCGACGGCAGCATTTTCATTCAGATGCCCTCCGCCCTCTCCATTCCGATGAACAAGAAGCGGTACAACTGGTTCTATCACAGTGAGCCGGAACCGCATCTGGACGGCCGCCGCGTGCATTGTCCGCGCGGCAAGGTGATCGGCGGCTCGTCGTCCATCAACGGCATGGCCTACGTGCGCGGCAACGCCCTCGATTACGACCGCTGGCAGGAAGAAGGCGCGCACGGGTGGTCCTATGCCGACGTGCTGCCCTATTTCAAGAAAGCCGAAACCCGGGCAGAGGGTGGCGATACCTACCGCGGCGACTCCGGGCCCCTGCACACCTCGCGCGGCGGCGCCCGCAACCCGCTGTACAATGCCTTCGTCCGGGCGGGCATCGAGGCCGGCTATCCTGCCACCGCCGACATGAACGGCTATCAGCAGGAAGGCTTCGGCCGCATGGACATGACCGTGCGCGACGGCCGGCGCAGCAGCACGGCGAATGCCTACCTGCGGCCGGCGCTGCGGCGGCAAACGTTGCGCGTCGAGAGCGGCGCCCTGGCCACCCGCATTCTCTTCGAGGGGCGCAAGGCCGTCGGCCTGGAGTACACGCGCGGCGGACAAACTCATCGGGTCATGGCGCGGCGCGAGGTGATCCTCAGCGGCGGCCCAATCAATTCGCCGCAGCTCCTGCAGCTCTCCGGCATTGGCGACGGCGGTGGATTGCAGAGGCTTGACATCCCGGTCGTGCATGACCGGCCGGCGGTCGGCGAGAACCTGCAAGACCATTTGGAGCTGTATGTGCAGCAACGCTGCACTCAGCCGATCACCCTCTACAGCGCCCTCAATCCCCTGCGCAAGCTGTTGATCGGCGTCGAATGGGTGCTGTTCAAGTCCGGCCTGGGCGCCACCAACCATTTCGAGACCGGCGGCTTCATCCGCAGCCGCGCGGGGGTTCGCCATCCGGACATCCAGTATCACTTCCTGCCCATGGCGATGTCGTATGACGGCCAAAGCCTGGCCAAATGCCACGGCTTCCAGGCGCATGTCGGACCGATGCGCTCGCGCAGCCGCGGCTGGGTTCGCCTCGCCTCGCCCGACCCGGCCGAGGCGCCGCGTATTCTCTTCAACTACATGGCGCACGAAGAGGATTGGATCGAGATGCGCGCCGGCGTGCGCCTTACCCGGGAGATCTTCGCGCAAGAAGCGCTGGCGCCTTATCGCGGCGAAGAACTGGCCCCCGGTGCCGACGTGCAAAGCGACGCGGATGTCGACGCCTTCGTCCGCGAGCGGACGGAAAGCGCCTTTCACCCGTGCGGGACTTGCCGCATGGGCAGCGACGCCGACGCAGTCGTCGATCCGCAAACTCGCGTGCGCGGCATCGAGGGTCTGCGCGTCGTCGATTCCTCGATCATGCCCAGCATTGTCAGCGGCAATCTGAATGCGCCGACCATCATGCTGGCGGAAAAGGCGGCGGATGCGATTCGCGGGCGCGCGCCCCTGTCCCCCGCGAATGCCGACATCTACATCGCCCCCAACTGGGAGACGGCCCAGCGCTAGGCGCCGGCCGCCGGCTCGTCGTGGGCCGCGCGCGGATCCAATTCAGAGGCGACCGGGCTCATGCGCGGCAAGGAGACCACGTGCTCCTGGAGATCCGCCGGCAACGGCGCCCGCGCCAGCATGCGGTAGAGGACGAAGGCGGCGAACACCGCCATACACGCGGCGATGTAGGCGAAAAACCCATACGGTCCCATCGAATCCATGGCCAGGGCGCCCAGGATCGGCCCGGCCGTCGATCCGATCCCATAGGACAGCAACAGCCCGCTGGACGCCGCCACATACCGATCCCGGTCGAGGTAATCGAACGCCTGGGCAACGCAGATCGGATAGATCGTCGTCATGGTGACGCCAAGCAGCACGCCGACCACCATCAATGGTGGAAACGGATCGGCGAAGGTGCCTGCCCCGATTCCCCCGGCCGAGACCAACAGCGCCAGGGTCAGCACGACCAACAGCACCGTGCGCCGGTCGAACCGGTCCGAAATACGCCCCATCGGCCACTGCGACAGCATGCCGCCGATGATCACGGAGCCCATGAACACGGAAACCTGGAATACCTCGAATCCGACCTGGCGGGCGACCACCGGTCCAAGACCGAAATAAGCTCCCATCGTCGCGCCGGCCACGCAGGCACCGACCGGCGCCAACGGCGAGATGGCGTAAAGCTGACGCAGGGACAGCGGCTTCGACTCCGACAGATCCGGCGCCTCGACCCGCGCCAGCACCACCGGCACCAGCGACAGGGAGACCAGCAACGAGGCCACCATGAACCCTTCCATGCCGACCAGGTCCCACAAATTGACCATGAGCTGGCCAAGCACGATGGCCACATAGTTGACGATCATGTAGATGCCGAGAACCTGACCCCGCGTCGTGTTGTCACTGCGCTCGTTCAGCCAGCTTTCCAGCGCCGCGAACAACCCGGCGACGCAGAATCCGCTGATGAACCGCAGCAGTCCCCAAGTGGCGGCGTTAAAGAGCAAAGGATGGACGAGCGCCACCGCCGCCATCACGGCCGCCAGGCCGGCAAAGGCGCGGATGTGCCCGACCGCGCCGATCAGCCGTCGGCCATAGATACTGCCGACCAGCAAACCGCCGAAATAGGCCGCCATGATCACGCCGGTGATCAGCGTCGAATACTGCGCCGCCTCCATGCGCAGCGGCAGCGAGATCCCAAGCAGGCTATTGCCCAGGTTCATGAGGCCGATGCCGAGCAGGAGGGCGGCAACAGCCTTTAGGATTTGCAGCATGGTGACGGTGCCTTGGCTTCGGATCGCTCTGCGCTCAATGCCTGCTTCGCGCCCCCGGCGCAAGCGCGCCGGCGCCCCTTTCGTGTCGCGTTTCGACCAGCTTGCCGGCCCTAGCGCGCGCCGCCGCTCAAGCAGGATACGAGGCTGCCGGCCAAGTCACGCATGAGCCGGCCATACGCCGCCTCCCCCGCCGGCAGGCCAGCGCCGATTGGATCGAGCACGGCAATACGGGCGTTGGTCCCGGCGACGGCCGCCTTCACCACCGCCGGTTCGAACTGCGGCTCGACAAAGACGCAGGCGGCGCCGGTGGCGACCAGGCGGGCGCGCAACTCGGCGATGCGCCGGGCGCCGGGCGCCGTTCCCGCAGACGCGGCGAAGGCGCCTATCGTCGTCAGACCGAAGCGGGTTTCGAAATAGTGATAGGCATCGTGAAAGACGATGAACGGAACGCCGCGCGCCGGCGCCAATTTGCCGGCCAATTCCGTCTCCAGATCGGCGAGCTCCGCATCCAAGCGGAGGACGTTGCCGTGGTACGCCGCCGCGTGAGACGGATCAATCTCGCTCAACGCCGCCCCGGCGATCGCCAGGATGCGCCGGGCATTGCGCGGATCGAGCCAGACGTGCGGATCCCGTGTGCCCGGCCCGGCTGCCGGCTCTTTCGCGACCTCTTCTCTCGCGTGTTCGTCGGGCTCTCCCCAGGCACCGCCGACCCGGACAGGCAGCACGGCGATATCCGGTTGGTCCAGCACCGTCACGACGCGTGCGCTGCCCGCCAAAGAGTCGAGCGGCTTGGGAAGAAAGGACTCCAACTCCGGGCCGATCCAAAAGACCGCGTCAGCCGCCGCCAAGGCCCGCGCCGCCGACGGCCGCAGGGCATAGGCGTGCGGCGAGGCGGCGCCATCGATCAGCAGCACCGGCTCCCCCACCCCCGCCATGACGCCGGCGATCAAGCTGTGCAGCGGCAGGACACTCACCACGACCCGAGGCGGGCTCTCGGCGGCCATGGCCTGCTCGCTCGCCAAGCTTGCAACCGGCAGAATCAACGCCAACAGCAAGGACGCAAGCCCCCGCCGACCCATCAGAGCCACCCCAACCCGCAAGATAAAATTATGCATTTCAACTCGTTGCTCTCCACCGCTGACGCGTTTCGTCAGCTTAAAATTCGGCCGTGATCCCGATCGAACGTTATGTTATAACATCCCGACTATTGTCAATGGCCACGTTGCCGACCCGCCGCCTCCGGGCCTTGGCGACGTGAGGAGATGGCTCGTGACCACCGCCTTCAACAACGCCGCCACGTCCTTCTCCCACGGCGAACATGACCACGATACGTGCGTGGAAGCGGCATTGGCCGCGGCAGCAGCCGTTTGCACCAAACGCGGCGCGCGGCTGACGCCCGTGCGCCGCCGGGTGCTGGAGCTGATCTGGCGCGGTCATGCGCCGGTCGGCGCCTATGACCTTTTGCGCGCCCTGGCGACGACGCAACGGGGTGCCGCGCCACCCACGGTCTATCGCGCCCTCGATTTCCTGCTCGCGCACGGGCTGGTGCACCGGATCGAAAGCCTCAATGCCTTCGTCGGCTGCGCCCATCCGCAGCAGGCGCATGGCGGCCAGTTCCTCATCTGCGCCGATTGCGGCGCCGCCGCCGAGGTGCACGATCCGCGCGTCGATGCCGCGATCGGCCGCCGCGCCGCCGAGCTGGGGTTCACCGTGCGCCGCAA
Organism: Kiloniellaceae bacterium; assembly: GCA_021776215.1. GTDB lineage: Bacteria > Pseudomonadota > Alphaproteobacteria > Kiloniellales > J153 > JAJFGI01. The sequence goes on along the minus strand of JAJFGI010000132.1, from coordinate 13,296 downwards.
GACGGTGGAGGTGCAGGGCCTGTGTGCTCCCTGCCAGGACCGCTTGCAGGAGGCCCGGCATGGCCACTGATCCAGACACACCTGAGCCCCTGGTCCGTGCCGATGGTGTGGATTTGCGTATTGGCCGCACGCAGATTCTCTCGCACGTCGACATGACGGTGGGCCGCGGCGAGATCGTGACCCTGGTCGGCCCCAACGGCGCCGGCAAATCGAGCCTGGTGCGGGTCATCCTGGGCCTTCTCAAGCCCAGCGGTGGCGAGGTCTGGCGCCAGCCCGGGCTGCGCGTCGGCTACCTGCCGCAGACGCTGAGCATCGATCCGGTGCTGCCGATCACCGTCCGCCGGCTGCTTGCCCTCGCCGGCCCTGGCGCCGCCGACAAGACCCAAGCGGTGCTGGCCGAGGTGGGCGCCGAGGAGCTGGCCGACCGCCCTCTGCAAGAACTCTCCGGCGGCGAGTTTCAGCGCGTGATGCTGGGCCGGGCTTTGCTGCGCAACCCGGACCTGCTGGTCCTCGACGAGCCGCTGCGCGGCATCGACCTGGGCGGACAACTTGCGCTCTACGATTTGATCGGCCGCTTGCGCCGAAGTCGTGGCATCGGCGTTCTCATGGTCTCCCACGACTTGCACATCGTCATGGCGGCGACCGACCGGGTCATCTGCCTGAACCAGCATGTTTGCTGCTCCGGCGCCCCCGAGGCGGTCAGCCGCAGTCCGGAATACGCCGCCTTGTTCGGCCCGGCGGCGGCACGCCGACTCGCGGTATACGCGCACCAGCATGATCACGCGCACGATTTGCACGGGCACGTGGTCGAAAACTCCAAGGCCGCGGGCGGGCGGGCGTGATCGACGATTTCCTGGTTCGTGCCCTGGTGGCGGGGGTCGGCGTGGCCGTGGTCGCCGCGCCCCTGGGCTGCTTCGTGGTCTGGCGGCGCATGGCTTATTTCGGCGCCACCCTGGCGCACAGCGCCCTGCTTGGCGTGGCTCTGGGGTTAGTTCTCGGTTTCGATTTGACCCTGGGCGTGGCCGTCTCTTCGGTCGCCGTGACCTTGATCGTCGTCCTGTTTCAACGGCAGCGGCTGATCGGCAGCGATACCCTGCTCGGCATCCTCGCCCACTCGGGATTGGCCATCGGTCTGGTGACCCTCAGCTTCCTGCACGGCGTGCGCGTCGACCTGATGGCCTATTTGTTTGGCGATGTGTTGGCGGTAACGATGGGCGACATCGCCTGGATCTACGGCGGCGGGGCGCTGGTGCTGGCAACCCTGGCGGTGATCTGGCGACCCTTGCTGGCGCTCACCATCCACGAGGAGCTGGCGCGCGCCGAGGGCGTGCCGGCGCTGCGCGTGCAGATCGCCTTCATGCTGACCCTCGCCGTCACCGTCGCCATCGCCATGAAAGTGGTCGGGGTCCTACTGATCATTTCGCTGCTGATCATCCCGGCCGCGGCCGTGCGCGGCGTCTCACGCACACCCGAGCAAATGGCCATCCTGGCCGCGGCCGCCGGCGGATTGTCGGTCATCGCCGGCCTGTTCGCCTCGCTCCGCTGGGACACGCCGTCGGGGCCATCGATCGTGGTCGCCGCCACCGTCCTCTTCACCCTCGGCCTCGCCGTCGGCGCCGTGCGGCAAGCCCGCGCTTAGGGCCGTTCGCCGCGGGCCAGGCGCTCGTTCACGTCGGCGATCACCTCGGGCATCTGGTCGAAGGTGTCGATGACGTAGTGGGCGCCGCTCTTGCGCAGGATCTCCCGGGATACGTTCAGGCGCCGCTCGATCTCGGCCTCCGACAGGCTCTCCAGGTGCGCCATGGAGTCTATGTCCATGTAGTTGCTGTAGCGCGCGATGCCGACGCCCCAGCAGCCGGCCTCGAGCGCCTCACCGACGCCGGAGATCGTGTCGTCGACCTTGACCACCGACTGGATCGGACTGACGTCCATGAGGTCAAGGTTGCGATAGACCATGAACGGCTTGGGCCGCGCACCGTTCTCCACCTCGTCGCCGGCGACCGACGCATCCGGCACGTAACCCTGCTTCTTGGCGTCGGCTTCAAGGATGTCGACCATGGAACGCACGAAGCCGGTCGAACTGCCGACCTTGATGCCGTCCTTCTGGAACTGCTTTACCACCTCGGCGACGTGGGGCAGCAGCTTAGTGTATTGACGCAGACAGGCGAGCTGCATGGGTACGAAATCCGCGAACATGGCGTCGACCGAACTCTGGTCCGGATAGGAGCCGTGTACACTCTTCCAGCGCTCGCGAATTTCCGGGACCTCGGTCAGCTTCTGGATATGCAAGTCCTTGCGCAAGCCCATGGGACCGCGCGCCTCGGCCATGGATATCTGCACATCGTGCTTCTTGAACACCTCTACGAAGACCACCGCAGGTGCCAGGACATAGGCGTCGGCGGTGGTGCCACTCCAGTCGAGGACAATGCCCTTTACCCTGCCGCGGTAACCGCGGGTATAGACGTAATTGCTGCTCTGTTTCATCGTTTTCTTCCCTTCTCTTCCACCGCCGGTCAATTCGACCAGGCGGCTTTACGGTTACCGCTTCCCCGCTAATTGGGGGCCGCACTCGCGCACCCCCATCTCGGCGAGGACATCGCGGATGGCGGCAAGAACGCCATGCATCTGCTCGGCTCCCAGGCGGCCGATGCAGCCGATGCGAAACGAATCGGCGACGGTCAGCTTTCCGGGGTAAATGAGGTAACCGGCATCACTCAGCCGGTTGTAAAAAGTCTCGAACTCAAAGCGCGGATCCGCCGGCTTGTGCACGGTAACGATGATCGGCGCCTGCAGCGCATCCGGCAGCAAGGTGCGAAAGCCCATGGCCCGTAATCCCGCCACCAGAATTCCGCAGTTCTCGCGATACCGGCCGCCCCGACCCTCGACCCCGCCCTCGGCATCGAATTCGTCCAGAGCCTGATCCAATGCGAGGATGCAATGGGTCGGTGGCGTGAACCGCCATTGACCGTTCGCCTCCATGGCCGTCCACTGATCATAGAGATCGAGACTCAGCGACGGGGCGTTGCCCTTGGTCGCCTGCAGCACCTCGGTGCGGGCGATGCAGTAGCCCATGCCCGGCGACCCCTCCAGGCACTTGTTGGATGAGGCGACCAACGCATCGAAACGGATCGCCTGAGCATCCAGCGGGATCGCGCCAAAGGCGCTCATCGCGTCGATCAGCAGGGCGCGGCCGTGCCGCGCCGTCACCTCGGCCACCTCGCGCAAGGGGTTGAGGATACCGGAGGTCGTTTCGCAATGAATCACGGCCACGTGCGTGATCGCCGCATCCGCGGCCAGGGCCCGGTCGAGTTCTTCGGGATCGACCGGCACATCCTCCGGGGTTGCCTGACACGCATAGGCCCGCCCGATGGTCTCGCAAATCCGGGCGATGCGCCGGCAATAGGCGCCATTGACCAGGATCAGTAGCTTGCCGCCGGCCGGCACGAAGGTGCCGATCATCGCCTCGACGACGAAGGTGCCGCTCCCCTGTAGGGGCACACATGCGTGCGTGCCCTCGGCCCCGGCGATGGCCACCAGGCGCTCGCGCAGGCGCCGGTTGATGGCGATGAACCGCGCATCGCGCGACCCGTAGTCGTGCACCATCGCCAGCTTGACCAGCGGCGACGTGGTCAGCGGCCCGGGCGTCAGCAGCCAGGGGTCGCCCGTTGGCGAGGCGGCGGCATGGGCGGCAGGCTTCGGCGTGGTCATCGGTGACTCTCCTCGGGCTCCTGGAAAGACGGCGGACGTGCAAGCCGCGCACACTCAGGGGCTTGCACAGTATCCAACCGGGACATAGCATATATCAAATCGATATATCTTATGTGTCGCATAGGTCATGCCTATCAATCACGCACAAATTCGGGCCTTTCACGCGGTCGCGCGCGCCGGCGGTTTCACCCGCGCCAGCGCCGAGCTGCACGTGACCCAGCCGACCCTCTCCGGCCAGGTCGCGGCCCTGGAGCAGGTCTACGGTGTGCGCCTGTTCGAACGGCGCGGCCGCGGCAGCGAGCTGACCGATCTGGGGCGCAGCCTGTTCGCCATCACCAGCCGCCTGTTCAGCCAGGAAGCGGAGGCGGAGCAGCTCCTGACCGCCGCCCGCGGCCTGACCACCGGGCAGTTGCGCGTGGGCGCCGATGCGCCGTATACGGTGATCCCGCTGCTCGCCACCTTCAACCGGCGCTATCCGGGCATCCGCCTGTCCATGAGCTTCGGCAATTCGGAGCGGGTGCTCCAGGACCTGCTCGACCGGCGCAGCGATATCGCCGTGCTGCCGAACCTGAAGCCCGATCCCCGCCTGCATGCGGTGGCCTACCGGCGCGACCGCCTGATCGTCTTTGTCGAGCGCGGCCATCCGTGGGCCGGCCGGCGCAGCCTGCGCCTGGCCGAGCTGGACGGCCAGCGCCTGGTGCTGCGCGAAACCGGCTCCACCACCCGCGCGTTGTTCGAGCGGGTCATGGCCGAGGCGGGCCTGGCCCCCGGCGAGGTGTTGGAGATCGGCAGCCGCGAGGCGGTGCGCGAGGCCGTCGCCGCCGGCCTAGGTATCGGCGTCATCTTCGCCAGCGAGTTGGGTAACGACGACCGCCTGCACGGCCTGCGCCTGCGCGACGTGGAAGCGGAAGCTACCGAGTACGCCGCCTGCCTGACCGAGCGGCAGCCGGTCCGCACCGTCCGCGCGTTTTTCGAATTGCTCGGAGAAGCGGCTCCCGGCTAACCGCCTACCGCGTGCGCCAGGCCTGCGTGCGCCGGGCCAGGCCGCGGGTGGCCAGGACGTGCAGGATGCGAACGGTCGCAGCCGCGTAGAAGATCATCATGCACATGGCGGCGGCCGGGGCGATATCGCCGGCGTCATCCATGTTCAGCGCCGCCACCGAGGCCAGCGCCGTATCCGGCGAATACAGGAAGATGACCGCCGAGACCGTGGTCATGGCGTTCACGAACAGATAGATCGAGACATCCAGAATGGCCGGCATGCAGACCGGCACCGTCACCCGCACGAAGGTCTTGTAGAACGGCACCTTCAGCGAGGACGAGACGGATTCAAACTCGCGGTCCATCTGCTTGAGCGCCGTGATCGCCGTCAGGTGACTGACCGTGTAGAAATGAGTGATGGTGACGATTACCAGGATGGCCATGGTCCCATAGATAAAATTGAGCGGGTTGTCCGGATGGTTGAAAAAGAAAATATAGGCGAGGCCCAGCACCATCCCCGGCACCGCCATGGGCAGGATACAGAGGAACTGAATGCCGCCGCGCACCGCCCCGAAACCACGCGCCTTTTCCACCATATAGGCGCCGGTGAAGATGATCGCGGTGCCGAACACGGCGGTATAGGCCGCCATGCGCAAGGAGTTGTAGAACGACGCCCAACCGCCCCCGTCCATCACATCGAAATTATAATTCTTGAGGACCAGGGTCAGGTTGTAGGGCCAGAATTGAACGAACGACGCGTACGCGGCCATGCCGACAATGCCCAGGATCATGAAGCCGATGAGCGCGCAATAGCCGGTCATGGCCAGATCGTAGGACCGCCTCGGCTTCGGCTCGTAGGCAACCGAGCTCGAGGTCAATGCCGCCGTCTGCCGACCCTGGATAATGCGGTCGGCGATGAAGGCGGCGACCGCCGGGATCAGTAGGACGACGCTGACCACCGCCCCCATCTGGAAATTCTGCTGGCCGATGACCTGCTTGTAGATATCGGTGGCGAGCACATTGTATTGCCCGCCGATGACCTTGGGGATGCCGAAGTCGGTGATGACCAGGGTGAAGACCACGAAGACGGCGCTGATCAAGCCGTACTTGATGCCCGGCAAGGTGACCGTGAAAAAAGTCCGCACCGGGCCGGCCCGCAGGCTGACCGCGGCTTCGTAGAGCCGGCCATCGGCGGTCGCCAGGGCCACCACCATGATCATCAGGGCGTGTGGAAAGGTATAGAAGACCTCGCCCATGACGATACCGATGGGTCCGTAAATTGTATTGCCGCCCAGCAATCCCTTTATGATTCCCTGATTGCCGAACAAGTACACGAACGAGATCGCCGGCAACAGCGACGGCGCCAGCAGCGGCACCAGCGCGATCACGCGAAAGGTCCCCTTGCCGATCATGCAACTGCGCGTCAGGGCATAGGCATAGACGAAGGCGAGGGAAATGGTGAATACGGTCGAGACGGCGGCGATCGTCAAACTGTTGCCGATCGAATAGAACAGCGCCGGAGTCGAGAAATAGGCGGCGTAGTTTACCAAACCCACGAAGTCGCCGCCGCGATCTTCCAGGCTCTTGGACAGCATGAAGTAGAGGGGCAGGAGGACGGTGACCACCATCCAAACGCCGACCAGCAGAATGAAGCCGCGCATGATCCGGTCGTCGCGGCTGAGCTGCGGCCGCACCGTGTGTGCCGGCGTGGCGATGGCTTGAGCGTTGCTGGCCACAGCCCCTACACCCCCATCGTCATTGGCCCGGAAAGACGCGAATGCGCTCGGCCGGCAATGCCACCGGCAGCATATCGCCCTGCTTGAGATTCAGTCGGCGCACGATGTTGATGGACATATCGGCGCGCAGGCTGTGCTCACCCATGGCCTCGGCGACCAGATCGGCGCGAAAGAAGGAGCCTAGAAACTCCATGTCGCCAACCCGCGCATCGAATGCATTCTCGCTGACCGGCTTACCTTCCGGCACCAGAATGTCCTCGGGCCGCACCGCCACCGTCACGTCCGTGCCTTGCGACAGGCCGTCGATCTGACACGTCAGATCGAGTTGCCCCACACGCACGCGGCCCGGCCCCTGCACAACCCCGGGAACGAAATTCATGGTGCCGATGAAATCGGCGACGAAGGCGGTCTGCGGGTCGCGGTAGATCTCCAGCGGCGTTCCCACCTGTTCGATGACCCCCTGGTTCATCACCACGATACGGTCGGCCATGGTCAGGGCCTCCTCCTGGTCGTGGGTGACCATGACCGTCGTGATCCCCAGCTTGTGCTGCAATTCCTTGACCTCGTGGCGCAGATGCACGCGGACCTTGGCATCGAGGGCGGACAGCGGCTCATCCAGGAGCAGCAGTCCCGGCGACGTCGCCAGCGCCCGCGCCAGCGCCACCCGCTGCTGCTGCCCACCGGAGAGCTGGGCCGGATACTTGTCACCTTGCTCGGGCATGCCCACCAGCACCAGCAACTCGGCCACCCGCGCCTCGATCTCCGCGCGCGTCGCCTTGCGGCTCTGCAATCCGTAGGCCACGTTCTTCTTCACCGTGAGGTTCGGGAAAAGAGCGTAAGATTGGAAAACAATGCCAAAATCGCGCTCGGACGGCGGCAGGGCGGATATATCCGTGCCCGCCTGCTCCACTCGGCCGCTGGTTTGAATGTCGAGACCGGCGATGGCCCGTAGCAAGGTCGTCTTGCCGCAACCGGACGGGCCGAGAAAACAGACGAATTCCCTTTCATAGATGTCCAGCGAGATGTCGCGCAGCGCCGCGAACGTACCGAACATCTTGGTCAGATCTGAAATGCGCAGGAACGGCTTGCGCACAGCCCCGGCTTGGCCCGCCTCAGGCTTCATGTTTGTCCCTCCCCGACATCCCGCCCGTTAGCGCCGACACAGCGGAAGCTGGCCGGCGCCGATAACGGGAGATACCCGGCCGCCTGCTCATGGCGGCCGGGCTCAGGCATCTTGGCAGTCTAATGTTACTTGGCTTCCGACTTGGAGTCGTAGCGCTTTTGCCACTCCGCCAGGATCCGCTCGCGGTTGCTCGCGGCCCATTCGAAGTCGTTGTCGATCATTTTTTCGGCAACGTTCGGCGGGAAGTGCTCGACCGGCTTGGCGATACCGGGCATGGCCACCACCGCATAGCCCTCGTTGTACATCTCGTTGGCTTTCTTCGAGATCGACCAATCCACCAGGGTCTTCGCGGCATCCATATTCTTGGTGCCCTTGACGATGGCGGTCGCCTCCATATCCCAGCCAATGCCCTCTTTCGGGATGACGATTTCGAGCGGCGCCCCTTCGGCCTTGGACTTGGCGGCCCGGAAGGCGAAGGAAATGCCGATCGGGATTTCGCCGGCGGCCGCCAGCTTGCACGGCTTTGAGCCGGAATGGGTGTAGCGGGCGATATTCTCGTGCAAGCCGTCCATGAACTTCCAGCCCTCGTCCTCGCCGAAGAGCTGCAACCAGCTCGACACATCGAGGAAGCCGGTGCCAGACGAGGCCGGATTGGGCATGATGATCTGACCCTTGTAGACCGGGTTCAGAAGGTCCGCCCACGACGTGGGAAGCGGCAGCTTGGCCTTTTCAGCCTCGACGGTGTTGTAGCAGATCGAGGCGACCCAGGCGTCCATGCCGACCCAACTTGGCGGGTCCGCCTTGTCGCGGAACTTCGGGTCCAGCTTGTCCACGCCCTTGGCCGCATAGGGCTCGAGCATGCCCTCGCCCTTGAACAGCAACAGGCTGGTCGCCGCCAGGCCCCAAATCACGTCGGCCTGGGGGTTGTTCTTTTCGGCCAAAAGCTTGGCCGTGACGATGCCGGTTGAATCGCGGACCCAGTTGATATTGATGTCCGGATGATCCTCATTGAACCGCTCCGCGTATTTCTTGAGATCCTCGGCCTCGACCGCGGTATAGACGGTCAGTTCGGTGGCGGCGATTGCCTTGCCCCCCACTAACCCGATCGCCACCGCGGCGAGCGCCATGCCACCAAGCAGGCGGCTATATTTGCCTAACCCCATAATTTTCCGCTCCTCTGTTATGCCCGCCGGTCCATTTGTAGTCGACGGCATCGTGGACCTGGCGGAATTCCCTGTTTGCTTCAGCTTGTGCCGTCAGTACCTTACTTGTGTTACAGCTTTTCGTCCCCTGAATATTTAATGCCCGGCCCATCGTATGCGCGGCGGCTAGCCTTTCGCCGCCGCCTCGTCCGCCTTCGTCGGCGGAGTTGCGGAGGCGTCCTTGGGCGCATCCTTCAACCGGCTGTGCCTCAGCTCGCCCAAGGCATCCAGGATCGGATAGGCCACCGACGTCAGATGCGAATTGATGCGTTTCAGATCGCGGAGAATGTCGAGGTGCAAGGCCGAGGTCTCGATACTCTCGATACGGCCCGAACGCAGGCGCGCGAAATGTTGTTGGCTGCCCTGCATCTCCAGCTCGCGGAACTTTTCCTTCTCCTTCAGAAGCTGCCGCGCCGTTTCGATATCGTGCGAGACGAAGACGCTCATGGCGAGCTGCATCTGGTGCAGGGCGCGGGCGTGCATGGCCGTCAGTTCCTGCCAGCCCTGCTCCGAGAACGTCAGCTTGTTGCGGATCTTCTTCTGCGCCAGGTCGAGCAGGTTCTTGTCGACGATATCGCCGATGTGTTCGAGGTTGGTGGTAAAGGAGATGATATCCACACAGCGCCGGCTATCGTCGTCGTTGAGGGCGTTTCGGGTCACCCGGGTCAGATAGAGCTTGATGCTCTCGTGCAGCTTGTCGACTTCGTCATCCATGTCGCTGAGGGTCTCGAGCAGCTTGGAGTCGTCGCTGCGGAACACCTCGATGACGCCGCGCAGCATGGTCTCCACCGTGTCCGCCATGCGCAACACCTCGCGGGTGGCACAGGCGATCGCCACGGTGGGCGTGTCGATCACGTTGGGATCGAGATAGCGCGGCTTGATCTCGCTGCCGCTGCCGCCGCCAGTATCCGGCAGAAACTTGACCAGAGCCTCACCCACCACCGATGTCAGCGGCAGGAAAACCAGCGCCAGCGCCAGGTTGAAGGCCGTATGGAAGTTGGCGATCTGCCGGCCGGGCTCGCTGCCCAGCATGGCGACATAGGGCGCCACCCAATCGATAAGGGGCAGCATCAGGATGGCTCCCAAGCCGCGGAACAGCAGGTTGCCGAGGGGAATGCGCCGGGCCATGGCTCCGCCCGAAGCGGTCAGGGCCAGCGGAATGATGCCCGAGCCCACGTTGGCGCCGAGGACCAGGGCGAAACCCAACGTCAGCGGCACCACGCCGACCACGGTCAACGACATGATCAGCAGGACGATGGCGACGCTGGAATGGGCGACCCAGGTGATCACCGCGGCGAGAAGCAGGGCCAGGATCGGGTCGCTGGCCAAGGGCCGCATGACATACTGAAGGGTTGTGCTCTCGCGCAACGGTTGCGAGGCGCCGACGACCAGGGTCAGCGCCAGCAGCATCAGCCCCAATCCGATGAGCATGCGGCCGACGTGCCGCCATTGCGCCGACGGTCCCGCCAGGAACGAGACCACGCCGATCAGGATCAAAGCGGGCGACAGCCAGGAAATATCGAACGACAGCACCTGGACCACCAGCGTCGAACCGACGTCCGCGCCCAGCATGATGGCGAGGCTGGCTCCGATCCCGACCAAGCCACGGCCGGCGAACGATACCGCGAGAAGGGCCGTCGCGGTCGAGCTTTGCAGCACAGTGGCGACCCCAAGCCCCATCACGCAGGCGCTGACCCGGTTACGTGTCGAGCGGCCGAGAAAATGCCGAAGATCGCTGCCGTAGGCGCGCATGACCCCGGTCCGCACCATCCGCGTGGCCCACAGCAAAAGGGCCACGCCACCCGCGATATTCAGTAAGAGGACATGGCCCGGCACGCGAGAAATCCTTTAATTGAGCGCTGTTCAAGCGCCCGTCACCAACGTCGCCCGGTCTGCCCAGCGATCGTTTCGGCCCGTCAGGAGGCCCGATTCCGGCACCTAAACCCGGGACCAATCCCCATTATGGCACAAGACGGGGTGGTTTTCACAAAACTGTAATAAATATGTAACCAACGCGGAACACCGCGCCGTCGACGCCTATTTAGGTGGCCACCGGGCCGCCCGCTTCCTTCCACGCCGCGAGCCCGCCGACGAGCGAGCAGACCTTGGGAAAACCCATATCCTGCAGGGTCTTGGCCGCCAAGGCGGAGCGCCCACCGGTGCCGCAATAGACGACGAGGGTCTTTTCGCCGGCGATGGCGGGGTTATGCATCGGCCCCTCCGGATCGCAGATGAATTCGAGGAAACCGCGCGGGACGTGCACCGATCCCAGGATGAAGCCCTGCTCCCGCTCTTGTGCCTCGCGGACGTCGACGAAGACGACATCGTCGTCCTCCAGCATGTCCCGGGCCATGGCCACCGGCATGCTGTCGATGCCGGCATTGGCCTCCGCCAGGAGTTGTTTGAATCCCTTTTTCAACATGGCCTCTCCCCTTCCCTGTGCGCCGCCACGCGCGCGGCATGTGTTTCTGATTAGATGGGCCTTGCGGGCGCCGGCGCCTAGAGGCGGGCGCCGGGGCTGGCAAGCGAGTAGGTCTTCAGCTGCTCGGTGACGAACTCGAAAGCCTCGTCCACGGAATCGGTCCGAAAGAACAGCTCCAGATCGCTCGGGTCGATCGTGCCATACTTCTCCAGCGCATTGAAATTGATAACCTCGGCCCAATACTTGCTGCCGAAAAGTACCATCGGCATGTGCTTGCGGATCTTGCCGGTCTGCAGCAGGGTCAAGAGCTCGAACAGCTCGTCCAAGGTCCCAAAACCGCCCGGCATCACGATCACGGCCTTGGCCATATAGGCGAACCAGAATTTGCGCATGAAGAAATAGTGGAACTCGAAGACCAGCTCGCGGCTGATATGCGGATTGTCGGCCTGCTCGAAGGGCAGTGAGATATTGAGCCCGACGTTGATTCCCCGCGCCTCCGAGGCACCGCGGTTGGCAGCCTCCATGATGCCCGGCCCGCCGCCGCTGCACACGACGAAGCGCCGGCCCTTGTCTTCCAAGCCCTTGGACCACTCTGTCAAACGTCGGGCCAGCTCGCGCGTCGCCTCGTAGTATTGCGACATATCCAGCCTTCTTTCGGCCGCGGCGCTATCGCCGCCGGCCGCCTTGACGTCGGCCAACGCCTTTTCCGCGTCGTCGCGCGAGGGAATGCGTGCCGAGCCGAAGAAGATGATCGTATCCTCGATCCGGTAGTGCTTGAACCGGCTGTTGGGCTCCACATACTCGGACAGAATCCGCAGCGCCCGCGCATCCGGGCTATGCAGAAAGTCTTGATCCTCGTAAGCTCGGGGACGCCGGCTCGGCTTCTTGCTCATAGGATTTGCTATTCCACTCGTTCCAGCTCTTCGGCTGTCCAGTCGCGATACCCTAAGTGGCTCGTCCGAGCAACCGCAATCCCCTGCTTGCCGTCATGGAAAGGTACCGTCCATGTCCCCTAAGCCCTTGATGCGTCCCCGTTCTGTTGTCACTGGTGTGTTGCTGAGCCTGCTCGCCGCGGGTTGTGCCGGGCCGGATGCTGCCGACCCGGCGGCCGGCAACGAGACCCTTTCGGGCGAGATCATCGAGAACGAGACCCCCGGCGCGACCCCGGTGCACGTGCCTGTCACCGATACGCCGAGGCCGGTGGTCAACCGCAACGGCCGCATGGTGGTCGAGGCGATGGAGTATCCCTGGAGCGCCATCGGTCGCGTCAACACAGGGGGTCGTGGTTTCTGCTCCGGCGTTCTGATTGGTCCGCGTCTGGTCCTGGCTTCGGCCCAGTGCCTGCTCGACACCACCCGCGGCCGCTTGTGGCCGGCCAGCGATATTCATTTCGTCGCCGGGTATCAGCAAGACCGATCGGTGATCCATTCCGCCGTACGCACCTACGAGGTGGCGCCCGATTTCGTTCCCGGCGCGGTCAATACGTTCGCGAACATCGCCAACAATTGGGCTCTGCTCAATCTGGAGACGGGCATCGGCTATGCCGCGGGCTGGCTCGCCGTCCAGTGGCGGGACGTGGATACGCGGGCCCGCATATCGAAGGGCGATGGTCTCCTGCTCGCGGCCGGCTATCGCCGCGGCTGGGGCAATGCCGTGATGGTCGAGTTGGGATGCGCCGAGCGCGCGTGCGCCGGCAGCCCGGTGGAGGCGGCTCTGCCCGCCTTCGTCTACTTGGACGAGGAGTTTCGCGTCCTTGGCAATCCCTTGCTACGCGCCCGGGCCATGGCTGGCGGCATCGACTCAACCGACTTCGCGGGCATTCTTCCGGGTGATACTCATTGGGGTGACAGCCGGCCACCGGTTGGCAGCGCCATCGCGGCCGCGTTGCCGCGCAACAGCATCGCCCGCCTGCTGCAGCATCTGGGCCACCTGGCGACTTCCGACCCACGTGCGGATGACCGCGTTCTCGTTACGGCCATCCGGGATTTCGAACGGGAAACGGGTTTGCCCGACAGCGGGGCCCTGTCGGTCGCCCTCCTCGGCCATCTCCTGGAAGCGGCGGTGCGCGGGTTGCCGCGCGCCAATCTGGGACCGCAATCCCGGTTCAAGCCGACGACCGAAATC
>JAJFGI010000131.1 GCA_021776215.1 Kiloniellaceae bacterium | reverse complement strand
GCCGCCTCGGTCATTTCCACGGCCTCGATGACCGCCGACTTGAAGCTGCGGAAACCGCCCTCGCTTTGGCCGACCTCGGCCAGGTTGTAGAGCTTCTGCTCAGCCGCCTCGATCTGGTTCGTGGCGGTGATGTCTAGGTCCTGCTCGAAGGCGTCGTTCACGACGTCCTCGCCCAGCGCGATCAACTCGCGGCGCAGGAACAGGTCGTGGATGGTGCGGCCATAATCGCTGGCGTTGATGATGGTGACGTAGCTGCTTTGCAGCTTGGCCAGATATTGTGGACCGCCGACTTCAGTCAGCGCCTCGTCCTGTTCGAACAGATTCTTGAGGGTGACCGCGTTGGCGACCTGCCCGCGCTCGATCAGTTTGCCGCACGCTTCGTAGACGCGGCCATGCGCGCCATCGGCGAAGTGATCCGCCTGGAGGAAGTCGGAAACTTTTTCGTAAGCGCGATTGTTGGCGAGGATGGCGCCGAGCAACGCCTGCTCGGCTTCATAGTTGACCGGTGGGTGACGAAAGGAGTCGTCTTCTCCCGCGGCCCGCGGCAGGGCCGCTACGTTTGTGTGCTGATTGCGATCCATGATGAACAACAATACCAGAATGCGGGTATGTCGCGCACGGGTGCTTTTCGTATTTTTGAGTCTATCTACAAGTGAGTCACGGGGATAATCCGTTCGATCGACGGCAACGGGCCGGTGCACGACAAAAAACGGCCCGCGTTTGCGGACCGTTTTTTTCTCCCGCCGGCTGGACCGGACTCGGGTGAGCGGCCGTTAGCTTTCTTTCGGCTCCGAAGGCGACTCGGTCGATCCGGCGTCCTCCGACTCTTCCTCGCTCGTCTCTTCTGCTTCGATAGCGGCCAGCGCTGCGTTCTTCTCCGCGCCGGCGGCGTCGAGGGCGGCTTGCAGATCCTCGGCGCTGACGATGTGTCCGGTGCTGGCTTGCACCTCCGCCTCGGCGTCGGTGCGCGCCACGTTCGCCGTCGCGGTCACCGTGACCTCCGGGTGCAGGCGAATCTTCACCTTGTGCAGGCCCAGGTTCTTGATCACCGTATCCAGCCTGACCTGATCGCGCCCGATGGAGAAGCCCGCGGCGGTCACGGCCTCGGCCAAGTCGCGGGCCGTGACCGAGCCGTATAGGTGCCCCGACTCGCCGGCTTGACGGATCAGCATAACGACAAGACCGTCCAGCTTTTCGCCGACCTTTTGCGCTTCGTCGCGGAGCGTCAGGTTCTCCGCCTCGAGCTGGGCACGCTGCTGCTCGAATTGGGCCATATTCTCTTTCGTCGCGCGACGCGCCTTGCGCTGCGGCAGCAGAAAGTTGCGGGCGTAGCCGGGCTTGACGGTGACCACATCACCCATTTGGCCGAGCTTTTCGATCCGCTCCAGGAGAATTACTTGCATGGGTTCGGCTTCCCGTTACTGGACCAAGTAGGGGATGAGCGCCAGGAAGCGCGCCCGCTTGATCGCTTTCGCCAGCTCGCGCTGCTTCTTGGTTGAGACGGCGGTGATGCGACTGGGCACCATCTTGCCGCGTTCGGAGACGAAGCGCTGCAGCGTCCGCACGTCCTTGTAGTCGATCTTGATCGCGTTCGGACCCGAGAACGGACAGCTCTTACGGCGGCGAAAAAACGGCCGGCGGACGCCCGCCGACTTGCTGACAACTTCGATGGTCATTCTTTGGACTCCTCGCTATCTGAACTTTGCGGGGGGCTAGCCTCGCGCCGTTCGCGCGGCGGCCGCGAGTCGCGGCCGTCGCGATCACCCCGGAAGCCGCCGCGTCCACCGGGCCGATCTCCGCGATCTCCCCGGCCGCCGCGATCATCTCGGCTGTGCCGGCTCTGCAGGACCACCGAGGGCTCTGTCTCCAGCTCGGGGACACGCACGGTCAGATAGCGCAGCACGTCCTCGTTGAGGCGCATGGTTCGCTCCATCTCAAGCACCGCGGCGGGCGGTGCGTCGAGGTTGAGCAGAATGTAGTGGCCTTTGCGGTTCTTCTTGATGCGGTAGGCCAGATTGCGCAGGCCCCACATCTCCTTCTTGCCGACCTGGCCGCCGTTCTCTTGGACGACGCCGGTAAACTGGTCCGCAAGGGCTTCGGCCTGGGTGGCCGAAATGTCTTGGCGTGCGATAAACACGCACTCGTAAAACGCCATGCTGTACTCCCTATGGCTGTAGGCGGACCGGCGCTATCAGATCAGCGGCCCGGTCCAAAGCCGATCCCGTCCGCGATATCCGCTGGGGCTCGGCAAGGAGCGATGTCCGCAGCATACTGGCTGCGAGGCGCGGGACTATACACCAAACCAAGCCAGGCGCAAGGCCGGGAAAGGTCTGTTTTCGCGGCGCCGGTGCCCCCGTCGCTTGACAGGGCGGCGACAGCGGGTATCTCTCTGGCCGCCATTGTTGTTTGGCGGCAGCCGTCTGTTGGGAGGATCGCATGAGCCGGGCATTCGTCTTTCCGGGACAGGGCTCGCAGGCCGTGGGCATGGGCGCCGCCTTGGCCGAGGCCTTTCCCGCCGCCCGCGAGGTCTTCGAGGAGGTGGACGAAGCCCTGTCGCAGCGCCTCAGCCGGCTCATGTTCCAGGGGCCGGAGAGCGATCTCATCCTCACCGAGAACGCCCAGCCGGCCCTGATGGCGGTCAGCCTGGCGGTGGTGCGGGTCATCGAGCGCGAGGGCAACCTGACTCTGGCGGACAAGGCGGCCTTCGTCGCCGGCCATTCTTTGGGCGAATATTCCGCCCTGGCGGCGGCCGGCGCCCTGGCCGTCGACGATACCGCGCGGCTGCTCAAGCGCCGCGGCCGCGCCATGCAGGAGGCGGTGCCCGTGGGTCAGGGGGCGATGGCCGCCCTTTTGGGCCTCGACCTGGCGGCGGCGAGAGCCGTGGCCGAGGAGGCCGCGCAAGGCGAAGTCTGCGCTCCGGCGAACGACAACGCCGACGGCCAGGTGGTGCTCAGCGGCGATACGGCGGCGGTGGAACGGGCGGTCGAACTCGCCCCTGCGAAAGGGGCCAAGCGGGCCATCATGCTGTCGGTCAGCGCACCCTTCCACTGCAGCCTCATGGCGCCGGCCGCCGACGTGATGGCGACGGCCTTGGCCGACGTGACGCTGCGCCCGCCGCGCCCGCCGCTGATCGCCAATGTCACCGCCGAGGCCACCGACGACCCGGATACCATCCGCGAGCTCCTGGTCGCGCAGGTGACGGCCATGGTGCGCTGGCGCGAATCCGTGCTCGCCATGCGCGATCACGGCGTCGATACGTTTATCGAGTTGGGCGCCGGCAAGGTTTTGACCGGCCTGACCCGGCGCATCGACCGGGAATTGACCAGCATCGCCGCCGGGACGCCGGCGGAAATCGAGGATCTGATCAAGACACTGTGAACGGCCCGGCGCGCCGGGCAGAGGAGGCCAAGAGATGTTCGACCTATCCGAGAGGACCGCGCTGGTGACCGGCGCCACCGGCGGCATCGGCGCCGCCATCGCCCGCACCCTGCACGGGCAGGGGGCGACGGTGGCGATCAGCGGGACTCGCGTGTCCGTGCTGGAAAGCTTGGCGAAGGACTTGGGTGAGCGTGTGCATATTCTGCCATGCGACCTCGCCGATGCCGCGGCCGTTGCCGGATTGCCCGGGGATGCCGAAAAGGCCATGGGGGGCATCGATATCCTGGTGAACAATGCCGGCCTGACCCGCGACAATCTGGCCCTGCGCATGAAGGACGACGACTGGGCGCAGGTCATCGAGGTCAATCTGACCGCCGGCTTTCGCCTGGCGCGGGCCAGCTTGCGCGGCATGATGAAAAAACGCTGGGGCCGAATCGTCGGTATCACATCGATCGTCGGTGTGACCGGCAATCCCGGGCAGGCCAACTATGCCGCCTCGAAGGCCGGCATGATCGGCATGTCGAAGGCCATGGCCCAGGAGGTAGCCTCGCGCGGGATTACCGTCAACTGTGTCGCCCCGGGCTTTATCGCCACCGCCATGACCGACCAGTTGTCCGAGGCGCAGCGGGAGAAGCTGACGGCCGCCGTTCCCGCCGGCCGCTTGGGGACGCCGGAGGATGTCGCCACGGCGGTGTTGTTCCTGGCCAGTGACGAAGCGGCCTACATGACCGGCCAGACCTTGCATGTGAATGGAGGAATGGCCATGATATAGGCCTAATTTCTGGCAACAATCCGGTATTGGCCGCAGGCGTTGGCATTTCCGTAGGATGTGTGATAAGAGGCGGCGCCCTGCCCTGGCAGGGATCGGGACACCGGGACGGGATCCCGAAAGCCTGCCGGTAATGGACACATAGAATCTGAGGGTTTTTGGGCAATGAGCAACGATATCGCCGAACGCGTTAAGAAGATCGTCGTCGAGCATCTTGGAGTCGATGAGGCCAAGGTCGCGGATGGCGCCAGCTTTATCGATGATCTCGGCGCCGACAGCCTCGACACCGTCGAGCTGGTCATGGCGTTCGAGGAAGAATTCGGTTGCGAGATTCCCGACGACGCGGCGGAAAAGATCGTAACCGTCAAGGACGCTGTGGATTTCATCCAGCAGCACGCCTGAGCCGCTGGACCGGATGCGGTCAGCGCAGCCGACAGCCATCGAGCACACCATGCGCCGAGTCGTCGTCACCGGACTGGGCCTGGTCACACCGCTGGGCACCGGAGTCAAACCGGTGTGGGAGCGGTTGATCAACGGTCAATCCGGCATACGGGCCATCCAATCCTTCGACGTGTCGGACCTGCCGGCCAAGATTGCCGGCCAGGTCCCGCAAGGCGAGACCGCTGACGGCGGCTTCAACGCCGACGAATATGTCACGCCGCAAGAGCGCCGGCGCATCGATCCGTTTATCCTCTTTGCCCTCGCGGCCGCCCAGGAAGCGGTCGAGGATGCGGAGTGGCGCCCCACCGACGAGGAGAGCCTGGAGCGCACCGGCGTGATGATCGGCTCCGGGATCGGCGGATTGCAAACCATTTACGAGGCATCCATCACCGTCTCGGAGCGCGGCCCGCGCCGGTTGTCGCCGTTTTTCATTCCGGCGGCGCTGATCAACCTGGCCTCGGGCCATGTGTCGATTCGCTACGGCTTCAAAGGCCCGAACCACTCGGTGGTCACCGCCTGTTCCACCGGTGCCCATGCCATCGGCGATGCGGCGCGGCTGATCGCATTCGAGGATGCCGATGTGATGGTCGCCGGCGGTGCCGAGGCGGCGGTGTGCAGGCTGGGTATCGCCGGGTTCGCGGCTTCCCGCGCGTTGTCGACGAAATTCAACGACACACCCGAGAGAGCATCTCGGCCCTGGGATCAGGACCGCGACGGGTTCGTCATGGGCGAGGGCGCCGGTGTTGTCGTGCTCGAAGAGCTGGAGCACGCCAAGAAACGCGGTGCGCGTATTTATGCCGAGGTGATCGGCTATGGCATGTCGGGTGATGCGCACCATATCACCGCACCGGCCGAGGATGGCGGCGGCGCCTACCGCGCCATGGCGGCGGCGCTTAAGCGCGCCGGGTTGGAGCCCGCCGACATCGACTACATCAACGCGCACGGGACCTCGACGCCCCGCGGCGACATGATCGAGCTGGATGCCGTCGGCCGCCTGTTCGGCGATCACGTGCGCGATCTCAGCATGTCGTCGACAAAGTCGGCGATCGGCCATCTTCTCGGTGCCGCCGGGGCGACCGAAGCGATATTCTCCATTCTGGCGATCAACAATAGTATCGTTCCACCCACATTGAATTTGGACCGTCCGTCGGACGGGTGCGATTCCATCGATCTGGTGCCGCACAAGGCGAAGGAACGGCCGGTCCGTGTCGCCCTGTCGAACTCATTCGGTTTCGGCGGTACGAACGCGAGTTTGGTGCTCGCCAGCCACAGCTAGTCCGGGAGGCGCCGTGCGGCGTTCGCTCATCATCGCCGGCGCTCTCGCGGGGGTGGTTTTGCTCGCGGGCGTCCTCGCCGTGCTCTATGGGCTCGACCGGTTCGAGCAGCCGGGGCCGCTGGAGGCGGACACCATTGTCCTGGTGCCCCGCGGGGCCGCGGTGGAAACGATTTCGCGCCGGCTCAGGGACGAGGGCGTTATCGATGATCCGTTCATTTTTCGTATCGGCGTGTGGCTCAGCGGCGCAACCCGAGATTTGCAGGCGGGCGAGTATCTGTTCCTGATCGGAACGTCGATGCGTGATGCCATGGAGGTCCTGCGTGCCGGTAAGCCGTTCACCCGGCGCCTGACATTGCCCGAAGGATTGAGCAGCGCCGAGGCGGTGGTCCTGATCAATAACGCCGAGGCCCTCGACGGGGATGCGGGCGGGGCGCCGGCGGAAGGCTCGCTATTGCCGGAGACATATCATTATATCCGGGGGGACTCGCGCGCCGATCTGGTGCGGCGGATGCAGCGGTCCCTGGACGAAACGCTCGACGACCTCTGGCCGAACCGAAAGCCGGGCCTGCCGGTGAAGGACAAGCAGGAGGCGATGATTCTAGCCTCGATCGTCGAGAAGGAGACCGGTGTTCCCGAAGAACGGCCGCTGGTCGCCTCGGTCTTCGTAAATCGTCTGCGGGCCGGCATGCGCCTCCAGTCCGATCCGACGGTGGCGTATGGAATTACCGGCGGCAGCGGTCCCCTGGGCCGGCCGTTGACTCGCCAGGACCTGCAGACGCCGAGCCCCTATAACACCTATCTCAACGACGGCTTGCCGCCCGGCCCGATTTCCAATCCCGGCCGTGCCGCCATCGAGGCCGTGCTCAATCCGGCCGAAACCGACTACCTCTACTTCGTGGCCAGCGGCAATGGCGGGCATGCCTTCGCCAAAACCCTGGCCGAACACAATCGCAACGTCGAGCAATGGCGCAAGGCGCGCGACGCGCAAAACTAGAATCGTCGTGTCGGGCGTCTAATCCTTTTCGGGCATCTTCCGCAGAAGCGGATCGATCAGCCCCGGCGGCAGCGCCGCAAGCAGCCGGACCATCGCATACATCGGCCAGGGAAAGGCGATGCGCGCCTTGTTGCGGATCAACCCGCGGCGAATGATCCGCGCCGCCTTGTCGCTCTCCATCAGCATTGGCATGGGAAAGCGGTTGACCGCGGTCATCGGCGTCTTGACGTAGCCCGGACAGATGACGGTCACGGCGATGCCGTCGCCGGCCAATTGCCCGCGCAGCGACTCGCCCCACACCCGCACGGCCGCCTTGCTGGCGCAATAGGCCGGCGCGCCGGGAAAGCCGCGAAAGGCGGCAATCGACGACATGATGGCGATCTGACCATGCCGGCGCGCGCGCATGGACGGCACCGCCGCCATGACCGTGTTGATCACGCCATCCACGTTGATGGCCATGATATGCCGGGTCTGTGCGTCGTCTTCTCCGCCGCCGCCGGTGCCGGCGGAGATCCCGGCGTTGGCAATTAGCAGATCGAGCGGGGCCGCCGCGGCGCGGGCGGCGATCCAGCCGGCCAGGCGATCGCGCTCGAGCACGTCGATCGCCTCGACATGCACGTCGGCACCCTGCTCGGCGCAGTCCTTGGCCACGGCTGCCAGACGAGCGGCATCCCGCCCGGTCAATGCCAGGCATACGCCCGGCGCCGCATAGGACCGGGCGAGCGCGGCGCCGAGACCGCTGGAGCCGCCGGTGATCAGGATCGATTTTGGACGCGCGTACCTGGCCGACATGGGACACCGCGATTGAAGGCCACCGTTGCCGGATCATGCGGGGCGACTTGTTGCTATCCGGTGGCGTGTATATAACGTCCCGGCGTTCCTACCATTTCACGATAGCCGGGGCCATGGCCAAGCCGACGACAAACGGGACGATCTCCAGCATGACCGGCTTTGCGCGCCAGGAAGGCGGCGATGGCACGGTCTCCTGGGCGTGGGAGATTAAGAGCCTGAATGGCCGCAACCTGGATATTCGGTCACGGCTGCCGGGCGGATACGAAGCCCTCGATGCAGCTACCCGCAGCGTCGTGCCCAAGCGTTGTACCCGCGGCAACCTGCAGATCTCGCTATCCGTGGACCGCAGCGCAACCCCCGCGCACCTGAAGGTCAACCGTGAGCTCTTGCAGCAACTTCTCTCGTTGCTGGCGGAGATCGAGAGCGAGGTCAAGGCGGCGCCACCGCGCCTGGATGGCCTGTTGTCCTTTCGCGGCGTGGTCGAGACCATCGAGGAAAAAGACACCGCCGAGGAGTTGGACACGCGCATTGCGGCCATGGAAGAGGACCTGATTCTCGCGCTCGAAGCGCTGACCACCATGCGCCGGGCCGAGGGAAAACGCCTGGCGGCGACGATCGCCGGCCATCTGAAACAGATCGACGGCCTGGTCGCGGACGCCGCCGGCGCCGAGGCGGCGCGGCCCGAGGCGCTGCGCGCGCGCCTGCGCGGCCAGGTTGACGAACTTCTCGAAATGTCGCCGGCCCTGCCGGAGGAACGCCTGGCGCAAGAGGCGGCGATCCTGGTCGCCAAGTCGGACGTGCGCGAGGAGCTGGACCGTCTGCGGGCGCACATCGCCGCGGCCCGCGATTTGATGGGCGACGGCGGCGCGGTCGGCCGGCGGCTCGACTTCCTGTGCCAGGAATTGAACCGGGAGGCGAACACCCTGTGCGCCAAGTCATGGGATGTTGCTCTCACGCGCATCGGCCTCGATCTCAAGTCGGCGATCGACCAGTTGCGCGAGCAAATTCAGAACATCGAATAGACGGCGATAGGACGGTTCGGTCATGCAGCAGGGAGGCATCAAACGACGCGGCCTGATGCTGGTGCTTTCGTCCCCATCCGGCGCCGGCAAAACCACCATCGCGCGCAAGCTCATGGAGCTGGAAGAGAATTTGGAGATTTCCGTCTCGTCGACGACGCGGGCCAAGCGGTCGAGCGAAGCCGACGGCACCCACTACCGCTTCATCGATGACAAGAAGTTCACGCAGATGGTCGGCAAGGGCGCCTTCCTGGAACACGCCACGGTGTTCGGCCATCGCTACGGCACGCCACGCGCGCCGGTCGAGGCGGCGCTGGCGCGCGGGCGCGACGTCCTGTTCGACATCGACTGGCAAGGCACACAGCAGTTGGCCGAGAAGGCGCGCAAGGATCTGGTCAGCGTCTTCGTTTTGCCGCCCTCCACCGCGGAGCTGGAGCGCCGCCTGCATAGCCGCGCGCAGGACCCCGACGACGTGGTGCGCGACCGCATGGCCAAGGCGGCGAACGAGGTCAGCCACTGGGCCGAATACGACTATATCCTGGTCAACACCGACGTGGCGAAAAGCGTCGCCTCGGTGCAGTCGATCCTACACGCCGAACGCCTGCGCCGGGACCGGCAGGTGGGTCTCAGCGATTTCGTCGAGACACTGCGGGAAGGGCGCTAATCCTTTACCTGCTCCGACAGGGCGCGGGCTAGGGCACAAAACGCCTCCACGTCCAATTCTTCGGCACGAGCGGTTTCCGGTACCCCGGTGGCGGTCAGCAGCGCTCCGGTGTCGGCGCCCAATGACCTCAGGCTTTGCCGCAGCATCTTGCGGCGCTGGCCGAAGGCGGCGGCGGTAACCCGCTCGAGCGTCGGCATGTCGGCCGCAGCCAGCGGCTCTGCTCGTGGCTGCAGGCCGACCACGGTGGACGTCACCTTGGGCGGCGGCGTGAACGCCCGTGCCGGAATCTCGAACAGCGGCTGGACATGGCACAGCCATTGCGTGATGACCGATAGGCGGCCATATGCCTTGGTGCGCGGGTGCGCGTTCAGGCGGTCGGCGACCTCGCTCTGAAACATCAGGACAAACCCGGAGAAGGCCGTTGGATCGCGCGCCACGTCGGCCAGCCAGCGGAGGAGCAGGGCGGTCGAGATATTGTACGGCAGGTTGGCGATGATGCGGCGCGGCGCGGTGCCGATATGCGCGGCATCGAGGGCCAGGGCATCGGTCTCGAGCACATCCAAACGGCCCGGATAAGCGTCCGCCAACTCCGCCAGCGCGGCCACGCAGCGATGGTCCTTCTCGATCGCCACCAGACAACGGGTGCCGGCCCCGAGCAGAGCCCGCGTCAGACCGCCGGGCCCCGGGCCCACCTCAATGACCGTGCCCAGGGACAGATCGCCGCCGGGCGGGGGCAGAAACTGGCTCGCCGCACGCACGATTCGGGCCGTGAGATTGAGATCGAACAGGAAGTGTTGGCCGAGCGACTTGCGCGCGCCGAGCCCGTGCCGGGCGATAACGTCGCGCAGCGGCGGCAGCCGTGGCTCTGATTCAGGCAACGGAGCGGTGACGTGCCGTCGCCCGGGCCCTGGCCATGGACCCTGCGGTGGCCAGGGCGGCGAGGAGGCTGACAGGGCTCGCCCGCCCGGTGCCGGCGATCTCGAAGGCGGTGCCGTGATCCGGCGACGTGCGCACGAACGGCAGGCCGAGCGTAATGTTCACGCCGTGGTCGAAGTCGATGGTCTTCAACGGGATCAGGGCTTGATCGTGATACATGCACAGCGCCGCGTCATAGGCGCCGCGCGCTCTGGCATGGAACAATGTATCCGCCGGGGCGGGGCCGGCCACGTCGATCCCCGCGCCGCGCAGTTCGGCGACGGCCGGGGCAATGATATCGATCTCCTCGCGGCCCAGGGCGCCGCCTTCCCCGGCATGTGGATTCAGGCCGGCAACCGCCAGACGCGGCCGGGCAATGGCGAAATCGTTGCGCAGCGCGGCCGCGGTCACCTGCCCCGCATGGACGATGGCCGCGGTCGAAAGCGTGGCGGCGGCGCGGGCCAACGACAAATGAACCGTGACCGGGACGACGCGTAGGCCGGGGCAGGCGAGCATCATCACCGGCGTGGCGCCGCCGCCCGCCAGATCGGCAAGGAATTCGGTATGGCCGGGAAAGCCGAATCCCCCGTCGTACAAGGTCTGCTTATGGATCGGGTTGGTGACCACGGCCGCGGCCTCGCCGGCACGGACCAGATCCACTGCCCGCCTGATCGAGTCGACCACGGCGGCGGCATTTTCACGCGCTGGCCGCCCCGGCGCGACCGCTGTCGGCACCGCCATGGGCAGCACGGGCAGGGCGCGCGGAAACACGGCCACGGTCTCGGCCGGCGCGCCGATCGGTTCAATCGGGACGTCTAGGCCTATCTGGCGGGCCAGGGCGGCAAGCCGCGCCGGGTCGTCAATGACGAAAAAGGTGGTGTCCGGCACCGGCGTCGACAGCAGGGCGCGCCATGCCTGCACCGTGATTTCGCCGCCGATACCCGCCGGCTCTCCCATGGTAAGGGCGAGCGGCTGCGGTGCGTTATGCGATTCCGTGCCCTTGTCCGGGCTCATATACGGATATCGACATTGGCGCTTCGGCGTAGGTCGCGCATGTAGCGCCGCGACAGCAGGTCGATCTGGTCGTTGAGGAGCTGGTCGCGGATCGCGTCCCGGTCGATGCCGGCGTCTGTCCGTTCGCAGACCACCAGGACGCTCATGCCGCCGTCCACCCGGATGGGATCACTCGGCTGGCCGATGGGGATCGAGCCGACGACACCTTGGAGGGGAGCCGGAAGATCGCCCAGCTTCATCTTCCCGAGATCGCCGGACCCCGAGGCGCCTGCCTCGGCGGCGATTTCCTCTATGTTGTCGCAGCCGGTGATCCGTTTGCTCAGTTCCACCGCGCGCGCATCGACTTCCTTTTGCCGCTCCTCCGTCGCATCGTCCGCCATCGGCAACAAAACCTGTTTTATCTGCACGTCGACATCGCCCTGGGCCGCTTGCCGGCTTTCCCGCAGCAGCAGGATATGAAACCCGCTCAACGTGCGAACCGGGCCGGCGATGGTGCTGTCCTGCATGTTCGCGAGGGCGGCATCGAGTTCCGGGGCCAACTGGCCCTCCTGCACCCAGCCGATTTCACCGCCTTGGGGCGCCGTGGCGGATTGCGAGAATTGCCGGGCCAAGGCGGTGAAGTCAGCGCCGGCGCGCAGTTGCTCGATCAGGCGCTCGGCGTTGAGCCGCACATCGTCCTCCTGCAAGACGGAATCGACGGCCAGGAAGATCTCCGATACCCGCCGCGAGGTGCTGCCGCGATTGGCGACGATGCGATTGACAACCTCCTGCACCTCTTCTTCGGATATCTGCACCGAGGGGCGCAGCCGACGGGCCACCAGGGTTCGCCATACCAGTTGCGCGCGGATCTGTTCCAGCAGGCTCTCCCTGAGGACACCTTGCTGCTCGACCACGTCCAGAAAGGCCTCGCGGGTCATCTTGTTTCGGCTGGCGAGCTGATCTATCGCACTGTCCAACTGGTCGTCGGGGACGGAGATGTCGAGGCGTTGCGCCTCCTGCGCCTGCAGCCGCTCGTCGATCAGCCCCCGCATGACCTGCGAGAGCACGCGTTGCCGCAGCTCCGCCGATTCGCGTTGGCCCGTCGCCAGAATGGCCAGCCGAACCCGCATATTGAGGTCGAGCATGGAGATGATCTCGTCGTTGACCACGGCCGCGGCGCGCAGCATATCCTGGGCGTGCAGCGGGCCCGCGGCGGCGAGCAAAAGGCCGACCGCAAGGGCCGAGTCCCGCGCCAGGCGGGTGAAGAACCGGCTGGGGGCGGCTGGCCACCACCGGCGGAATTGCTCTACGAAAGTCATCATCACGCCTGCACTATAGGCTGAAGGCCCCCGGCGGACAACGTGGTGGGCCAGTCAAAACACACTTGCCTAGTTGTTGCCGAAGCCACCCAGATTCTTGAATACAATACTGACAAAGAAGGCATCTTCCGGCTTGATCTCTCGATCCTCGAAGAAATTCCGCTCCACCACACCTTGAACCAGAATGCAGTCGTCCTGGTAGACCGCGCCGATCCGAATCTGCCGGGTTTGGTTTTCCCCCAGATCGATCCGCTGGCCGCCATAGACCGACCAATAACGGGTGATTTGCGACCGCAAGGTCCAGTTCACCTCTTCGCGGTCGTCAAACTCGTCCTCGGTGCTGTCGGATGTCACCGAGATATAGCCAAGATCGAGATTAAGCGCCGGCGGGCCAGTGTTCAGATTTACTTCGTTGCGGCGGAATTCCAAGTTGTCCTTGTCGAGACGAAAGCGGTAGAGAAGGTTAAGGTCATAGGTCGGGCGGACTTGCACGCGGCCAACGATATCGGAGAGTTTGTCCTCAACGCCAGAGCCTTGGGCGAAAACGTCGGCTTCATTCAGCCGATAACTTTGACCGGCGAAGGCGCTGGCATAGCCGCCGCCGTCGCCTGTCACCGTCCACTTCAAGCCATAGTCGAAGCGGGTGCCCGGGTCCACGCGGTCGAGGCCGGTAAATCGATTGAGGCTGAACAGGTTGGTGTCGTCGAACTCGAAATCCAGGCTGTCCTCGTTGGGAATCTCGTCCGGATTGGAGCCATTGGGCGCGAACACCGCCTGAGCGATCGGTTCAATGACCTGATGCATGCCCTCGGCGCTGCGCACCCAGGGATAACGCCATTGCACGGCCAGTTGCGGGAAGACTCGCCCGGTCACATCGCTTTGGGTCGGTCCGCCGGGATTGACCGCGTCGGTGGCCGGATCAACGCCGTTGGTCCAATACCCGTCCCCTTGGACGCGGGCGGTGACCGTATACAGATCGCCCAGAGGACCGTTATACGGCAACTCCCAACCGACCCCGACCGAGGCGCGGCGGCTGTCGCGGCCGTCGGTCCGGGACAACGCCAGCAGATTGCCATCGAGAGTATACTTTCCGCCGACGATTCCCGGCTCACTGACATAATTGTAGTCGACCAACGGCAACACGATGGGGGATTCGGAATCCCTATCGGTGGCGCGCAAACCCTGATAAATATATGCGTTTGTCGCCAAATAGTTACGCCCGTCGAATCCCTCCGCGAATGCGCGGCTGGTGAGCGTCCGGGGGCTCGAGAAGTTATAGATTCGCAGGTAGGTATCGTCGCTGGCGCGCTGCGCATCGATACCCCACCGCCAGGTCTCGTCGATATCGAAACGAACGGTGCTGTCGATGTGGCCACGGAAGGCGTCTTCACTGGTGACGCCGTCGGAATCTATGCGATCGCCGAAGGTGCCGCTGCCCCGCAGATCGATCCGTCCGTTGGGTAGGAGCTGGCGATACTCGCCCACAGCGACGATGCCTTGCTTGCTCGTGAAGATCGGCGAGAAGGTGACATCCTGATCCGGGCCAAGGGTCCAGTAGTATGGGTGTTGATATGTGCCGCCGAGAACTTCCGAGGCACCGATGGTGGGAACGAGGAAACCGCTCTTTCGCTTTACGGTCGGATCGGGATGCGAGAAATACGGCGTATAGAGTACGGGCACGCCAAAGATCTCCATCCAGGCATCGCGGTAGCGAATGATCTTTTCTTCCTGGTCATGCTCGATCTCTACTGCTTTGAGTTGCCATAGGGGCGCCCGGGTCGGGTCGTCCCGGCACAACTCGCAGGGGCTGTAGACACCCTTGCGAAAGACGGTCTTGCGCCCTCCGGTGCGCAGGCCGCTGGCGGCGGCCAACCGGCTGCGGTCCGCCAGCAGTACGCGAATGTCGCGAATGAATCCCTCGCGCAAATTCTCGGTCAACTCGACGAAGTCGGCAAACACGATGTCGCCCGATGCTTCCACCACCGAGACATTGCCCGAGGCCGTGACAACGTCGGTACGCAAGTTGTAACTGACCGTGTCCGCAACCAGGACCCGGCCGTCTTGGGAGATTTCCACGTTGCCGGACGCGGTTACGATCCCCAGATTCTCGTCGTACGAGATGCTATCGGCGCTGATCAAAGCCGGAATTGAGGTGTCCACCGGCAGGACATCCTGCGCCGCCGCGAAGGTCGCCGTGGCGGCGGCCAGCAGCACAGCCGCAGCTAAAATCGCGATCGGCCTATTGGTCCCCCCGAACCACATGGCTGATTCTATCCGTCTTCCAAATGCAACAAGGTTGCGACGCCTAGCATCATGGACACTCCTGCCGGCGTCCAAGCAGCAAGGACAACGGGAATCCTTGCCGAAAGGCCGAGGGCGAAGACGAAATTGGACAAGAAATACAGCAGAAAACCCGCCAAGACACCACTGAGGATGACCAAGGCGACGCGCCCGCGCCGCTGCGGGCGAAGAGAAAAGGTCGCGGCGAGCAGGACCATGGCGATGAGCAGCACCGGGGTCGCCAGCAGGCGGTGAAACTGCAGCTTGTGCCGCACTGCGGAAAATCCGGCCTTGGTCAGAACCTTGATGAACCCGGGCAAGCTCCAGAATGAGATGGTTTCCGGCGGGGCGAAGCTGTCGAGAATCTTTTCGCGGGTCAAACTCGATGGAACTTCGACCCGCTCGGCGAATTCGGCGCGGCTACCCGGCCGGGTCTGCCAGGCGTCGAACAGGACCCACCGGCCCGGTTCCAGCACGGCGCGGGCCGCGTCGATCCGGCCAACGAACCGGTCCTGATCCTCGAACTGAAAGACGATGACGTCGTGCAGCACCAAGGGTTCCGGCGTCGCCCGCCGCGCGTTAATCACCGATTGACCGGTCGCATCGGCTTGGCGCAGCCATACGCCCGTGCTCGACACGGCGAGGGTGCTGGCTTGGTTGCGAATGTATTTCGCCTCCATCTGCTCGAATCGGCCAAGCAGGATCGAGGCCAGCGGATTGAGCAAGGAGACGGTGAGAATACCGACCAGCATCGCAACGCCGAGCACCGGCAATAGAACCTGCCACACCGAAATACCGGCCGCCCGGGTAATCACCAGCTCGTGCGTGCGCGTCAGTTTCCAAAAACACGAAAGCCCGGCAAAAAGCACGGTGAATGGCATGACCTCCTGGCTCAAGTACGGAAGCTTTAGGATCACCATGCGGATGACAATGCCGAGTGAAGCGTCCTTGGTTGCCAGGCGATCGAGAAGATCGACGGTGCTGACCAAAAGAATGATGCCGACAAGGCCAGCAAAGTAAGCCAGGAACCACGTGGTGTATTGGCGCGCGACATAGGCCGACAGCGTTGGCGACAGGCGCAGCCGCCGAATCAGTGGATCGCTGACGATCGCGGTCACGATGCCACCAGCTCCGGCGCCTGGTGGGGTGTTCGCCGGCGCGGCGACCGCACCAACACTAACGATGCCAGCAGGATGGGGAGCAGGGGCGCGACATACATGCTGGGCACGGCCCACGGAGACTGGCTGGCGATGTCCTGCATGGCCAGCGACAAGCCCTCGAGGACGGCGACACACAAGACGGCAAAGAGCACGCGCCGATTTTGCCCGCGCCGATTGAATTCGCCGGCCAGCAGCGCGGCCAGTCCCACGAAAACGAATGCAAGCGTGTACAGGGGGGCCGCGAGCCGTTGGTGCCCCTCGGCGGCGAGCTCGGCACGGTAGCGCTCGTCATCGGCCTCGAGATCCGGATTCAAGAGCTCGGGCAGAAAACGCTCCTTGGCGTCGCGCCACCGCTCCTGCGGCGTGTCCTGCAATTGCGTGAGTTCGACCGTATAGCTATCGAAGTAAAGCAGCGACAATCGGCCGCTGCCGCCCTCGGATTGTTGGCGGTTGCCGTTGACCATGACGACCCGTGGCCCGGCTTCACCGCGTACCAGGGCGCCTTGCTCGGCCATCATCGTGATCGGGTTTTCCGGATCACGGGTGTCGTGCACCAGGATGCCCCGCAATTCGCCGCCCGCCGAACGATCGCGCACATACACGGTAATGCCATCCGCGACCGTATTGAACGCTCCCTCCTGGAGCAGCACCGTCGAGTAATCGCTGCGTAGCCGGAACTGCAGTTCCTTGAAGGCCCGATACGAGGTCGGCAGGAAATAGAGGGTGATGCTGTAGACCAGGATTGTTGTTACGAAGCCTATGATCAGGGCCGGTCGGGCCAATTGCATCGAGGACAAGCCGATTGCCCGCAGAACCACCAATTCACTGTCCATCGTCAATTTGTGATAGACGAAAAGCACGGCGCAAAAGACCGCAATCGGCAGCACGACCGCCAGAAACGAGGGCAGGAGCAGGGCCACGAACGAAAAAAAGGTGGTTGCCGGAAGCCCACGATTGACGATGAAGTCGATCAGCCGCAACGATTGCGTCAGCCAGACGGCGAAGGTCAGGGCCACCGTGATCGCCACCGTCGCGATCGCCAGTTGACTGAATACGTATCGAGTGATTGCCCGCATGCCGCCCAGACGATAAACCTTGGCCTGGCAAAGAGAAAGACAGAACGAACTCGATCCGTCCAGGGGATTGGGCGCCCGGTGGACGACACGGCGATTCAGCGCGGGCATTGACAGGTGGGCCGCCGTAAAGATATCGCAATAGCCAGACCAACCCGCGCCGGCGGCGAAAGACCACGCCGTTTCCCTCCTCACACCTGATTTGCCGAAGGGGACCCCATGAAGATCGCTTTCGTTGCGCCGAAATTGCCCAAGACGGGGGCCGTCGCCGTCGCCGTCATGGATGGCGGCAAACTCACGCCGAGCGCCGCTCAACTGGACCGGGCAACCGGCGGCGCGCTGACCCGGGCCATCAAGGGCGGCCGCTTCAAGGGAAACACCGGTCAGGTGCTGGAGGTCCTGGCGCCCGCCGGAATCGGCAACAGTCGCGTGCTGCTGGTTGGATTGGGCAAACCGAAAGACGTCAAGGACCTGGGCCTGGAGGAGATGGGCGGGAACGTGGTCGAGCGCCTGAACCGTAGTGGCGAGCGCGGGGTCACGATCATGGTCGATGCCATTCCCGGCATTGCCGTGCCGGCGCCCGCGCGCGCCGCCCATTGCGCCCTCGGTGCCCGGCTGAGCGCGTATAGCTTCGATCGCTACAAAACTAAGCAGAAGCCGGAAGAAAAGCCGAGCCTGGAGCAGGTCACGGTCATGGTCGACAACCCGGCGGCGGCGCGGCGCGCCTATGCCGCGATGGAACACGTGGCGGAGGGTGTCGACCTCACTCGCAATTTGGTGTCCGAACCGGCGAACATAATATATCCCAAGAGCTTGGCGGCGGAAGCAAAGAAGCTGACTAAACTCGGAGTGAAGGTCCGGGTCCTCGGTGTGGCCGAGATGCGCAAGCTCGGCATGGGCGCTTTGCTCGGGGTTGGTCAGGGCTCGGCCCAGGAATCCCAGCTTCTGGTCATGCAGTGGTCGGGCGCCGGCGGGAGCAAGGGCGGTGCTAAAGGCAAGGGCAAAGCGGCGCAGCCGGTGGCCTTCGTCGGCAAAGGGGTGACCTTCGATACCGGCGGCATCTCCATCAAGCCGGCGGCCAATATGGAAGATATGAAGTGGGACATGGGCGGTGCCGGCGTGGTCATCGGCCTGATGCGGGCGCTGGCCGGGCGCAAGGCCAAGGTCAATGCCGTCGGCGTCTGCGGCCTGGCCGAGAACATGCCGTCGGCGTCGGCGCAGCGCCCCGGCGATATCGTCACCTCCATGTCCGGGCAGACCATCGAGGTCATCAACACCGATGCCGAGGGACGCTTGGTCCTGGCCGATGCGCTTTGGTATACCCAGGAGAAATTCAAGCCCCGCGCTATCGTCGATCTGGCGACGTTGACCGGCGCCGTCATCGTCGCCCTTGGGCACGAATACGCCGGCTTGTTTGCCAACGATGACAAGCTTGCCGACAATCTTTTCGCCGCCGGCCAGGCGGTCGGCGAGGGCGTCTGGCGCCTCCCCCTGGGCGAGGCCTACGACAAGGCGATCAACAGCGATGCCGCCGACATGAAGAACGTCGGCGACCGCGCCGGCGGTTCGATCACCGCGGCGCAGTTCCTGCTGCGTTTTATCAAGAAGGGGACGCCATGGGCGCACCTGGACATCGCCGGGGTGACCTGGTCCAGCAAGGCCAAGCCGACAACCCCGAAAGGCGGCACCGGCTTCGGCGTGCGCCTGCTCGATCGTCTGGTGGCCGACAACTTCGAGGGCAAATGAGCTGACGGAGGGCGTCGCGGTGACCGAGGCGCGATTCTATCATCTGACCCGGTCGACGCTGGAGCGGGCGCTGCCGCGGATGCTGGAAGTGACCCTGGAACGGGGCCAACGCGCCTTGGTGCTGGCCAGCTCGGAGGAGCGGGTCGAGGCGTTGAACGCCTGGCTGTGGACTTACAACGACCGCACGTTCCTGCCGCACGGTTCGGCCAAGGACGGCCATGCGGAAGATCAGCCGGTTTGGCTGAGCGATCAGGACGAGGTGCCGAATGGGGCCGATGTTCTCTTGCTCACCGACGGCGCCACGTCCCGGCGGGTCGGTGACTTCGCGCGCTGCGCCGTCCTTTTCGATGGCAACGATCCGGAGGCGACGGCCGCGGCCCGCGCCCAATGGCGGGATTTCAGAGCGGCCGGCCACGAGGTCTCCTATTGGCAGCAGGACGACCGCGGCGCTTGGGCGGAAAAAGCGGTCGACCGGGCCGGCGAGTCGGGCTAGCGGCGGGCCTGCAGGCGGCGCGCCATCCCGCGCGGCAACCCCAAGCGCGCCTCCCGATAGAGGATGTAGATGCCGCTGGCGACGACGATCACCGCGCCCAGCCAAACGTTTATGCCGGGAACCTCACTCCATATCAGAAAACCCAGCAGGGCCGTCCACAGCAAAGCGGTGTAGTCGAACGGCGCCACCACCGCTATGTCCGCCAGCCGTACGGCGTTGGTCATGGCCATCTGCGCCAGGCCGCCAAGCAGCCCGACCAGAACCAGCAGCGCCCATCCCTGCGCATCGGGGGCGACCCAAACGAACGGCATGAAGACGCCGGAGACCAGGGTACAGATGAGGGTGAAGTAGAACACGATGGCGGTGCTCGTCTCGGTGCGGCCGAGGCGGCGCACGAAGATCATCGCCAGGGCATAGAACACGGTCCCGGCCAAGGCAACGGGGGCGGCGGCATGGAATACGCCCGCATCCGGCCGCACGATCACCAGAACGCCGGCAAAGCCGACCAGGACCGCGACCCACCGGCGCGGCCCCACTTTTTCGCCCAGCAGAGGCACTGACAGCGCCGTCATGAACATCGGCGCGGCAAAGCCGATGGCCACGGCATTCGCCAACGGCATCTGCGAGTACGCATAAAAGAAACTGGTCATCGCGGTCAGCCCGACCAGCGACCGCACCGCGTGCTGGAACGGCCGCTGGGTGCGTAGTGCCGCCAGGCCGATACCGCGGAAAATGAACAGACTGAGGGGAATGAAGGCGAACAGACTGCGGAAAAAGACGATCTGCATGGTCGGGTATGTGGCGCCCAGCCACTTCACCACCGCATCCATGGAGGCGAACAGGATCACCGAGACCAGCATGAGCACGATGCCACGGGTCGTCGCCTGCACTCGCTCGCGCTCGATCTCGTCGACGGCCGGCAGGACGTCCGCCGCCGCTTCATCTTCGGTGCTCGTCATCTCAATAAAGGTCCCGCGCCACCCCGCTCGACGACATCCTAGTCGAATTCTTGTGGTCCGTGGCTAGGCTATGCTGCAGGGCTGCCCGGCGTCGGTCGCATTGCGAGGGGTCAGCCGTCCGCTGTGTCGGCGTCCGCGTCGGCGTGGGCCTGGAGCCACGCCTCTTCAGCCTCGGCGATGGCGCGTTTGACCTCGCCGAACTTCACCTGCAAGGCCATCAGCTTGGCGGTCGGGCCCTGGTAGACCTCCGGGTTCGCCAGACGTGCCTCGAGGGCGGATTTTTCCTGGGTCAGCTTTTCGATTCGGGACTCGGCCTTGGTCGCCGCCCGGCGCAGATGGGCGACGTCGGCGCGGGCCTGGGCCGCGGCCCGGCGCCGCTCCTTGCGCTGGCCGCCGGCGGGGGCCTCGGCCGACGGGCTGCTCCGCGTTTTCGCCCGTTCCGCCCGCCGCTGCTCCTGCAAGATGCGCCGGTAGTCCTCGAGATCGCCGTCGAACGGCACGACGGTTCCATCGGCCACCAGCCACAAACGGTCGGCGGTCAACTGGATCAGGTGCGAATCGTGCGAGACCAGGACCACGGCGCCCTCGAAGGTATTGATGGCGTGCACCAGAGCTTCGCGGGCATCCACATCGAGATGGTTGGTCGGCTCGTCGAGCAGCAGGATCTGTGGCGCCTCGCGGGTCATGATGGCGAACAGCAGGCGGGCCTTCTCGCCGCCCGACAGGTTACCGACCCGTGTCTCCACGTGGCCGTGATTGAAGCCGAAGCGGGCGAGCTGCGAGCGCAGGCGCGTCTCCGGCTCCATCGGCAGGGCGCGCGCCATTAGTTGCAGAGGCGTTGCCTCCAGGTCCAGCTCCTCCGCCTGATCCTGCGAGAAATAGCCGATGCGCAGTTTGCCTGACTTGACCAGGCGGCCGCCTTGCGGCGCCAGGCGCCCGGCCAGCAGGCGCATCAGGGTCGATTTGCCGTTGCCGTTGGCCCCCAGTAGGGCGATCTGATCGTCCATGTCGATGCGCAGATCGAGGTTGCGCAGAACCGGGGCGTCCGCCTGGTATCCGGCGCTCGCCCCGTCGAGGGTCAGGAGCGGCGGCGACAGGGCACCGGGCGCGGGAAAGGTGAAGGCGACCGTGTGTTGCTCGGCGACGCTGGCGATGGGTTCCATGCGGGCCAGTGCCTTGATCCGCGATTGCGCCTGGCGGGCCTTGCTGGCCTTGTAGCGAAAGCGGTCGACGAAGGCTTGGATATGCCGCCGCTGGGCCAGTTGCCGGGAGTTCATGGCCGCTTGCCGCTCCATGCGCTCGCGCCGCGTCCGTTCGAAGCGGTCGTAGTTGCCGGCATAGAGGACCAGCTTGCCGTCCTCCACGTGGACGATCTTGCGCGGCACCCGGTTCAACAGGTCGCGGTCGTGGGACACCAGGATCAGGGTGCCGGGATAGCTTTTCAGAAACCCCTCCAGCCACAGGGTCGCTTCCAGGTCCAGGTGGTTGGTCGGTTCGTCCAGCAGCAACACGTCCGGGGCGGCGAACAGCAGGGCGGCCAGGGCGACCCGCATGCGCCAGCCGCCGGACAGCTCGGCGCAGGGGCGCCCTTGCGCCGCTTCGTCAAACCCTAAGCCGGCCAGGATGCGCGCCGCCCGCGCCGGGGCGCTCTCGGCGCCGATGGTCGCCAGGCGCTCGTGGATTTCGGCGATTCGGGCGGGATCGCGGCAATCCGCCGCTTCCGCCAGCAGGGCGCTGCGTTCGCTATCGGCGGCGAGCACCGTTTCCAGCAGGCTCTCCGGGCCCGAGGGTGCGTCCTGCGCTACCCGGCCGAGGCGCTGGGTGCGCGGCAACGAGATGGAGCCGCCATCGGGCTGCAAGTCGCCGGCGATGAGGCGCAACAGGGTGGTCTTGCCGCTGCCGTTGCGGCCGATCAGGCCGACCCGTTCGCCCTTGCCAATGGCCACCGTGGCGCCATCGAACAGAGGGCGGCCGGCGATACGGTAGACGAGATCGTTGATATGGAGCATGGCGGGGGCGGTAATACCACGGGGCCGGCGGCCCCGGAAAGGACCTGGCGTCAGACGGTTGCCGGCGGCCGCCGCGGTCGCTATAACGCGCGACCCGCCGAACTAGCAGGAGACAGGTAGGCCATGGCCATCGAGAGGACGTTTTCGATCATCAAGCCGGATGCGACCCGGCGCAACATAACCGGCAAGATCCTCACTTGTTTCGAGGAGGCGGGCCTGCGGGTGATTGCCAGCAAGCGCCTGCGGATGACCCGCGCCCAGGCCGAGGGTTTCTATGCCGTGCACAAGGAACGTCCGTTTTTCAACGACTTGTGCGCCTTCATGACATCCGGTCCGGTGGTCGTCCAGGTCCTCGAGGGCGAGAACGCCATCGCCAAGAACCGCGAGGTCATGGGTGCCACCGACCCGGCCAAGGCGGAAAAGGGCACCATCCGCGCCCTCTACGCGGAGTCCATCGAGGCGAACTCGGTGCACGGCTCCGACGCCCCGGAGACCGCGGCCCAGGAAATCGCCTATTTCTTCGCCGAAGTGGAGATCGTGGATTAGGGCGGCGCAGCCGGCGCCCTGGTCGGGCACGGTCAGGTCAGAAAGATCGCCATCAGCGCCAAGGTCAACATGGAGGCCGCCGCCGAGCCGCCGATCAGCCAGACAAAACCGTGCCAAGTCTTGCGGTGCTCCTCGAGAATCTTGTCGTTCGCCATGGGGTCCCCTCTTAAGCTTTGTAGCCGCCGCTCCGCCGCCTAAATAACCGACTCCGGGTGGGCGCCGCAAGCCTGTGCCGCGGCGGGGCTCGGCGATCGGCGAGCCAGGGGGCGGGCTCGGCGCCGTCCTGGCGGCCCAAACCTGCTTAACGCCCGACTGCTGCCATTGACACGGAAACCTCGGCGTCTCAGTTCCCGAACCCGCCAAATCTGTCCGCCTAGGCAAGACGGGCGTTTTGCGACATCCTGGCAGGTGAATACCTCCCAGTGCGATACGGTCAGAGGCCCGGAACGGATCCGAATCCGGAGTCAGGCAGAGGCTCAAAATGGTACAGAAACTGCACATTCTCGTCGGGACCAGGAAAGGTGTATTTCTGGTCGAAAGCGATGCGCGGCGAAAGTCGTGGTCGCTGCGCGGCCCATACTGCGAGGCATGGCCGATCAATCATGTTGTCGCCGATCCGGTGACAGGCACCATCTATGCCGGCGGCGGCAACGAATGGTTCGGACCGGCGGTATGGAAGTCGGTCGATAGGGGCGGGAGCTGGACGCATTTCAGCGAGGGCCTGGCCTATGCGCCGGGGGAACAGCCGATCAAGTCCGTCTGGAGCCTGGCACCGGGTAACGAGTGTCTCTATGCCGGCGTCGAGCCAGCCGGGCTGTTTCGCAGCGACGACGAGGGGCAAACGTGGCGGCACATTTCCGGACTGCAAAACCATCCGTCGCGTCCGGATTGGCAACCCGGCGGCGGTGGCTTGATTTTGCATTCCGTGGTGCCGCACCCGCACGATAAGAGCCAGCTCTGGGTCGCCATCTCTACCGGCGGCGTGTTTCATACCGCTGACGGGGGCGAGACCTGGGAAGCCCGCAACAAAGGGACGCGGAACGACTATCTGCCCGAGGGGCAACGGTATCCGGACCATGGCCAATGCGTGCACTCGCTGGCGATGGCGGCGGGCATGCCGGATCGCCTTTTTCAGCAGAACCACTGCGGCATGTATCGCAGTGAGAACGGCGGCCAAAGCTGGGAAAGTATCGAGGCGGGCCTGCCCTCGACGTTCGGTTTCCCCGCGGCCGCCCATCCCCGCGATCCGGCAACGCTCTACCTCGTTCCGCTCAACGGCGATGTACTGGGCCGCTATGTGCCGGGCGGGCAGACCGCCGTTTGGCGCACGCGTGACGGTGGCAATAGCT
Source organism: Kiloniellaceae bacterium (assembly GCA_021776215.1). Classification (GTDB taxonomy): domain Bacteria; phylum Pseudomonadota; class Alphaproteobacteria; order Kiloniellales; family J153; genus JAJFGI01. The sequence continues at coordinate 13,360 of JAJFGI010000131.1, read as the reverse complement.
GGAAAGACCTGCGAGCGGGTCTGCCACAGGAAAATGCTTTCCTGAGTGTTTTACGCCAGGCGATGGCCACCGACCACCTTGAACCCGCCGGAGTCTATTTCGGCACGTCCTCCGGTGCGCTGTTCGCCAGCGCCGACGAGGGCGACCGCTGGATATGCATCGCGCAACACCTGCCGACCATCACCTCGGTCGAGACGCTCATCGTCGATGCGTAGCCTGCGGCACAGCGAGAAAATGCCGATCGACAGCTCCGCATCTACTCCGTCGACGGTGACGGTCATTCTGCCGCCCGCCCTGGTCGCCCTGTTTCCTGGATCGGTAGGGCAGGTGGAGCTGACCGCGTCAACTGTCGACGAAATGATCGACGCGCTGGACTCTCGCTGGCGCGGCATGCGCGACCGTGTCTGCGATTCGACGCCGGCCATCCGGCGGCACATCAATGTCTTCGTCGATGGCCGGCGCGCCACCCTCGAGACACGCTTGGTGCCCGGCACCGACGTGTTCATCCTGACGGCGATGAGCGGTGGCTAAGCGTCCAAAAACAAGTCGCTCGGCACACGGACTGCCGCTCACACTGCCTCTCCAGCCTCGGCCAATTCAGCCGTTGCCTTGCACAGCATGGGGTCGGCGGGCTACCCTGCGGCCTTAGACAATGGCCCACGGTTGAAAATCTTTTGAATGACCCGTAGCGCGCAAGCCTCGACTGCACACGAGCCTCTTCTCGCCGGATATGATTCCGGCAGTTTCTATTGTGAGATGTTTGGACGGCGGGCGCTTCCTTTCACGAAGGAAATACGCGAACGACTCAATCAGTTGGATATCGCCGCCCTGCGGCGCCGGGCGCGCGACGCCGAGAAAGAGCTCTTCAATCTCGGTATCACATTTACCGTCTATACCGACCGCGACGCTATCGACCGTATCCTGCCGTTCGATGTCATACCGCGCATCTTGTCACCGGCGGATTGGAAGATAATTGAAAGCGGCGTGAAGCAGCGCGTGGCCGCGCTTAACGCCTTCCTGCATGATGTGTATCACAAGCAACACATCCTCAAGGATGGCGTGGTGCCGTCCGATCTCGTCTTGGGCCATGAACACTATCGCGAGGAGATGCGCGATTTTGATGTTCCGCATGGCACCTACGTTCATGTTTGCGGCACCGATATCGTGCGCGACGAAAAGGGCCGATTCCGGGTATTGGAAGATAACGGGCGCACGCCGTCGGGCGTGTCCTACGTCATCGAGAACCGTCATTTGATGATGCGGGCATTTCCGGATCTTGCCGACGGGGTTCCGATAGCCGACGTGGACTCCTATGGCACTCAGCTGGCGCACGCCATGGCAGCCGTGGCACCGATCGGCGTCACCGATCCGACCGTCGTGCTGCTGTCGCCGGGCGTCTACAACTCGGCTTATTTCGAGCATGTTTACCTGGCCCGCGAGATGGGGGCGCCGCTGGTCGAAGGGCAAGACCTGGTTGTCGAGAATGACAAGGTCTACATGCGCACGACGAACGGTCTGCAACCAGTTCATGTCATATACCGGCGCATCAACGATGACTTCCTCGACCCGGAGGCATTCCGTCCCGAGAGTGAGCTTGGCGTGGCCGGTCTATTCCGCGCCTATCGCAAAGGCAATGTGACCTTGGCCAATGCGATTGGCACGGGGGTTGCCGACGACAAGGCGGTTTACGCGTATATGCCGCGAATCATCCGATACTACCTCGATGAAGACCCCATTCTCGATAACGTTCAGACCAACATCTGCCGCGAATCTGCCGGACTGGCGAAGACCTTGGCCAACTTGGATAAGTTGGTGGTCAAGCCGGTTGGCGAGGCCGGCGGATATGGTGTCGTAATTGGTCCACGCGCAACTAAACGCGAGCTGCGCGAGTTGAAGGCCTTGCTTGAATCGGACCCTGCGAACTACATCAGTCAGCCGATGGTCAACCTTTCGGTCTGCCCCACCCTCATTGGCCGCGCTATCGAGCCGAGGCACGTCGATCTTCGGCCCTTCGCTTTGACGGGCGACTCCACATGGGTGCTTTCCGGCGGGCTCACGCGTGTTGCGCTTCGGCGCGGTTCGCTGATCGTCAATTCGTCGCAAGGCGGGGGCTCGAAGGATACCTGGGTCCTTGTCTAGTCTTCTTGCACGCTTCGCGGGAAACATGTGCTGGCTCGGCCGGTATCTGGAGCGGGCGGAGAACATCGCGCGCATTATCCATATCAACGAGACCTATGGACGAGACGATCCGCATGGGCCGGACTGGCGCCGTGTTCTAAGGCTCTATTCCGACGAGGAGCGGTTCGACGCCATTCATGACGATGCCAGCGCGGCCACGGTTCTCGGTTTTTATGTGATCGACCGTGACAACCCCGCGTCCATCTGCTCCGCCGTTCTGGCGGCGCGCGAGAATGCGCGCTCGGTACGTCATCTCATCAGTACCGAGATGTGGACCCATCTGAACATTTTTTCGAGCGCAGTTCGCGCCCTGAGTGCCAAGGATTTGCGCCTCTCCAATCTTTCCGTCGTTGCGACCATGGTGATCAACGGATGCCAGTCATTCGAAGGAATTGCCGAGGGAACATTTCTTCGTGGCGAACCCTGGTGTTTCTTCCAATTCGGCAAATATCTGGAGCGCGCCGATCAGACGACGCGCATTCTCGACATTAGCTACGATCGCCTCCTTCTCGACAAGGAAGACGCCGTCGCAACGGTGCAATGGAATCTCTTGCTACGCTCCGTTTCGGCGTATCATGCGTATCGGAGTCGGCATCCAGGCTTGTCGCGACCGCACGATATCGCCGCTTTCCTGCTCTACGATACGGAATTTCCACGTGCCGTGGCGCTCTGTGTCAGCAGGATGACGACGCTTTTGCGTGATATTGAAAAACGGCACATGAAATCGGGAGGCGCCAAGTTAGAGAAAGCACGGCGTTCGCTTGAATTCTCTCTGGAAACAGGCCCCGCCCACGAATTGACGCCGGTGAGTCTACATGCCTTTCTTGACGGACTGCAGATCGCGCTCGGCGATGTCTCGGATGTGATCAGTGAGGGCTACTTTAGATAACTGCAAATCCGCCGTTTTCAAATAGTTAACGAAGCGGATTTATAATTGTTTAGTAAGTAACTGCTCTCAATACTGGATACTGTTCTTCAACACCCGTCACAGATCATGAGGTTGCCCCCCGTGCAGCGGCTAACTGTCAAGCACACCACAACATATACCTACCGCCGTCCTGTGAAATTTGGCGAGCATCGCCTCATGTTCCGGCCGCGGGACAGCCATGATCTGCGGCTTATAGAGGCGACCATCGCCATAGAACCGAAAGCCCAGTTGCGCTGGCTGCACGATGTGTTTGGGAACTCTGTGACGATCGCAAAATTCGATAAGCCGGCAGATGTTCTTCGCCTGGAATCCAAGATTGTTATCGACCGCTATCCGCTAGCCGGCCTCGAGTTTCCGATCGAGCCCTTTGCCCGCAAGATCCCGTTCAGTTATCCGGCCAGCGAGATACCCGATCTGGGACGCACAATTGAGCGCCACTATGCGGATCCGGAGCGACTTGTGACGGAATGGACACGGCGATTTCTTGAGTATAGCGGGTCAAGCGACACGGAAACGTTTCTACGCGCCATAAACACAGCTATCCGAAATGAGTTCGCGTATTTAGAGCGGCAGGAGCCGGGGGTGCAATCCCCGGTCGAGACGCTGAATTCCAGAAGCGGTACGTGCCGGGATTATGCATTGTTTTTGATGGAAGCGGTGCGCAGTGTCGGCTTGGCTTCGCGTTTTGTGAGTGGCTACCTGTACGACCCGGGACTGGATGGTCAGGAAAGCGAAATTACGGGTGCGGGCGCAACCCACGCCTGGGTGCAAGTGTATCTGCCGGGCGCGGGGTGGGTCGAATTCGACCCGACCAATGCCTCGGTCGGCGGGCACAACCTGGTGCCGGTGGCGGTGGCGCGCGAGCCGGGACAAGCCATTCCGGTGGCCGGCAGGTTCGACGGCTCGCCGGATGACTTCATTGAAATGAAAGTCGACGTGACGGTGCATTCCCTGCGGATGCTTGACAGCGTGGCTTAACCTTCCGCGGCATGCGACGTCCGTCCGCGCTTATTCCGAAAAGGGGAGCGGGACGACCCGCTCCCCCCAAAGGACTGCGGCTGCCGAGCCCTCTACGGCGTGAGCAGCAGCTTGTCGGTGGTTGCCTGAGCGCGCGGCCAGAGGATCTGGGCGTTCTCGGGCAACTGGTCTGCTTTGTCGTATTGGATGACGAAGATTGGCACCTCCGGCCACTGCTGGAACGCCCAGGCGGGCTCGGTCTTGGCCGGGAAGTATATCGTCCCGCGGGTGCCTTCCCACTTGAGGGTGCGTAGGGCCTCGATGATCTTGCCGCGATCGGCGGATCCGGCCGCCTTGATCGCTTCCGCGATCACCATGATGCCGTCATAACCCTCCATGGCGACCGAGTTGGCCGGCCGATCCGTGGCCTTCTGGTAAGCTTCGCCGAAGGTCCGCGACAACGGCGTATCGGGCTTGCCCGGCAGACCGGCCGGGTTACCGATCACGTAGACGCCGTCCTTGCCCATGGTTTTCCAGAACTCGGGCTCCAGCACATCGGCACCGGCCGCGAAGACCGCGGTCGTCTTGCTCGGCGCTAGGCCGAGGTCGTAAGCCTGGCGCAGCATCTGCAACAGACCGGCCCCGGTGAAGCCGGCGATCAACAGGTCCGGCTGCGGATCGGCGCGCTTGAGCTGAAGCAATTGCGGCGTGAAATCATTGACCGTGCGTTCGGCGGTGAACGAGGTCACCTTGGCGCCGGTGCCCTCCAGGTTGTTCTTGAACACGTCGATGACGCCGAGGCCCCAGTCCGAATTCTCGCCGATGATGGCGACGTGCTTGAAGCCGACCGCCTTCACCCAATCGGCCGCGACCGAATACACCAGCGAGTTGGCGACCGTGATCCGGAAGACCTCGGGGATTTGCGCGGCGGTCACGTTGTCCGACCAACATTCGCCGGCAATGAAGGCAAGCGCGTATTTTTGCGCCACCGGGCCGACCGCGGTGCAGACCGCGCTGTGGGCGCTGCCGGTGACGGCGACGACGTTTTCCTTGGACGCGAGCCGCTCGAAGGCGGCGATGCCTTTTTCCGGCACACCCGAGGTGTCCTCGATGAAGAGCTCCACCTGCTGACCGAGCAGGCCGCCGCTGGCATTGAGCTCGTCGACCGCAACCTTCATGCCGTCGCGCAGGGATTCGCCCGTCTGCACACCGCCCGGCGGCGATAATGGGGCGATGCCCCCGATCTTGATCGTCTCGGCGGCGCTCGCGGCGCCAATTGGCAAGGCGAGCGCCATCGCGGCGGCCAAAAGGCGCCGCTTAGCGAACAATATACTCATGGATCGTTTCCTCCCTCATACGTTGGCACCCCGCCGGGATCGCACCGTTATCCGGTTTCCCCGTTTTGGGGGCACCGGTTGGTGGACATTTCTTGGTGTCTCCCCGTAGGGCGAGCAATGATCGATCGTAGGGACCGGGCCGAATGGATGCAAGGGGGCTACTTCATCCCCTAAGCCCCCAGTCCAAAGGGGTTTTCATACGGCGGACTTGCATGCGACACTGGGCTGTCGCGCGGCGCTGGACCGGGCGGCCGATAGGGGGAAAACTCTCAGGGACGGGAGCGGACATTTCGCAACCACCGCCCAAGCTCGTCTTGCGGCGCAATCGTGCAACGGTATGAGTCTCCTGGCATTCAGTGAACAGGTCATCAACGGCCTGATCATCGGCGTTTTTTACGCTCTCGCGGCGCTTGGCCTGTCGCTTATCTTCGGCGTTCTCAAGATCGTCAATTTCGCCCACGGCGAGCTCTATATGCTGGGCGGCTTCGTCTATTACGTGTTCGCCTCGCTATTCGGTCTACCCCCGGTGGCGGCGGTCCTCGTCGCCTGCGTCGCGCTGTTCCTGGTGGGCATGGCCATCGAGCACCTGCTTATCGATCCGATCTACCGGGGCAAGGTGGAGCGCGTCGATGAGTACGCGATCATGATCACCTTTGGCCTGGCGATCCTGTTGCAGAACCTCATGCTCAGCATATTCGGGCCCTGGACCAAGCGGCCCGAGGCGATCTTCCGCGGCCGTATCGAAATTGGCGAGCTGATCGTCAGCGGCGACCGCCTGGCCGCGGCCGGTGTCGGCATCGTGTTGATGGGCTTGCTCCTCTACGTGCTGCGCTACACCTGGGCCGGCAAGGCGGTGCGCGCGGTCAGCCAGGACCGCGAAACGGCCGCCATCGTCGGGGTCAACGCCAAGCTCACCGGCATGCTCGCCTTTGGCCTGGGCAGCGCCTTGGCCGGCGCCGCCGGCGCGCTCATCGGCCCGGTTTTCCTGGTCTATCCGACCATGGGCGTGATTCCGGTCATCAAGGCCTATGTGATCGTGGTGCTCGGCGGTCTCGGCTCGGTGCCGGGCGCGATCCTGGGCGCCCTGATTCTGGGCTTGTTCGAGAACCTGGCCACGGTGCTCATACCCGATACGACGCGGGCGCTGGCCTACAAGGACGCCTATGGGCTGGTCCTACTAATTGTCGTTCTGATATTTCGTCCCCAGGGACTGTTCGGGGAGAAGGTCCGCAGGTCATGATCGGCCGCGACGTCTCCCGCCAGGCCGCCATTGGCGCGGCCGTCCTCGCCTTGTTCCTGGCCGTGCCGCTGTTCGGCTTGGACGAGTATTGGATCTACATACTGACCATCGGCTTCTACTACGCCATCCTGGCGTCGAGCTGGAGCCTGCTGGTCGGCTACGTCGGGCGCATCAGTTTCGCCCACGTGGCCATGAGTGGCCTGGGCGCCTACACCTCGGTGGTGGCGAGCGGCACGTTGGGCCTGCCGTTGCTGCTCTCCATTCCGCTCGCCGGCTTGGTCACGGGGATCGTCGGTCTGGCCATCGGGCGCCTGTGCCTGCGTCTGCACGGCGCCTACCTTGGCCTCACCACGATCGCCTTTTCCGAGATCGTCCGCATCGCGTTCACCGCCGAGCATGAACTCACCCGGGGCAGCCTGGGCCTGCCGGCGGTCGCCCTGTTCGAGACCACGGACCGAATCCCGTACTACTACAGCTTTCTGGCGCTGCTGGTCACCTGTCTGCTGATCATGTGGCTGGTCCTGCGCTCGCGCATCGGCCTGTTCTTCGCGGCCATCCGGGAGGACGAGGACGCGGCCGCGAGCCTGGGCGTCAAGGTGGTGCGCTGGAAGATCTTCGCCTTCACCTTCAGCAGTATCATTGCCGGGATTGCCGGTGGTTTCTACGCCCACTTCGTGCAGTTGGTGACCCCCTCCATGATGTCGATCCAAGAGATGGGGTTCGTCCTGTCGATGGCCGTCGTCGGCGGATTCCAGAATATCTTCTACGCCGCCCTTGGCGGAGTGTTCCTGGAGCTCTTGCTCGAGATGCTGCGCGAGATCGGCGAATGGCGCATGACCCTGTTCGCGGTCGTCGTCATCTTGATTCTGCGCTATGCGCCCAACGGCCTCTTCGGCGAGATCGTACGGATGGCCCTGCAGCGGCGGACCCGGACATGACGGCACAATTGGTCACCGACGGCGTGGTGAAGCGGTTTGGCGGCCTGACCGCCCTCGACCATGTAACGTTCGAGATCGAGGCGGGCGAGCTGGTCGGCCTGATCGGACCGAACGGGTCGGGCAAGACCACCTTCCTCAACGTGCTCAGCGGTTTCTACCGCCCGGAGCAGGGCAGCGTCTCGTTCGAAGGCCGATCGATCGTGGGACGCGAGCCGTCGGCGCTCGCAACCGCGGGAATCGCGCGCAGCTTTCAGGTGACCAAGATCTTTCGCCGCCTCAGCGTGCTGGAGAACCTTCTGGTGCCCGGCCTCACCGACTGGTCCGCGGCGCCGCGCGCGGCGGCGGAAAAAGGGCGCGCGATCCTCGACGGGCTGGACCTCGGCCGCCTGGCCGGCGAACCGGCGGCCAACCTGTCCGGCGGTCAGGCGAAGCTGCTGGAGTTCGGCCGCATCATGATGCTGGCGCCGAAGCTGGTGCTGCTCGACGAGCCTTTCGGCGGCGTCCACCCCACGCTGAAGCGCCTGATGCACGATACGATCCGCGATTGGAACGCGCGCGGCACCAGCATCATTTTGATCAGCCACGACATGGGCTCGATCTTCGATTTGTGCCGCCGGATCGTCGCGCTGCAGAACGGACGAGTCATCGCCAACGGCCCGCCCGAGGCCGTCCGCAGCGATCCGGCCGTCCTCCAGGCTTATCTCGGAACTCGGAGCGCGAGGGCCGCGTCGTGACGCTGAAAGCCGAGAACCTGCACGCCGGTTATGTCGCCGATATCGATATCCTGAGCGGTTTGACGGTCGAGGCGCGCAGCCGGCAACTGACCACCGTGATCGGCGCCAACGGCGTCGGCAAGTCGACCCTCTTGAAATGTATCGTCGGGCAGATTCGTCCGCACCGCGGCTCGATCAGCTACGACGGACGCGACATCACCGGGGTGCGCACCAACCAGCTCGTGCGTCTCGGCATTGCGTACATCGCCCAGCGGCGGAATATCTTTCCGCACCTGAGCGTCCGCGAGAACCTGGAGATGGGCGCTTGGATTTTCCGCCGCGACCGGCGGCGGGTGGCGGCGGCGATCGAGCGCGCGCTGGAGGCGGCCCCCATCCTGCGCGAGTTCCAGAATCGCCGTGCCGGCGATCTGAGCGGGGGGCAGCAACGTGTGCTCGAGATTCAGCGGGCCCTGGTCACGGATCCGAAACTGCTCCTGGTGGACGAGCCGACAGTCGGTCTGGACCCGAAGATGAGCGGCGTAATCTATGACCATCTGCGCCGGCTCACGGCCGAGGATGGCCGGACCATCCTGATGGTCGACCAGAACGTCCTCGCAGGAACCGAGGTCGCCGATTACATCTACGTGCTCGAGCTGGGCGCCAACAAGATCGAGGGCACGAAGGCGGATTTCGACGCCAAATACCGGGATTCTATTGCCGAATGGTTGCTTTAGGGGCGGTGGCCGAAAACAATTCAAATGTGCCCCCCCTAGACCGGGCCGCAACCAGGCGGTACTACTTTGGCCGCGCCGCTCTGAACGAGTGCCCAGGCTCCCTGCCGGCCCGCAATCCGATACGTAAGGGAGGACTGCCATGTCCCGCACCTACAACACGCTGATTCTGGGCGCATCCTATGGGTCCCTATTGGCGACCAAGCTGCTGCTCGCGGGGCATAGCGTGAAGCTTGTCTGCCTGCCGGCCGAAGCGGAGCTGATCAACAAGGCCGGCACCCGGGTTCGTCTGCCGGTCAGAGGCCGGGACGCTCTGGTCGAGATAGACTCACGGCAGGCACCGGGGTCCTTGTCCGCCGCCACGCCGGATGCCGTCGATCTCGCCGAGTACGATCTGATCGGTCTGGCCATGCAGGAGCCGCAGTATCGCTCGCCGGGCGTGCGCGAGCTCTTGGACGCGGTGGCCAAGGCCAAGATGCCCTGCATGTCGATCATGAACATGCCGCCGCTGCCCTATCTGGCGCGCGTTCCGGGCCTCGACACCGCGGCGCTGAGGCGCTGCTATACCGATCCCAGCGTCTGGGACAGCTTCGATCCGGCGCTGATGACGCTGTGCAGTCCGGACCCGCAGGCCTTTCGCCCGCCGGACGAAGAGACAAACGTGCTGCAGGTCAGCCTGCCGACCAATTTCAAGGCGGCCCGTTTCGAATCCGACACGCACACGGCGATCCTGCGCCGGATGCAGGCCGATATCGAGGCCATCCGCTACGATCCCGGCGACGGCCCGATCGAATTGCCGGTCAAGCTCAAGGTGCATGACTCGGTCTTCGTGCCGCTGGCCAAGTGGGCCATGCTCCTGACGGGTAACTATCGCTGTGTCCGGAAGGACGACATGCGCTCCATTCGGGACGCGGTCCACAGCGACATCGAGCTGTCGCGGTCGGTCTATGACTGGGTCCGCGCGGTGTGCCAGGCGATCGGCGCCTCGGCCGACGATCTGGTTCCGTTCGAGAAATATGCGAACGCGGCCAAGGGGCTCGCCAAGCCCTCCTCGGCGGCCCGTGCCCTGCTCGCCGGTGCCCAGAACATCGAGCGGGCGGACTGCCTAGTGCAGACCATCGCGGCGCAGAAAGGCATGCGCTCCGATGTCGTCGATCAGACCGTCGCCCTGGTCGACGGCTGGTTGGCGGCCAATCGCAAGAAAGCCTGATTGGCCGCCGTTACGCCGTCTCTTCAGTTGGGACAGACCCGATTTTTCACCCCTCTCGACGATTATTGCCAGGAATGGCTCGGCAGCCTGCCGATTTACGCACCGTGAACCAATACATACTGACTCCTTACATCCTTCGTTCAGGCCCCGATTTCAGCCCATGGCAATGGCGTCGCCCAGCTCCTCGTTGGTCATCGCCTTGCCGTCGAGATTCCAGCTTCCGTCCACGGTGTGGACGACGTTGCTGTAAATGTTGTCCCTAGGCTGTTTTCCACCGGACAGGTCATGGATGATGTCTGTCGCGTCCTTAAAAAATCCGACTTGAATTTCTCTGGAGTTGAACGCGAACGACGGCACTTTCCATTCGATCCAGGCGCCGGAAAACTCTTTCCCGCCCGAGAACGTATGAGTCCGCGGAATCACGTGGACGTGGGCCGTGACGTTGGCGGTCATCACTTTATTGCCGCTCAGGGCGTGCCATTTCAGCATGGCCGCGGTGAGACGCTCGACCGCCAGCTTTTCGGTCCCTTCCGGCAAAACGCCTTCGGTAACAGTGAGGGTAAGGGGCATTGTTCGAGACTCCTTGCTTTTGCGGGATTGCGAGATTGTTGAGATTGATATATAACGATCGTGATATTTATTTATATACCGAGCGCTATTTCGTCAAGAGAAAAATAACGATCGTTATTTTAGAGGTATGGGACCATGGCGAGGAATCAGGAACGTAAGGAGGAGACCCGCCAACGGGTGCTCTCGGCGGCGAGCCGAGGCTTTCGGTCGCACGGCTTCGCCGGAATCGGGGTCGACGGCATCGCGAAGGCCGCTGGCGTGACGTCCGGTGCCTTTTATGCCCATTTCGGGTCCAAGGATGGAGCGTTCGGCGCCGCGCTCGATGTTGGCCTCGATGAGGTCATCGAGAGCATTCCGAAATTTCAGAGAGAGGCCGGTGCGAAATGGGTCCAGGCCTTCGCGGACTATTACCTCGACCGGGCGCACCGCGATGACCTCGCCCGCGGTTGTGCGATGGCGGCCCTGTCACCCGAAGTCGTGCGCGCCGAGCCTAAGGTGCATGCCGCCTACGAGGCAAAAATGACCAAGATCGCCGATCTTATCGCGAATGGGTTGGCGGACGGATCGGCGGACAAGCGGCGGGCGCGGGCCTGGGCGATGCTCGGCGTTCTGATTGGCGGCCTGACCGTTGCCCGCGCCGTCGCGAGCACGGACCTTGCCGAGGAGATTTCACGCGCGGTCCGCGAAGCTGCCGTGAAATCGGCCGGCAAGGCCCGAGGCATACGCTGAAGGGAGAGTGAGGATACAACCGGGCCATCAGCCGGCAGTCGGGCCGGGACTATAGGCTCGGATTGATCAATTGGGCACCCGTCTCGGCGTCACCGCCGGGCAGGGTGGCGACGCGCTCCTCGACCATCACCCGCCCCTCGGCTACCAGACGCAGGCAGCGGGGGTAGAGCTGGTGTTCGACCTTTAGGACCCGCGCGGCCAAGCTGGCCTCGTCGTCGCCGGGGAGGACCGGCACCGCGGCTTGGCCGATGATCGGCCCATTGTCCAGCTCGGGGCGGACGAAATGCACCGTGCAGCCGTGCAGCTTCACGCCGGCTGCCAGCGCGCGGGCGTGAGTGTGCAGGCCGGGGAAGACGGGCAGCAACGACGGGTGGATATTCAGCAGGCGGTCGCTCCAACGGGTAACGAAGGCCGGACCGACGATGCGCATGAAGCCGGCCATGCAGACGATTTCGGCGCCGGCCTTGCTCAGGGCGGCGCTCAGCGCGGTCTCGAAGGCGTCGCGGTGGGCGAAATCGCGGTGGTCGATGGTCGCGGTGGCGATACCGGCGGCGGCGGCCCGGTCCAGCCCGGCGGCGCCGGGGACATTCGAGACCACCAGCACGATCTTGGCCGGGTACGTCGGATCGGCGCCGGCATCGATGAGGGCCTGCAGGTTACTCCCGCGGCCCGAAATAACGACCGCCACGGGCGTGCGCTGGCCGGTCAGGGTTGCCAGGACACGGCTCCCGGATCGATCGCCACGGCCGGCCCACCGGTGGCCCGGGCCCCGATACGGCCGATGCGAAAGACCTGTTCGCCGTGCTCCGCGAGCACGTCGGTCAGGGCCTCGACCCGGTCGGGGGCAACGACGGCGACCATGCCAATACCGCAGTTGAAGGTGCGCAGCATCTCGGCCGCGGGCACGCCGCCATCGGCCGCCAGCCACCCGAACACCAGCGGCACCGGCCAGGTGCCGCCATCGATTTCAGCCGCCAGGTGGGTCGGCAGGACGCGCGGCAGATTTTCCAACAAGCCGCCACCGGTGATGTGCGCCAGGGCGCGAACGCCGCCGGCGCGGACCGCCGCCAGGCAACTGCGCACGTAGATGCGCGTGGGGGTGAGCAAAGCGGCCGACAAGCTGACCTTGGGAGCGAACGGCGCGGCTCCGCCATAATCGATTCCAATCTCCGATACGACCTTACGAACCAGCGAGAAGCCGTTGGAATGCAAGCCACTTGAGGCAAGGCCGAGGATCACGTCGCCCTCTGCAACCTCGGCGCCGGTGATCGCCTGGCCGCGCTCTACCGCGCCGACGGCGAAGCCGGCCAGATCATAATCGCCGGGATTATAGAGGCCGGGCATCTCCGCCGTTTCGCCGCCGACCAGGGCGCAGCCGGCCTCGCGGCAGCCGGCGGCGATGCCGCTGACCACGGCCCGGCCGTTGGTCACGTCGAGCTTGGCCGTGGCGAAATAATCCAGGAACAGGAGGGGTTCCGCGCCCTGGACCACCAGATCGTTGTCGCACATGGCCACCAGATCGATGCCGATGGTGTCGTGCCGGCCCGCGGCGAGGGCGATCTTCAGCTTGGTACCCACGCCGTCGGTGGCGGCGACCAGGATCGGGTCGCTGTAACCGGCGGCCTTCAGGTCGAACAACGCGCCGAAACCGCCCAGGCCGGCGTCGGAACCGGGCCGGGCCGTTGCCCTGGCCAGGGGCTTGATGGCCTCCACCAGGGCATTGCCGGCGTCGATGTCGACACCCGCGTCGCCGTAGGTGAGGGGGGTGCGGCTTGCTATAGCGTCCTCCCGCCACATGGAGTATTAAGGCGGCGAACCGATGGCCCATT